>NZ_LIRK01000815.1 GCF_001419765.1 Streptomyces torulosus
CCTCCACCCCCCACGACAACGAAGGGACCCCCCGCGCATGAGCGAGCCCACGACCAACGAGCTGGGCTGGATGCTCGACGACGTGCTGAAGGTGCCCGAGGCGCGGAACGCGATCCTGCTCTCCGCCGACGGCATGCTCCGCGCCCACTCCGCCGGCATCGACCGCGACGACGCCGAACGCCTCGCCGCCGGCCTCTCCGGCCTCCAGTCGATCAGCCGCAGCACCGCCGAGTTCTGCGGCCCGTCCACCAGCCCCTGGCGGCAGACCCTGATCGAGTTCGGGCACGGCTACGTCTTCCTCGTCGCGGCCGGCGAGGGCGCCCACCTCGCCGTCTCCACCGGCGTCGAGGTGGACATGGAGGCGGTCACCTACCGCATGCACAAACTCGTCGACCGGCTCGGCAAGGAGCTGTCCACCCCGGCCAGGCCGGCCACGGGCAGCCGGACATGACGCCCCGCCCCCGGCCCGGCGGGCGCCTGGTGCGGTCGTACGTCGTCACCGACGGCCGCGCCCGCCCCACCCGCAACACCCTGGATCTGATCACCCTGCTGACCGCCGCCGACGACCTGCCGCCGACCGGGCTGACCCCGGAGAAGCGCCGGGTGATGGAGCTGTGCCGGCACGGCGCGCTCTCCCTGGGCGAGGTCGCCGGGCACCTCGGGCTTCCGGTCAGCGTCACCAAGGTGCTGGTCGCCGACCTCATGGACAGCGGCCACATCGCCACCCGCACGCCGTCCCCCGGGTTCCACGACCCCTTCGAGCAGGGGGAACGCCCCTCGGCCGTCCGGCGGTTCGACGCCGGCATCCTCCAGGAGGTCCTCGATGGGCTTCGCGCCCGCCTCTGACGACGTGTATCTGCGGCCGACCGTGCGGCGCGCGCTCAAGGTGCTCGTCGTCGGACACTTCGCGGTCGGCAAGACCACGTTCGTCGGCACGCTCTCCGAGATACGGCCGCTGCGCACCGAGGAGGTCCTGACGCAGGCCGGCGCCCTCGTCGACGATCTCGCCGACACCCGCGACAAGACCACCACCACGGTCGCGCTGGACTTCGGCCGCCTCACCCTCAACCCGTCCCTGGTCCTCTACCTGTTCGGCACTCCGGGACAGCAGCGCTTCACCCGGCTCTGGGAGGACATGACCCGCGGCGCCCTCGGCGCGCTGGTCCTCGCAGACACCCGCCGGCTGTCCCACTCCTTCGACGTGATGGGCACCCTGGAGGACCTGGGCCTGCCGTACGCCGTCGCCGTCAACGACTTCGACGGCGCCCCCGTGCACGACCTGGCCGAGGTGCGCGAGGCCCTCGACCTGCTGCCCGAGACCCCGCTCGTCCGCTGCGACGCCCGCGATCCGGACTCCTCCACCCGGGCGCTGATCGCGCTCACCGCGTACCTGCTGAGCCGCGACGCCGAACTGGAGCACGCGTGACCCCCGAGACGCCGCCCTGCACGTGCTG
>NZ_LIRK01000816.1 GCF_001419765.1 Streptomyces torulosus
GGATTGGGGCGGGCGGGTTGTTGAGCGAGTAGGCCGCGGGGCGGTGCGGCCGTCCGGCGCGGGAACCATCCACCGAAGGAGCCGCCCGACGATAGCTCCCGGCGGGGCGGCTGCCCGGCGAGACGGCGCCTGGGCAGTGCGGCAGTCAGGCGGGTGCCGCCGCCCAGCGAGCGACTGGCCAGCGAGGCGGGGCCGCCGCCCGGCGAGCGGCTGCCCGGCAGGGCGGTGCGGCTAGGCAGCGAGAGGCTGCCCGGAAAGGCGGGGCGGCTACGTAGCGAGACCCGGCAAGGGCGGCGGCTGTCCGGCAAGACGGGGCGGCTACCCAGCGAGAGACTGCCCGGCGAGTACGCGACGGCTCCTCGGCGAAAGGACGCCCGGCGAGTACGAGGTGTCGCTCGCTGGTGCGGGAGGGCTTGCCGGCGTTGGTGTGTCGCAGGTGGGCGGTCGCCTGCCGCGCGGCCTGGCGGCTGCCCCCGGCCCCGAGGTCTCGGCCTCCCCGGGGGCCACCCGCCCCGTCGTCCTCAGACTCCGCTTTCCGAGGCCACCCCGGCGATGATCATGATGGCGAGGAAGAAGGCCCAGCCGGCGACCGAGAGCCAGCCCAGGATGAGGCCCGCCAGGGCGAAGCCCTCGCCGCCCTCGCCGGTGCGCTTGATCTCGGAGCGGGCGGTGTGGCCGAGGATCACAGCCGGGATACCGGTGAGCCCCATGGTCATCGTGGTGAGCACACCGCACACCATCGCGCCGACGGCCTTGCCGTTGGTGGGCGGCGGCGGAACGGGGGCCGGCATGAACGTACGCGGGACCATCGGGGGCATCGCGGGCATCGCACTCGGCTGCATGGCCGAGGGCCCCTGCGGCAGGTCGGCGACCAGAAGGGCCAGCTCGCCCACCGTGCGCGCCGTGTAGGCCCGCTCGATGCGCTTCTCATACTCGTCCTGCTGGAGGCGGCCCTCACTGAAACCGGCCCGCAGGACATCCACGGCACGCTCACGATCGGCATGGGCGGCAAGCAGCGACGGGCTACTGCCCTGCGCCTGCCACGGCATCGGCTGCCACGACGGGTTCGACACGAGAAACACTCCCCCGGACTGGTTGTGCCTCCAATGATGCTCCAACGCACGCCGCAGGGCATCGGTTCCCGGTCCCGCCTTCTGTTGCGGTTCCGTCTCCTTGGGTCGCATGCGTGTAACAGCGGCCACGTTTGTCACCGGTTGATCAATCCGATGCTCATGCCAAGGGCGGGTTGAGTACGTTCATGGGTTGCCGTGCGGTCCCGGATCGCGGATCGCGTACTCACGGGGACGTCTGCTCTCCGGGACAGGGGAACGAATGACCGCGCCAGACTTACCGGGAGAGTCCGGGCTCGACGACCGCGTGCCGTTCCTCGCCCGGCTGGAGACCGCGGACCGCGGCGCGCTGCTCGGCCTGGGCCGCGAGCTGGCCTTCAAACCCCGCGATGTCCTGCTCCACCAGCACGAACCCTCGTCGTACGTCCTCTTCGTGACGCACGGCTGGACGAAGGTGACCGCGGCCGCCGTCAACGGCTACGAGGCTCTCCTCGCGCTGCGCGGCCCCGGTGACATCGTCGGCGAGTCCGCCGCGCTCACCGGCCGGCCGCGTTCGGCGACGGTGACGGCGCTGGAGGCGGTGCGGGCGGTGGCCGTGGACCGGGACCGCTTCACCGAGTTCCTCGGCGGCTCCCCCACCGTGTCGTACGCGCTGCTCGGCCTCACATCCGACCGGATGCGCGCGGCCGACCAACGGCGGCTGGAGTTCGCGTCGATGAGCGTGCGGGAACGGCTCGCAGCTCTGCTGCTGGAGCTGGCCCACACCAACGCGCGCTACACGAAGGCGGGCGTCGAGCTCCTCGTCCCGCTGAGCAAGCAGGAACTCGCCGGATCGGTCGGCGCCTCACGCGAGATGGTCCAGCGGCTGCTGAAGGACCTGCGGGAACGGGGAGTCGTGGTCACGGGACGACGGACCCTCAAGATCGTGCGGATGGACGTCCTGCGGCGGATCGCGCGCGCGGAGGGCGGCGACTGCGGGAGGACGGCCGGGGTCGAGTCCGGCTTCTGAGGTATCCCTCCCACTGCCGCCGACCGCCGTGCCCCAGGGGACGTGCGCTGCCTCCGTGCCCCATGGGGCGTGCGCTGCCTCTGTGCACACGGTCACACTTCGAGTGGGTCATCCGTCCTCTCGCGGGCCCCGGGGTCGACGCCAGGCTTCTCACCCAGGCGACAGGCCCCCAGCGAGAGGCGACCATGACGGACCCCGTGAGCCGGACCATCCTCCTGCTCGACATCGAGCGCTACAGCGCCCGGGACGACGTGGAGCAGGCGTATTTGCGACGCATGCTCTACGACATCACCGACCGCGCGCTGGAGAGCGCGGGCATCGACGAGACCCTGCGGCTGCGGGCCGACCGGGGTGACGCGGTGATGGAGCTGATCGACGCGAACGCGTCGGTGACAGCCCTGCTGCGGGCCCTGCTCACCGAGGTCCCGGCCCAGCTGCGAGCCGTCAACCGCATGGCGTCCAGCTCCGCCCAGATCCGCCTGCGGGGTGTCGTCGCCGACGGCTACGTGGCCGTCGACGGGCTCAACGGCTGGGTCGGCTCGGACCTCAACCACGCGTGCCGCCTCCTCGACGCCCAACTGCTCCGCGCCGCCCTGCGGTCCCGCCCCCACGACTTCGCGCTGTGCGTCTCGGAGGGGATCCACTCCGGGATCGTGCGCCACGACCACCCCGGTGTCCTGGCCGCGGACTTCCACCCGATGACGGTCGACAGCAAGAACGGCCCGCTGCGGGCGTGGCTGCACGGGCCGGTGCCGGGCAGGGCGCCCGGCACTCACGACCCTGGTGAGAGGGGGGTGGGGGAAGCCCCGGTGCCGGACGGTCAGGGGGACGGTCCGGCACCGGGGCGCGACTGCGGCCCCACCGCGGGAGAGACCACGGCGGGTGACTCGGGAGGCGGCCAGGCGGGCCCGGTCTTCCACTTCAACGGCGGCGCCCCCAGCTTCGGAGGCAGCCTCGTCGGCGGGGACCAGCACGGCGTCTCCGGTGGTCAGGTCACCGGAGACGTCCACCTCGGCGGTGGGAGCAAGGGGGCCTCGGCATGACCGTGCCCCCGAGCGAGGCGGCGGGACCTGACGCCGCCCTGGAGGACCCGTACGCCGGCGGGGAGGCGGACGACGAACCGGAGGAGCGGACCCAGGAGGCGCGGGCCGCCCAGCGGGAGCTCTTCGCCCACACCCCGGGGTTCATCCTCGGCCCGACCGCCTCCTTCGGCGGGAGCCTGGTCGGCGGCGCCCAGCACGGCGTGTCGGGCGGCCAGGTCACCGGGGACGTGTTCCTCGGCGGCAAGACGGAGATCCACCACCACGGGCCGGCCGCGCAGGCCCACTTCTCCGGGGAGATCCCACCCGAACGGCAGGACGAGCTGGCCGAGGTGTTCGTGGAGGGGCCCGCCTTCGCGCAGGCCCTGGAGCGGCTGCGCGAGGAACGGGTGCTGGTCCTGTCGGGCAGCCATGCCGGCGGGCGGTACGCGGCCGCGCGCATGCTGCTGCACCGGCTGGGCGTGCCGACGGTGCACGCCCTACCGGCGGAGACGACGCCCTCGGCCCTGCCCGCGCAGCTGACCCAGCCGGGCGGTTACGTCCTGCGGGGCCTGCCCCTGACCCGTAACCGCCCGCTGCGCGACACCCATCTGTACGCGGCCCGCGACCAGCTCAAGAAGGCGGGCGCCCATCTGGTGGTGACGGTGGAGAAGTCACCGTTCCTGCTGGGCGTGACCCCGGTCGTGTGGGAGCCACCGAGCGCACGGGACGTCGTACGGGCCCTGGTGGTGTCCCGGCGGAAGGGCGACGCCGACGCGCTGCTCGGGCTCGCTCCGGTGCGGGAGTTCCTCGCCCGGGGCCATCACCGTCCCGCCGAGGCCGCCGAGTTCGCCGAGGCGCTCGCCGCCTACGACGGGAGCCCCGAGGCGCTGGCGCGGCTGGGCGACTTCGGTCAGACCGCGGTGGAGAAGCAGTGCCGGGACTGGCTCGGTGACCCCGCCACGGATCTGCGGGAGAAGGCGTTCCTGATCTCCCTCGCCGTCTTCGACCACGCGCCGTACGTGCTGGCCGCCGAGCTGGCGGACAAACTGTTCGTGCACTTCCAGCGGCTGCAGAATCCCGATCAGCCGCCCAGCATCCCGGTGTTCGGGCCCGCGGCGACCGAGCGGCTGGACTTCGCCCGCGCCGACGGCGAACTGCTGGAGGAGCAGACGGACTGGGGCCCCGTGCCCCAGTTCTCGACCCGTTTCCGGGAGGAGCGCACCCCGCGTGTGCTGCTGACCGAGGTGTGGACGAACCATCCCTCGGCGCGCCCCGCGCTGGTCGCCTGGCTCAAGGAGCTGGCCCGTGACGGCCGGCCGGTGGTGCGGACCCGGGCCGCGGCGGCCACCGCGCTGCTCGCACTCGCCGACCTGCCCTCTGCGGTCGCGCTGCTCATCGACGGCTGGGCCGTCTCCCGCAGCTTCGGGCCCCGAGTGACCGCCGCGAACACCCTGACTCTCGCCCAGTTGCTGAACGCCCCGGCCGTGCTGCGGCTGCTCACGCAGTGGTGCACCGACGCGCACTGGGCCCGCCGCTGGACCGCGATCCGCGCGTTCGGTCTGCTCACCCCCCTCCGCCCGGACCTGGCCGGCCCCGCGCTCACCGCGCTCGCCGCCCGGGCCCGCGCCGACACCAGCAGCGTCGCCGAGGCCAACAACCTGGTCGAGTCCACCGCCCTGCTGCTCTCGGTGGGCCCCCGCCGCGGCGAGATGCTCTCCGAACTCGTACGACTGCTGTACCTGGACACCCCGGCGGTCCGCGCGCTCGCGCTGAACGCCTTCGTCCGGGCCTGCGACAACGCCGAGGAGAACGCGCTCGTCGACTGGTACGCCGACACCGGCATGTACGAGGCGGACTCCGCGCGCGACCTCGCCACCCTGTGGCGCACCGCCCTCGGCGACCGGGCCCACACCCGCCAGGCCCTCAACGCCCTGCGCACCTGGGTGCTCGTCGCGCAGTACCGCCCGGACGCCGCCCGCGCCCTGGAGCTGCTGCTGCCCGCGCTGGTCGTCACGGCGGCCGACCGCGACCGGCTCGCCCACGAGCTGCGCACCATGCGCGCCGAGGACGGGTTCTCCCGTCCGGCCCTCGCCGACCATCTGCTCGCGGTGCTGCATCCGGCACCCGCGACGTCCTGACGCAAGCGCGACACCCGGAACACAAGGAGTTGAACCATGGCGGACCTCCGCCGAGAGCCGGAGTGGCGGCAGCACGCCGACCGGCACAGCAAGCTGATCGACCCGGTCCTCACGGTCCGGCCGATCTCCCGCTTCGAGTACACGACCCGGCGCCCGGCCACCGCGATCGACCACGCACTGGTGTTCGTCACATCCGGCGGGGAGTACGACGTGTATGTCCCGCCGCACCGACCCGGCCGTGCGGAGGCGGCGACCCGCCGCTACACCTCGGTGTACGAGGTGGACACCGGCAGCCACGAGGTGAATCTGGAGCTGGAGCTGCCCAGCCACGACGACGCCTTCTCCTTCAAGGCGACCGCCGACCTGACCTGGCGGGTCTCGGACGCGGAGGCGTACGTACGCGGAGGCGAGCGTGACGTCCCCAGGCGGCTGCTGCGCGAACTGCAGCAGTTGGGGCGGCCGGTGAGCCGCCGGTTCGCCGTCGAGGACGCCCCGGACGCCGAGGCCGCCGTGCAGCAGGCCGTCGACGCGTGCGGTTTCGCGGCGGGCATCGGGCTCGCGGTCACCTGTGCCGTCCAGCTGAGCCTGGACGACGAGACGGTCGAGCACCAGCGGCGGAAGCGGGCCCTGCGCTACGAGTCCGAGTTGCTCGACCCCGAGCACGAGCTCCGGCTGCGCAAGGCCCGGCTGGAGTACGAGCTGGAGGCGCTGAGTCAGCGGCAGCAGCAGGAACTCGCGGCCCAGAAGATCAACTTCTACCAGTACCACCTCCAGTACGGCGGCGTCGGTGCCTGGGCCCTGCACCTGGCCCAGCATCCCGAGGACACCCAGCTGGTCATCAACAACATCCAGCAGGACCAGCTGACCTTCATCCAGAGCCAGTTGGAGCTGATCGGCGGCGACAGCCTGGAGGACTACCAGAAGGCCGAGTCCATGCGTCAGGTCCGCCACGCGGTCGACGAACTCGTCCGCCGCCGGTCCGCGCCCCCCGACGACCGGACAGCCCTGCCGACGGGAACACCGGCCCCGGCCGACGCGCAGCCCGCCCCGGAGCCTCCCCGGGACGCCGACCGGAACGGCCAGGCACCGTACGACGCTCAGGCGCCGGGCCCGCACTCCGGAAACCCGCCGGAAGGGGCCGCACCGGCGGGCGCATACGGCGGGTCGGCGCCCATGACGCCGCCGGCGCCGTCGGCGAACGGGCCCGCGACCCCGTCGCCCTTCGTGTCGGCCCAACCGACCGGGCCTGCCGTCCCCTCGCGGCCCAGCGCCCGCAGCGGCGCGGACGACACGGACGCGGGGAGGGGGTGACAGGGTGACGGCGCCGGACACCACCACACAGCCGACCCCCGGCACCACGGCCTCCGGCACGGCAGCCCCCGGGACCACGACGGCCGAACGGCTGCTCGCCGAGATGCGTGCGGAGATCGCGCGGGCCGACAGCAAGGCAGCCGTTCTGGTGGCCGCGCTGGGCATGACGGCCGGTGTGTTCAGCGGGCTCGTGGCGGGCCGGGACTGGACCCCGGACGCCCTGCCACCGCCGGGGGCGGCCCTGTGGTGGACCGGCACCACCGCGTTCGCCCTGTCCCTGCTGGCCCTGCTGCTCGCCGTGCTGCCCCGGTC
>NZ_LIRK01000817.1 GCF_001419765.1 Streptomyces torulosus
CGGCCCACCGCCCCCGCTCGGGGGAGCCGAGCGGGGGCGGTGGGCCGGTCTGTGTGCCCTGGCGTGCGGCACGGCGTAAAACGTATGACCGGTTGTGAACGCCCCCCAATGGGGGATCCCCCTAAGGGAGTTGGGGAGGGAAAACCCTCGATGACCCGGGGCGTGGTGTGAGCCTAGGCTGGAGCCGGAAGGGCTTCAGACCAGGGCGGGCCGGACCGGCCCCGGCCAGGGCAGGGTCGCGTCAGGGCCGACGTGAAGCCTTCGCGCACGGGTCCCCGGGAGGGGTCGTACACCGGTCCCGGGGAGGTCAGTTCGTACGGTGTCCCGCCGCCAGTCGCACGATGTCCACACGCGACCGGATCCCCAGCTTCCGGTAGACGCGTGTGAGCGTCGCCTCGACCGTCTTCACGCTGATGTACAGCTTCCCGGCGATCTCCCGGTTGGTGGCGCCCTCCATCACCAGCTCGGCGACCTGCCGTTCCGTCGCCGCGAGCCCGGCGAGGGCGTCCAGCGCCGACGGGGCGATCGCGGGCTGCGGCACGGGCGCCGGGGCGGCCGAGATCTGCTCGACCTGACGCAGCCACGGCAGGGCGCGGCAGCGGCGGAACAGCCGGGACGCCTCGTCGTAAGCGGCTGGACCGGGCACGGAGGCCACGCCTGGGCGCGGAGCGACACCGAGCGCCTGGGGCATGGCGCGCAGACGCGCCAGGGCGTACGCGGCCCGCGCCTCCTCCAGTCCGCAGCCCAGCTTGGCCAGCCGGTCCTGAGCCGACGTCAACTGCCGTACGGCGGCGTCGTGTTCACCGCGCGCCGCACGGACGAGGGCCTCGGCCCGGTCGAGGACCGCGAGGATGCTCTCGCGGCCCAGACGCATCGCCCGCTGCCGGGTGACGTCGATGACGTCCTGCGCCTCGGCGATCTCCCCGACCCGCACCAGTGCCTCGGCGAGATCGGCCTGCCAGCGGCCGCGGGCCGGGTCGGTGACCCCCAGCCCCTCCTCCAACTCCCGTACCCGGCGCAGCGACTGCACGGTGCCCGCCGCGTCCCCGGACACCAACTGGGCGTGGCCGAGGGCACCCAGGGCGCGCGAGAGGTACATCAGGTCGCCGTCCTGCTCGGCGTGCTCGGCGGCCTCCCGGGCCAGTGCCTGCGCCCGCTCCACATCGCCGCCGGCGGCCTCGGCGAGCGAGGTGAGCATGGCGGAGGCGCCCTCGCCTATGCCGGAGTCGCGGGCGAGCCCGTACCCCTCACGGGCGAGGTCGAGGGCCCGGCCGCAGTGCCCGGTGCGCAGTTCGATCTCGGCGAGGAAGCGCACGTAGTGCACCTCGCTCTCGACCATGCCGCGGCGCCGCACCTCGCGCAGCAGCGCGGTGGCCGTGGCCCGGGCGTCGCCGAACTGGTCGCTCATCATCAGCCAGCGGAAGCGGGTCGCGCCCGCCCCGTTGTGGTGACAGGCCAGCTGCGGATCCTGCGGCTCCTTCAGCGCCTTCTTGATCGTCGCGGGCGCGTCCGGGTGCCCCATCAACGTCTCGACCTGCGCCTGGTGGGCGAGCGCGAGCAGCTCGGTACGGCGGTCCCCGGCCCTCGCGGCCAGTTCCGCGGAGCGCGCGGCCTCCTCGCGGCCCGCCGCGAAGTCGCCGTCGATGACCAGTGCCCGCCAGGCCAGCTGGTAGTGGACCAGGGCGAGCAGCCGGGGGTCGTCGCCCGCGTCGGCGAGGGCCTGCGGATACACGGCGTCGACCTCGGCGATCGACTGGCCGGCCGCCTCGATCACCACCATCCAGGCGCGGACGCGTTCGGCGGGCTCGGTGGCCCGGCTCAGCACCTCGCGGGCGATGTCCCGGGCGAGGTCGTTCTCGCCGGCGGTCAGCGCGTCCTCGGCGGCCTGGAGCCGTCGCTCGTCCGGCGACGGCGCCGCGTCGGCCGGGGTGTGCCGGGCCGCGAGCAGACCCAGCTCGGCGGCGACCGAGGGCGCGCCCCGGTCCCGGGCCACCGCGGCGGCCTCACCGAGCCGAGCGGCGACCTGCGGATCGGCGCCGGTCGTGGCCAGCGCCAGATGCCGGGCCCGCTCGATGGGGTCGACGGCGGCCGTGGACAGCGCGGCGTGGGCGGCCCGCCGCTCCTGGGCGGTGGCCTCCGCGTACAGGGCGGCCGACACCAGGGGGTGGGCGAAGCGCACGCCGGGGCTCTCCCGCTCCGGTGCCAGCAGGCCCAGCTCGACGGCCCGCGCCGTCTCCGCCTCGGCGTTCTCCCGCCCGGCGGCGCGCAGCAGGGCCAGGGTGGGCCGGGCGCCCGCGCTGGCGACGAGCAGGGTGCGGCGGGCCTCCGCCGGGAGCATGTCCAGCCGGTTCAGTACGAGGGTCCGCAGCGAGGTCGGCACCGGCAGCGGCTCGCCCGGACGGGGCGGGGTGGGGCTGTCGGCGAGGGCGCGGCCCAGCTCCAGCGCGAACAGGGGGTTGCCGCCGCTGGTGCGGTGGATGTCCCGCACGGTGGAGCGGGGCAGACCGGTGTAGCCGCGGTTCTCCAGCAGCTCGGCGACGTGCGCCCGGGACAGCGGGTTGACCCTGAGGGCCAGGGTGTCCGACGGGGACGCGCGTAGATACCTGTCCTGCTCGTGGCCATGGGGGTCCGTCGAGGTGCGGACGGCGCACAGCATGCGGACCGGCATCTCGCCGAGGCGGCGGGCGGCGAACCCGAGCAGCTCGACACTGGCCGGATCCAGCCACTGGAGGTCGTCCGCGACGATCAGGACGGGGCCCTTGGCGGCCAGGGCGCGCAGGGTCGACAGAACGGCGAGACGCAAGGCCAGACCGTCACGCTGGAGCGTGGACTCGCCACGTCCGGTGAGCGCCGATTCCAGGGCGGTGCGCTGGGGGGCGGGCAACTGGTCGGAGACCTCGTCGACGACGAGGCCCAGCAGATCGGTCAGGGCGAGGAACGGCAGGTGCGACTCGGACTCGGTCGCCGAGCACCGCAGGACCGTACGGGCCGTCGTGTCGTATTCAGCGGCCAGCGCGCGCAGGACGGTCGATTTACCGATACCGGCCGAGCCGTGCACGAGGACGCTGCCGCCGCGCGCGAGCTGCTCCCGCGCCGCGGTGAACAGCTCCTCCCTGCCTATGACCAGGTCGGGGCGGGGTCTCCCAGGCTCCTTGAAGTCCCGATGCACGGGCCACCGCTCCCCTCTGTGTCGTGTCCGGGCCAATATTAGGCAACCAGTCCTTGAATTTCGGAACGCAGCGTGGTGAGGGAAATAACAGGAAGGGTACGGCATAAGGAATTTCACACGCCCGAAACATGAATCCCGAACCACCGCCCGGCCGTCCCTCACCGCCCCGCGCGACCGATGCGCGCCGGCCATGATCGACTCGGCTCGGCCCCACGAGGGCCGACAACGGCCTCCGTCCGCCCGTGAGGGCCGACGGTGGACGCCGCCCCACCACCATCCTCCCTCCGACCCGGCACGCGGCGGGCGCCGGCGGAGTCCTACGGCAGCAACCCCGCTCGGCGGGCCGCCACCACCGCCTCCAGGCGGGTGTGGGCCTCCAGCTTGCGCATGGCGGAGCGGAGGTAGCCCTTGACCGTCTCGGGGCGCAGGCCGAGGCGGCCGGCGGTGGCGGCGTTGGTCGCGCCGAGCGCCACGCAGGACAGGACGTCCAGCTCGCGGGGGGTGAGGGC
>NZ_LIRK01000818.1 GCF_001419765.1 Streptomyces torulosus
CCCCCGCCCAGTCCACCCGGACGGCCACCCGGACCTGCTGGTCGACCCGGCCGGCGGCGCGGAGGGGACGCTGACGGTGAGCGGGGCGGGGGCCTCGGTGACGGTGAGGGCGGTCGCCGAGAAGCCGTCGGCCCGGCAGGCGCGGGCACTGCGGGGGTTCGTCGAGGCCGGCGGGTACGTCGCGATCGACGCTGAACACCATGTGCGGGCCGTGGGCTCGTCCGGCGGCCGGGTGCGCTGGCGGCGGATCGAGCGGATCGGCCGTACGGGGGCGGGGGTGACCCCGTGGCCGGTGACGGCGGAGCGGCAGACGCCGGGTGGGGCCGGGCCGCGACTGGAGTACGAGGTCGGCCTGGTGTCGGTGCCGGCGGGCGGCGAGGTGACGGTGTGGGCGTACGTCTCGCCGCGGAACCCCGCCCTGGCGACGGGCGGCCTGCGCTACGCGGTGTCCTTCGACGACGCGGAACCCCAGGTCGTCGACATCCACGCCGTGACCGGCGCCGACGACGGGCTCATGAACAAGCAGTGGGCGCGCAACACCTCCGACAACGTGAACGCGACGGCGACCCGGCACAGGGTCGCCGGACCCGGGGTGCGGCGCCTGAAGTTCTGGATGGTCGACCCGACGGTGATCCTGCAACGCCTGGTGATCGACACGGGTGGGCTGACACCGACGTATCTGGGACCGCTGGAGAGCCGGCGCATCTGACTGCCGGGGCCGTGAGCCGGCGGATGTGACTGCCGGGGCTACGAGCGGCCGATGTGACTGCCGGGGCTGTGAGTCGGCGTATCTGACTGCCGGCGTCGAGAGCCGGAACTGAGAGAGGAACCACGCATGAGGCACATGAACCGCTTCCGCCTGCCCGCGCTCGCGCTGGCCGCCGGGACCCTGCTGTCCACGGTGGTGGCCGTGCAGCCGGCGTCGGCGGGCGGGGGAGGACAGGGGCCGTCGTTGCGGGCGCTGGCCGACCGGGCGGGCGTACGCATCGGGACGGCCGTGGACATGACGGCGCTCGCGGACGACCGGACGTACCGCAGGACGACCGGCCGGGACTACAACTCGGTCACCGCCGAGAACGTCATGAAGTGGGAGTCGGTGGAGCCCGAGCGGGGTGTCCACAACTGGAAGCCGGCCGACGACCTGGTCCGCTACGCGCGGGCACACGGCCAGGTGGTCCGCGGCCACACCCTGGTCTGGCACAGCCAGCTGCCGCTCTGGCTGACCGACGGGGTGGCGGACGGCTCGATCGGGCGGACCGAGCTGCGGAAGATCCTCCGTGACCACATCACCGCCGAGGTGAAGCGGTACAAGGGCAGGATCCAGCAGTGGGACGTGGTGAACGAGGTCTTCGAGGAGGACGGCAGCCTGCGCAACTCGATCTGGCTGCGGGAACTCGGCCCCTCCTACATCGCGGACGCGTTCCGCTGGGCCCACGCGGCCGACCCGAAGGCCAAGCTGTTCCTGAACGACTACAACGTCGAGGGCGTCAACGCGAAGTCCACNNTTCCCGGGGCAGGTCGCCGAGAACCTCGCCCGCTTCGGGGCGCTGGGGATGCAGACCGCGTTCACCGAGGTCGACGTGCGGATGATCCTGCCGGTCGACGAGACGAAGCAGGCGACCCAGGCGAGCTACTACCGCCGCCTGCTGGACGCCTGCCTGGGCGCCCGGAGCTGCAAGTCGTTCACCGTGTGGGGCTTCACCGACAAGTACTCCTGGGTGCCGGGCGTCTTCGAGGGCGA
>NZ_LIRK01000819.1 GCF_001419765.1 Streptomyces torulosus
ACCCTGTCCACGGAATCCCGGCTCCCCCAGAAGCCCCGCCCACTTTCGCTGCCCCCGCTCGAAACCGCGGCGGTCGACCACGGTGCAGCGAATCCACTTGACCAGCACCGCGCCATGGTAAGGCCACGGAGCGTGGCGCCGGTCACTCTCCGACGGGTTGTGGCCCGGCGAGCGCCGGCGTACGCGTGCGAGGATGGGCAACTGGCCTGGACTGGGGAGCAGTTCGGCCCTCACGCACCGGAGAACGGGGAGGAGAGTTCTGTTGAACGGCCTCAACAAGGGCATCCGCAAGGTCGAGGTGTCGCTGAAGTGGGATCCGAGCCCTGCCGGTCAGCCGCCCTCTGACCTCGACATCGTCGCGGCGACCTACCCGGCGGCCGACCCGAGCGGCGATCCGGCCTACGTCGTGCACTTCGACAGCCGCTCGCCCGACGGCACCATCACCCTCAACCGCGACAGCAAGACCGGCCAGGGCTTCGGCTGGGACGAGGTGATGACGGTCGAGCTGAACCGCCTCGACAGCCGGTACGGGCGCGTGGTGATCGGCGTCGCCATACAGCAGGGGGCGAGCCCGAAGACCTTCGGTGACGTCAGCAAGCCGGCCCTACGCATCCGTGAGGACTACACCGTCCTCGCCGAGGACGACTTCGCCTCGGTCCAGGGCTCCACGGCCGCGGTCATCGCCGAGTTCGTGCGGGACGGCTCCGGCTCCTGGAGCTTCCTTCCCGGTCTCCACGGCTACGACGAGGACCCGGCGACCTTCGCCCGCGTGATGGGCGCCCCGCGCGAGTCCTGACGCACCGCGCCACGGACGCCGAAGGGCGGCACAGCCATGAGCCGTGCCGCCCTTCAGTGCCTCAAGAGGTCAGCTGCAGCCGCTGGTCGAGCCGCAGCCCTCGCAGATGTAGCAGGAGCCGGCCCGCTGCATCTTCGTACCGCAGGAGAAGCAGAGCGGGGCGTCGGCGTGGATGCCCAGCTGCATCTCCACCAGCTCGGCGCTGGTGTGCGCCTGCTTCGGGGCGGGCTTTGCCGCCTCGACCTCGGCCCGCGGCGTGGCCACGGCCTTCAGGTCCGTCTGCCGCGGGGCCGACTGGGCCAGGCCCTCGACGTCCACGTCCTCCTCCGCGGGCTCGTACGAACCCGTCTCCAGGTGGCGCTGACGCTCCTCGGCGGAGTGGATGCCGAGCGCGGAACGCGTCTCGAAGGGCAGGAAGTCCAGCGCCAGACGGCGGAAGATGTAGTCGACGATCGACTGGGCCATCCGCACGTCCGGGTCGTCCGTCATACCGGCCGGCTCGAAGCGCATGTTGGTGAACTTCGAGACGTACGTCTCCAGCGGCACGCCGTACTGGAGGCCGACGGAGACCGCGATGGAGAAGGCGTCCATCATCCCCGCGAGGGTGGAGCCCTGCTTGGACATCTTCAGGAAGACCTCGCCGAGACCGTCGTCCGGGTAGGAGTTGGCGGTCATGTAGCCCTCGGCGCCGCCGACGGTGAAGGACGTGGTGATGCCGGGACGTCCCTTCGGGAGGCGCTTGCGGACCGGGCGGTACTCGACGACCTTCTCGACCGCGGTCCGGATGGTCTCCTCGGCCTTCTCGGTGATCTCCGCCTTCTCCGACTCCTTGGTCTTGGCGGAGAGCGGCTGGCCGACCTTGCAGTTGTCGCGGTAGATCGCCAGCGCCTTGACGCCGAGCTTCCAGGCCTCGAAGTAGATCTCCTCGACCTCCTCGACGGTCGCCGTCTCCGGCATGTTGACCGTCTTGGAGATGGCGCCCGAGATCCACGGCTGGATCGCGGCCATCATGCGGACGTGGCCCATCGGGGAGATGGCGCGCTCGCCCATGGCGCAGTCGAAGACCTCGTAGTGCTCCGGCTTGAGGCTCGGGGCGTCGATCACATTGCCGTTCTCGGCGATGTGGGCGACGATCGCCTCGATCTGCTCCTCCTGGTAGCCCAGGCGGCGCAGGGCCTGCGGGACCGTGCCGTTGACGATCTGCATCGAGCCGCCGCCGACCAGCTTCTTGAACTTGACCAGCGCCAGGTCCGGCTCGACACCGGTGGTGTCGCAGGACATCGCGAGGCCGATGGTGCCGGTGGGGGCGAGCACCGAGGCCTGCGAGTTGCGGAAGCCGTTCTTCTCGCCGAGGCGGACCACGTCCTGCCACGCCTCCGTGGCGGCGGCCCAGACCGGGGTGTCCAGGTCGTCCATGCGCACGGCGGTGCCGTTGGCGTCTGAGTGCTGCTTCATGACGCGGTTGTGGGCGTCGGCGTTGCGGGCGTAGCCGTCGTACGGGCCGACCACCGCGGCGAGTTCGGCGGAGCGGCGGTAGGCCGTACCCGTCATCAGCGAGGTGATGGCGCCGGCGAGGGCGCGGCCGCCGTCGGAGTCGTACGCGTGGCCGGTCGCCATGAGCAGGGCGCCGAGGTTGGCGTAGCCGATGCCGAGCTGGCGGAAGGCGCGGGTGTTCTCGCCGATCTTCTGGGTCGGGAAGTCCGCGAAGCAGATCGAGATGTCCATCGCGGTGATGACCAGCTCGACGACCTTCTGGAACCGCTCGACGTCGAAGGACTGGGTGCCCTTGCCGTCGTCGTTCAGGAACTTCATCAGGTTCAGCGAGGCCAGGTTGCAGGACGTGTTGTCCAGGTGCATGTACTCGCTGCACGGGTTCGACGCGGTGATCCGGCCGGACTCGGGGCAGGTGTGCCAGTTGTTGATGGTGTCGTCGTACTGGATGCCGGGGTCGGCACAGGCCCAGGCGGCCTCGGCGATCTTACGGAACAGCGCCTTGGCGTCGACCTGCTCGATGACCTCGCCGGTCATCCGGGCCCGCAGACCGAAGTCGCCGCCCGCCTCGACGGCCTTCATGAACTCGTCGTTCACACGGACCGAGTTGTTGGCGTTCTGGTACTGGACGGAGGTGATGTCGTCGCCACCGAGGTCCATGTCGAAGCCCGCGTCGCGCAGGACGCGGATCTTCTCCTCCTCCTTCACCTTGGTCTCGATGAAGTCCTCGATGTCCGGGTGGTCCACGTCGAGGACGACCATCTTGGCGGCCCGGCGGGTGGCACCGCCCGACTTGATCGTTCCGGCGGACGCGTCGGCGCCGCGCATGAAGGAGACGGGACCGGAGGCGTTGCCACCGGAGGAGAGCAGTTCCTTGGAGGAACGGATACGGGAGAGGTTCAGGCCGGCGCCGGAGCCGCCCTTGAAGATCATGCCCTCTTCCTTGTACCAGTCGAGGATCGACTCCATGGAGTCGTCGACGGCCAGGATGAAGCAGGCGGAGACCTGCTGGGGCTGCGGGGTGCCCACGTTGAACCAGACGGGGCTGTTGAAGCTGAAGATCTGGTGCAGGAGGGCGTACGCCAGTTCGTGCTCGAAGATCTCGGCGTCGGCGGGCGAGGCGAAGTACTTGTAGTCCTCACCGGCCTTCCGGTACGTCTTCACGATGCGGTCGATGAGCTGCTTCAGGCTCACCTCGCGCTGCGGGGTGCCGACGGCGCCCCGGAAGTACTTGCTGGTGACGATGTTGACCGCGTTCACCGACCAGAACTCGGGGAACTCGACGCCACGCTGCTCGAAGTTGACCGAGCCGTCGCGCCAGTTGGTCATGACGACGTCACGGCGCTCCCATGCCACCTCGTCGTACGGGTGCACGCCGGGGGTGGTGTGGATGCGCTCGATACGCAGGCCCTTGCTCGCCTTGGTGCCCTTGGCGCGGGAACTCCGTGCCGGACCGCTCGCCGTCTCTGTCATGCCGCCTCCCTGTATCGGGCCAAAACGCCCTGAAGTGCCACTTTGTTCCTGTGACACGGTGTTCTGTCTTGTGTCGCGACCCGGCTCACAGCCGTCCGCGACAGGTCTCGATCGCCGCCGATCACCCGGTCCTGATGGTCCGGAGGTGCGGCCCGCCCTCAGTCGGCGGCGTTGGCGGGCACGGGGACTTGGGCAGTCCCTCCGGACCCGCGGTCGTTCTCCCGGCACCCCTCGACCGCGTTGTCGACGCCGTCGTCGTCCGCGTCGGGGCGCTTCCCCTGCTCTTCCCTGAGTTCCGCGATGGCGGCCTCGAAGTCCTCCAGCGAGTCGAACGCCCGGTAGACCGAGGCGAACCGCAAGTAGGCGACGAGGTCGAGTTCCTGCAGCGGACCGAGTATGGCCAGACCCACGTCATGGGTGGTCAGTTCGGCGCTGCCGGTGGCGCGCACCGCCTCCTCGACCCGTTGGCCGAGCTGGGCGAGCGCGTCCTCGGTGACAGGCCGTCCCTGGCATGCCTTGCGGACGCCGTTGATGACCTTGGTACGACTGAAGGGTTCGGTCACACCGGACCTCTTGACCACCATCAGCGAGCACGTCTCCACCGTCGTGAAACGACGGGAGCAGTCCGGACACTGGCGGCGCCTGCGGATCGACGTGCCGTCGTCCGTCGTACGACTGTCGACGACACGGCTGTCGGGGTGCCTGCAGAAGGGACAGTGCATAACTCCAACCCTCCTCACAGCACGACTCAATAGCCCCACGAGCCTCTTGGACCCCGCGGAAGCAGCCCCAAGCATAGGGGATGACCATGAGCCCTCAGACCGGGGGGACCACAACTTCTGGGCTGTTGCTGCAATCCAAGCACTAGATGTAGGGCTCGGCACGTAAATCCCCACACGACGCGCGTGTCGCACCCGTACTGGCAAGTGCCACACGGAGGGGCCGTCGCGGAGCGCATCCGCGCCGTCGCAGAACGGACCCGAACGCGCCGGAACGCGCCGGAACGCGAGGGGAACCGAAGAAAGCCGGGTACCGGTACCCGACGGAAGAAGGGGGGAGTGGCAGACTGTGCCGCGCGGCGCCAGCGGCCCACGAAGCCCCCGCCCCGGCGGTGAAGAGTACAGCAATCAGCGGTTTTGTCCGCCCGGAGCAGTCGAGCCATACACCTGCACACATGGTCACGTCAGGTAATCCACGGTTTTTCACTCGAACGTGTGTTTGGCGCAACCTTTCGAAAGCAACTACCGTTGTGCTGCACGGGAGACCATCGAGAGGGGCCGACGTGACCACGACCGCAGACAGCGCCACCATCACTGCCCAGGACCGCTCCCAGGGCCGACTCGAGCCGGTGCACGCGATGAACGAAGTTCCGAACCATGAGGGGCCCAAGCGGGCCCTGCCCGGCCGACCTCCAGGCATCAGGGCGGACAGCTCCGGACTGACCGACCGGCAGCGCCGGGTGATCGAGGTCATCAGGGACTCCGTGCAGCGGCGCGGATACCCGCCGTCGATGCGCGAGATCGGTCAGGCCGTCGGCCTGTCGAGCACGTCGTCCGTGGCGCACCAGCTGATGGCCCTGGAGCGCAAGGGCTTCCTGCGCCGCGACCCGCACCGCCCTCGTGCCTACGAGGTCCGCGGCTCCGACCAGGCGGCGGCGCAGCCGACCGACACCGCCGGCAAGCCCGCCGCGTCGTATGTGCCGCTCGTCGGCCGGATCGCGGCCGGTGGCCCGATCCTGGCGGAGGAGTCGGTCGAGGACGTGTTCCCGCTTCCGCGCCAGCTGGTCGGTGACGGCGAGCTGTTCGTCCTGAAGGTCGTGGGTGACTCCATGATCGAGGCCGCGATCTGTGACGGCGACTGGGTGACGGTCCGCCGCCAGCCGGTCGCCGAGAACGGCGACATCGTGGCCGCCATGCTGGACGGCGAAGCCACGGTCAAGCGCTTCAAGCGCGAGGACGGCCATGTGTGGCTGCTACCGCACAACGCCGCCTACGAGCCCATCCCGGGTGACGACGCGACCATCCTCGGCAAGGTGGTGGCAGTCCTGCGCCGCGTCTGACCCCTCGCGGCGGACGGCCTCCCGTGCCGGTCCGCGCCCCTGATCCGGGCCCCGGAATCCACTGCGCCGGTTCCGGGGTCCTGGGCTTTCCGTGCCCGGTGGCCCGTCCCCTGTCGGGGGCGGGCCACCGGCTTTTCTACGCCTCTTCGAGGGCCTTCGCCGCCTGGTCGATGGCGGCCAGCGACTTCCGCACCTGGTTACGGTCCGTCGTGTACCAGAAGTCGGGCAGTGACGCCTTCAGATAGCTGCCGTACCGCGCTGTCGCCAGCCTCTGGTCGAGGACGGCGACGACGCCCCGGTCGCCCTGCGCCCGCACGAGGCGGCCGGCGCCCTGGGCCATCAGCAGGGCGGCGTGGGTGGCCGCCACCGCCATGAAGCCGTTGCCGCCCGCTTCCTCGACGGCCTTCTGGCGGGCGCTCATCAGCGGATCGTCGGGACGCGGGAACGGGATCTTGTCCATGACGACCAACTGACAGCTGGGGCCCGGCACGTCGACGCCCTGCCAGAGCGAGAGCGTGCCGAACAGACAGGTCTTCGGATCGGCCGCGAAGCCCTTGATCAGCTCGCCCAGCGTCTCCTCGCCCTGGAGGAGGATCGGGAACTCCGGGATACGGACCCGTAGGTCCTCCGCCGCCAGTTGGGCCGCCCGCATCGACGAGAACAGGCCGAGTGTCCGGCCGCCGGCCGCCTGGATCAGTTCCGTGAGCTCGTCCAGCATGTCCGCCCGGTCGCCGTCCCGCGCGGGACGCGACA
>NZ_LIRK01000082.1:0-14127 GCF_001419765.1 Streptomyces torulosus
ACGCGTCCGGTGCCGCGTCGGATCTGATCGACCGCCTCGCCGACCCCCGCAATGTGGGTCCTGGCCTTCTGGTCGTCGCCGGGAGCATGGTCGCTCTGGCGGCGACCCGCTTCATCCGTACGGAACAGGACCGGGCGGCCTACCGCCGCCAGTATTCGCAGACCTGGGGCTGAGCGCCCCGTCACGATCAGCCACGAGGGAGCCGCGGCCGGGGGGAGCTACTGGGCCGCGGCCCATTCGAGGACGAGGCGCTCGTACGTGCTCCGCTGCTCCGTGTTCAATGTCCCGCCGCTCCGGAACCAGAGCGCCCGGATCTCCTCGTTGACCTCGGCGGCCGTGCGTACCGGTCTTTCCGCTCTTTCCAGGACGACATCAGGGGTAGTGGACATGATGTAAACCCTATGTCGTCGGACGTGAAGCCGACGTGAGTAAAGATCCCAGTTCGGACATTACGGACCGTGAAGCTGATCACTCTGCGTGGAGGAGTCGGCGGCCCCGAGTACCAGGACCTGGATGACAAGGACGGCGGCGCCGCGCGCCCAGTCATGGAAGTCGGACACCTTGGTCTCCAGGGGGACCGGTGCGGCGAGGGGGTGCCGGTTGGCGCGGACGGCGTCGTCCACCGCCCGGCCCGCGACCTCCATCAGCCCGACCCCTTCCCCGGCGAGCAGGATCTTCTGCGGCATGACGAAGTTGGCGATCTGGGCCACGAGCGTGCCGAGCGCCCGGCCCGCCTCGCCGACGACGCGCGCGCACATCGGATCGCCGGCCGCCGCCTGCGCGAGGATCTCCTCGTACGTCACCTCACGCCCGGTCGCCGCCTGGACCTGGTAGCGGATGGCCGGGACGGTGAGCATGGCCACGGCGCTGCCGCGTTCGCCGGTGGGGGTGAGCGGACCGTTGGGGTCGATGATCCAGTGGCGTCCGAAGCCCCGGTCCTCCTCGCCGCTGCGGACCCGTGTGCCGCCGAGGACGAGTCCGTAGCCGAGGCCGGCGCCGATGGTGAGGACGACGAAGCGGTCGAGGCCGCGGCCCGCGCCGAACCAGGTCTCGGCCTCGACGAGCGCGGCCACGTCGTTCTCCACGACCACGGGCAGGCCGGTGCGCTCCTCGACGAGTCCGGCGAGCGGGACGTCGCGCCACAGCAGGAAGGGTGACTCGCCGACCACGGCCTGGTGCTCGACGAGTCCGCCGACGCCGATGCCGATGCCCGCGAGGGAGGGGTGGCGGCCGGCGAGTTCCCCGGCCATCTCGGCGAGCAGATCGGCGACCCGCTCGGGCTCGTGGGAGGTGAGCGGGCGGTCGTGCCGGGCGACGATGTCGCTCCTGAGGGTGGTGACCACGCCGTACACCATGTCGTCGGTGATCTTGAAGCCGAGGAAGGTGCGGGACTCGGCGACGATGTCCAGCGGCTGGGAGGGGCGTCCCTGTCGGGTCTCGGGGAGCGCGGCACCCTCGGCGGTCTCGACCAGGAGCCCCGACTCGATCAGCGGTTTGGTCAGCCGGGTGAGGCTTCCCGCGGACAGGCCGAGTCGCCGGGCGAGGTCGGTGCGCGAGAGCGGGCCGTGCACGAGCACCTCGATCGCCACGGCGCGTTCTCCGGCGCTGAGCGGCAGCCAACTGGCAGCGAGAGCGGTCATGGGGTCACACTCCCACACCCTCTTTTTTTCATAGCGGAAGCAACACCACCATCGTAGCGCGCCTCGAACCGCCACCAGAAGATGTCTGCCCACCTCTTGACGGCCGAATATTTTCGCAACGAAAGTAAGTGGCGAGCTTTGAGGCCGAGCCGCCGACGAGGGAGCCTCCGATGACCGTCGCCTCCAGCAGCCCGCCGTCCCGCCTTCCCCTGAGTGGAGCCGAACCCCTGGAACCGACGAAGAAGGGGAGAGCGCGCGCCCGGGGCGACGGCCCGGTCGCGGCCCTGTTCATCGCCCCGGCGATGCTGGGCTTCCTGGTGTTCCTGCTGTGGCCGACCCTGCGGGGCGTCTACCTGAGCTTCACCCGCTTCAACCTGCTCACCCCGCCGCAGTGGGTCGGCCTCGACAACTATGTCCGTATGGTCAACGACCCGATCTTCTGGGACTCGTTGACGGTCACGGTCGAGTACGTCGTCATCAACATCGGGGTGCAGACGGTCGCGGCCCTCGCCATCGCCGTCCTTCTCCAGCGGCTCACCCGGTCCGCCCTGCTGCGCGGGATCGTGCTCACGCCGTATCTGATGTCCAACGTGGTCGCCGGTCTGGTCTGGCTGTGGATCCTCGACACCCAGCTCGGCATCGGCAACGAGATCGTCGGCGCCCTCGGCGTCGACCGCATCCCGTTCCTCGCCGACGAGACCTGGGCGATCCCCACCATCGCCCTGATCAATGTGTGGCGGCACGTCGGCTACACCGCGCTGCTGATCTTCGCCGGTCTCCAGGCGATCCCCGACGACGTGTACGAGGCGGCGCGGGTGGACGGCGCGAGCGAGTGGCGGATGTTCTGGCGGATCACCATGCCGCTGCTGCGCCCCGTGCTCGCGGTCGTGCTGATCATGACGGTGATCGGCTCGTTCCAGGTCTTCGACACCGTGGCGGTGACCACGGCGGGCGGCCCCGCGAACGCGACCAACGTGCTCCAGTACTACATCTACGGCTCCGCCTTCGGCCGCTTCCAGTTCGGCTACGCCTCGGCCATGTCCGTCGCCCTGCTCGTCGTGCTCAGCGCGATCACCGTCCTGCAGTACCGGCTCACCCGGGCCGGCCGGAGCGACCTCGGCTGACGGAAAGGAGACACCGACATGGCCACCGTGACCACACCATCGACCTCGGCCCCCGCGCCCACCCCGGCTCCGGCCGTACGCCCCGCCCGGCGCCGCTTCCCCCTCGGGCGGGCCGCCGCCTGGACCGCGATGGGCCTGATCGTCCTCATCACCCTGCTGCCCTTCTACTGGATCCTGCGCACCGCGCTGTCCAGCAACGCCGGACTCAACGCCGACCCCGCCGACCCGTTCCCCGTGGACATCACCACCAGCGGCTTCGAACGGGCCCTCGGGCTCCAGTCGGCCGAGGAGGCCATCGCCCAGGGCGGGGCGGGCGGCGGGCTCGACTTCTGGCGGTATCTGCTCAACTCGGTGATCGTCTCGACCCTGATCACCGGCTGCCAGATCTTCTTCTCCGCCATGGCCGCCTACGCCTTCGCCCGGCTGCGATGGCGGGGCCGGGACCATGTGTTCGGGCTGTTCCTCGCCGGGCTGATGGTGCCGACCATCTTCACGCTGCTGCCGAACTTCGTCCTCATCAAGGAGCTGCATCTGGTGGACTCGCTGCTCGGCATCGCGCTGCCCAGCCTCTTCATGACGCCGTTCGCGGTGTTCTTCCTGCGCCAGTTCTTCATGAACATCCCGCGCGAGGTGGAGGAGGCGGCGCTGCTCGACGGCGCCGGAAAGATCAAGATCTTCTTCCGGGTGGTCCTGCCGATGGCGTCCACGCCGATCATCACCCTGTCCGTGCTGACGTACATCACCGCCTGGAACGACTACTTCTGGCCGCTGATGGTGTCCTACAGCGACAGCTCACGCGTCCTGACCGTGGCCCTGGCGATCTTCCGGGCGCAGACCCCGGCGACCGGTGTCGACTGGTCGGGGCTCACGGCCGCGACGCTGATCGCCGCGCTGCCGATGCTGGTGCTCTTCGGCTGCTTCGCCCGCCGCATCGTCAGCTCCATCGGCTTCACCGGGATCAAGTGAGGGACCACTGATGCGACTTCGTACGCTGACCGCGCTCGCCGGAGCGCTGACGCTGTCCCTGGTGACCGGCTGCGCGCAGGGCGGCGGCACCGGAGCGTCCTCGAACACGGTGACGTACTGGCTGTGGGACGCCAACCAGCTGCCCGCCTACCAGGCCTGCGCGAAGGGGTTCGAGAAGGAGAACCCCGAACTGGACGTGAGGATCACGCAGTTGGGCTGGTCCGACTACTGGACCAAGCTCACCGCGGGCTTCATCGCCGGCACCCAGCCCGATGTGTTCACCGACCATATCCAGAACTTCGGCCAGTTCGCCGACCTGAAGGTCCTCGAACCGCTCGACGACCTCGGCATCGACGACTCCGCCTACCAGCCGGGGCTCGCCGCCAACTGGATCGGCAAGGACGGACACCGCTACGGCGCCCCCAAGGACTGGGACACCGTCGCCCTGTTCTACAACGCGCGGATGACCGCCGACGCCGGGCTCACGCCCGAGGAACTCAACAGCCTCTCCTGGAACCCCGAGGACGGCGGCACCTTCGAGAAGGCCATCGCCCACCTCACGATCGACCGGAACGGCAGGCGGGGCGACGAACCCGGCTTCGACAGGCACAACGTCAAGGTGTACGGCCTGGCCACGGGCGGCGGCGGCTACGGCGACGGCCAGACCCAGTGGAGCAACTTCGCCGCCTCCGCCGGATGGGACTACCTCGACAAGGCGCGCTGGGGCACGAAGTACCAGTACGACAGCAGGACCTTCCAGTCCGTGATCAAGTGGTACTTCGGCCTGGCCGAGAAGGGGTACATGCCGCCCCTGGCGGACTACAACGTCCAGTCCAACCAGCAGAACACCCAGATCGCCGCGGGCAAGGCCGCCACCGCGTTCGACGGGGCCTGGATGATCTCCACCTACGCCGGCTTCAAGGGCAAGGACATCCGGACCGCCCTGACGCCGGTCGGCCCGACCGGCAAGCGCGCCACCATGATGAACGGCCTCGCCGACTCCATCACCAAGGCGTCCAGGAACAAGGAGGGCGCCCGCAAGTGGGTGTCCTACCTGGCCTCGGACACGTGCCAGAAGGTCGTCGGCGGGTACGGCGTCGTGTTCCCCGCCACCCCGGCCGGCACCGAGGCCGCCGTGGCCGCGTACCGGAAGAAGGGCATCGACGTCTCGTCGTTCACCGAGCCCGTGGCCGACAAGAAGCGCTTCCGGACGTTCTCCTACCCGATCGCCAGCTACTCGGCCGACATGACGGCGCTGATGCAGCCCGCGATGGAGGACATCTACGGCAACGGCAAGCCGGTGAGCAGTCTCGACGAGACCAACGACCAGATCAACCTCATCCTCTCGCAGTGACCTGTCGATCCATGAAGGGCATCTCTTCCATGACGTTCTCCCTCGGCATCGTGGGCGCCGGCCAGTTCTCCGGCCAGTTCGCCACGCTGTTCCAGGCCCACCCCGGTGTCGGCGACGTGTACGTCACCGATCTGCTGCCTGAGCGGGCCGAGCACCTGGTCGCCGCCCAGGGCCTGGCCGGCACCTTCCCCTCGTACGAGGCGATGCTGGAGTCGAAGGCCGTGGACGCGGTCGCGATCTTCACCCAGCGCTGGACGCACGGGCCGCTGGTCCTCCAGGGTCTGAACGCCGGCAAGCATGTGTACTCCGCGGTGCCCATGGCGATCACCACGGAGGAGATCGCGGCGATCATCGACGCGGTCAGGGCGACCGGGCTGACCTACATGATGGGTGAGACCAGTCAGTACAACCCGGCGACCGTGCACGCCCGCAACCAGATCGCCGAGGGCGCCTTCGGGCGGCTGTTCTACGCCGAGGGCGACTACGTCCACGACATGGACCTCGGGTTCTACGAGGCGTACCAGTACAGCGGCGGCGAGAACTGGAAGCAGACCGCGAGCTATCCCCCGCTGCTGTACCCCACGCACTCGGTGGGCGGGGTGCTCGGCGCCTGGCAGACGCACGCGGTGAGCGTCTCCGCGATCGGTGTCGTCGACGGGCGCGGGGACGGGGTGTTCGACAAGGACGTCAGCCAGTTCGGCAACAACTTCTCCAACGCGACCGCGCTGTTCGAGGTGGCGGGCGGCGGCTCGTTCCGTACGAACGAGTTCCGGCGGGTGGGCTACCCCTCGCACATACGGGAGTCCCGTTTCCGGTTCTTCGGGACGGAGGCGAGCATGGAGCAGCTCGCCACGGTGGCGCTGTGGCAGGACAAGAAGGGGGTGAAGGACATCAGCGAGCTGCTCGAACCCAAGCAGACGCTGTCCCCCGACGATCCGTCACTCCAGCACATCGCGCCGGATCTGCGGGCCGCGTTCACCTCCGGTTCGGCGCCGGTGCACGACCGGTCGCGGCTGCCGCGGGCGTTCGACCATCTGCACAACGGCCACGAGGGCAGCCACCACTTCCTGGTGGACGACTTCGTGACCGCCGTGAACTCCCGCACCCTGCCGTCGGTCAACGCGTGGGTGGCGGCCCGCTACACCCTGCCGGGGATCGTCGCGCACGAGTCCGCGCGGCAGGGTGGGGTGCGGTTGGAGATCCCGGACTTCGGGGACGCGCCCGAGGCGTGACGTGCACGGCGGTCCGTGGGGCCGGGTTCCTGGCGGTGCGTCAGGTGCCCGGCTTGCGGCCGTACACGTAGACGTCGTCGCCCTTCTTCAGCAGGGACCAGTACTTCTTGGCGTCGGCGGTGGTCATGTTGGTGCAGCCGTGGGAGCCCGGCGGGTTCCAGACACTGATACCGACGGAGTGGAAGGCCTGGCCGCCGTCGAAGAACTGGCTGTACGGCATCGGCACGTGGTAGATCGACGACACGTGGTCGATGTGCCGCCAGTAGATCTTCTTCAGACCGGTGCGGGTCTCGTAGCCGTCGCGGCCGGTGCGGACGGGCACGGGCCCGTACACGAGCTTGCTGCCGTCCTGGATCCAGCTCAGCTGGAGGGTCAGGTCGACGCAGGCGATGCGGCCCTTGTTGACCGGGCACTTCCCGGCCTTGTTCGGGTTCTTGCCGACAGCCTTCTGCTTGTTCATCAGGTCCATCACGCCCCAGGTGACGGAGCCCGCGTAGCCGATGTTCGGGCTGATGCCGTGCTTGGTCTGGAACGCCTTGATGGCTCGGCAGTCGGCGGCCGACTGCCTGCCGTCGACCGGTCGGCCGAGGAACTTCTCGACCTGCTTCTGGTACGGCCCGGCCGATGTCGTGCAACTCGCCGCCTGTGCGGGCGTCGTGCCCAGCGCGAGCGTGAGCGGTGCCAGCAGTCCGGTGACGGTCAGTGCGATGGCGCCTCTTCTTCCTATGTCCCCCATGGCGGGCCTTTCCCTTTCACGCGTTTTGTAGGTTGTGTGGGGGTAGACAGCCGGCGTCGGCCGGCGGTTGTGGTCCGGGTCGCTTCGAGACGAAACAGTTACACGGCGAGTAATTCGCATATAGAGTTCTCCCCATGAGCAACAGCGATTCCATATCTCGCGTGGCCCTCAAGAAAATCACCCCGGATGTGTCCGCGGCAATGGGCTCCCTGCACTCCGCCGCCGTTTCCGCGGCGCGGGACGCGAAGGTCGAGCCGGAGATCCTCGAACTGATCCGCATTCGCGCCTCGCAGATCAACGGCTGCGCCTTCTGTCTGGACATGCACACCAAGGACGCCCGCGCCCAGGGCGAGACGGAACAGCGGATCTACGCGCTGAACGCCTGGCGTGAGACGCCCTTCTTCAACGCCCGGGAGCGGGCCGCGCTGGCCCTCACCGAGGCTGTGACCTCGGTGGACGAGGGACATGTGCCGGACGACGTGTACGCGGCCGCGGCCGAGGTGTTCGACGACGAGCAGCTCGCGGCACTGATCTGGGCGGCCACCGTGATCAACGCCTACAACCGGATAGCGATCGCGACCCGGATGGTCCCCGGCGCCTATCAGCCGGTACAGAAGTGAAATTTCACAGGTAGTGCGGCACTGAATGCGCCGGGCCGATTTCCATTCGGCCCGGCGCTTGTCCTCGCCCCGTTGCCTCGCTCCCTGTTTCCTATGTTTCGGGAAGCGGCTCCATAATGCTGTCCAGCCATTTCCGCCATTGTGGTGCGTGTACCGCCCGGCCGGCGGTCATGGGTCTGCCGGTCCAGGCGGCGACGGGGCGGATCCCGTGCAGGGCGTTGACGAGCCACACCTCGCGGCCGTCGAGGTCGGCCAGGGAGCGCTCGCGGTGGGCGACCCGGACCCCGGTGCGGGCCGCCCGCTCCAGGACGAGCGCCGTGGTCACCCCGGGCAGGACGGGCAGCCGGGGCGGCGGCAGACAGAGCGTGTCGTCCTCCCACCACAGCAGGCTGGAGTTGGCGGCCTCCAGGACCAGCCCGGACGGGGCGATCAGTACGGCCTCGTCGGCCTGCGCACCGGAGGCCCGGCCGCGCACCCGGGCCAGAGCGTCCAGGTCGGGTCCCTTGCGACGGGGCACGGTGCGCGGGTCGGGCTGCCCGGCCGCCCACACCCGCACCTCGGCACCGAGGGGCGGGGCATGCCGCAGCAGCAGGCGCAACTCCAGTGATCCGGCGGCGAGTTCCACCCGGGGGAACCACTCCCCCGTACGGGGCAGCGCGGCCGTCATGTCCGTCCAGAAGTCGACCACCCGGCCGAGCGGTGGTGCCCCGCACTCGCCGCAGGACCGCCGGAACCGCTCCCGGTGCCGGTCGAAACCGCGCACCCGCCCGTCGCGCAGCAACCAGGAGTCCGCGACGAGCAGCCGCCCGCCCTGGGCCTGACCGGGGGTCAGTCCGTGTTCGGGGGACCAGGTCGACAGACCTTCCGCGATGGCCGGTTGTGTCACTCAGTGCTCCTGTGTTCGTTCGATCCCGGTTCAGTACTTGCGGCCCGCGACGGCCGGGGCGCCGTGCCGGGGGCCGTACGGCGCGTGTTCCAGCCAGGCGCCGCACCGGGGAACGACGGGGGCGAGGGCAGCCGCCGCGCGCTGCTTGACGCGGACGATACGGCGCCGCGGCCGCAGATGGTCCAGGGCGGTGCCCGCGGCGGCGCTGTTGAACAGGCCCGCCGCGCGCCGGACCTCGGCGAAGCCGGCGACGGCCTCGGGCGTGCCGTCGGCGGCCGCCCGGGCGGCCGCCGCCGCGTCGGCGATCCCACTGTTCATGCCGCGCGCCCCGAACGGCGGGAAGAGGTGGGCGGCCTCACCGGCGAGCAGCACCCGGCGGTGCGGGTCGGTGAAGACGGCGGCGACCTTGCGCAGGAAGCGGTAGGTGGAGACCCACAGGACGCGGTCGCCGTAGCCGTCGCCGACGACCTCGGGCAGCCAGCGGCGTACGGCGTCCTCGGTGCCGTACTCCTCGGCCGTGTCGTCGTCCCGGCACTGCAGGTCGAGTTGGAAGCCGCCGGTGAACGGCACGCGCATGACGCTGCGGTGGCCGAGCGCCGGGTGCTCGTAGTGGAAGACCCGCTCCAGGGGCAGTTCGGCTCCGGGGATGTCGGCGACGTCGACGACGACATGGAAGCCCTCGCCGTGGGTGCCCTCCAGGGGGATGCCCAGTTCGCGGCGTACGGCGGAGCGGGCGCCGTCGGCGGCGACGGCGTGCGTCCCTTCCCAGGTGCGGCCGTCGGCGTCGGTGAGGCGCACCCCGGTCGGGTCGGTGTGCACGCCGGTGATCCGCGCGTCCCACACGAACTCCACTCCGGCGTCCTCGCAGGCGGCGAGCAGGAAGCGCTCGGTGTCCACCTGGCGGAGGCTGGTGAAGGGCGGGGTGCCGGTGGGCGGCGGGAAGGTGCGCGCGTAGACCTCGCGGCCCCGGTAGAGGGTGCGCTTGGTGTGCCACGTCTGCCCGTACGCGGCGATCGTCGACGCCAGGCCGGGGCGCATCGACTCCAACAGTTCCAGGGTCTCGCGGTGGACGAACAGGGCGCGGCTGCCCGGGCGTTCGCGTCCCTCGGGGTCGGCTTCGAGCAGGACGACGGGGAGGCCGTGGGCGCGCAGGGCGAGGGCGGCGGAGAGACCGACCGGGCCGGCGCCCACGACGAGTGCCGGCGTCGTCATGTGCGGGCGCCCTCGGTGAGCATGCGGGTGATCTCGACCCGCTTGACCTTCCAGGTGGAGGTCATGGGCAGGTCCTCGAACCGCCACTGCCTCGGCTCGGCCATGGCCGGCAGGTCCGCGGTGGCCTCCTGCCAGCGTCGCGGGTCCAGGGGGCGTTCGCCGCGTACGCAGACCACGGGGACGGGTTCGCGGTCGGCGCCCGGGACGATGACGACCTCGCGCAGCTCCTCCAGACGGGACATCAGGGTGTCCTCGACCTCCAGGTTGCTGTGGACGGAGTCGATCTGGTCGATCTCGCGGTCGATGAGGTGGAGGGCGCCCCAGCGGCTCTGGTAGCCCATGTCGCCCATCTGCCACCAGTGGCCGTCGAGTTGGCGCAGATAGCGTTCGCGGGCGCCGAGGTAGGTGAGGATGCGGCCGCGGGTGCGGGCCTCGATGCGGCCGGGGGTGCCGGGGGCGACCCGGCGGCCCGTCTCGTCGGCGACGCGGACGCGGGTGAAGCCGGGGATGCCGATGCCGACCCGGCGGCCGTCCGCGCGGGCGGCGCTGCGGCGGGTGAACCACTGGAAGGCGACCGGGCCGGTCTCGCTCTGCCCGTACAGCTGGATCAGCCAGGGCGAGCGCCGGTGGGAGGCGTCCAGCAGCCTGCGCACGGTCCGGGGGTGGATGGCGTCGAAGGTGGAGCCGTAGGAGCGGACGCGGGACAGCGGGGCGCCGGGCGCGTCGGCCAGTTCCTCCCACAGCACGAAGGTGTTGGGGTGGGTCTCGACGATGCCGGGGCGGTGGCGGGCGAGGAGCGGGCCCACGTTCGCCGGTTCCGGGTCGAGGATGAGGACCAGCGGGCTGCCGAAGTGCAGCAGGACGCCGAGCAGATGGTAGAAGCGCGAGTGCACGAACGACATGTGCAGCGCGGCGGTCTCGCCCCGGGTGGGCCAGCCCATGGCCTTCTGCGGGACGAGCCGGTTCCACATGGTGTGGGGGCAGTGCACGGCGAGCTTGGGGACGCCGGTCGTGCCGGAGCTGTGGGTGATCAGGGAGGGTTCGCGGGGGTGGAGGCGTACGGCGGCGGGGGTCGCCGCGCCCGCGTACTTCTCCAGCGGTTCGGCCCCCGGGGCGTCGTCGACGGAGAGGGTGCGCCGGACGACGCCGGTGAGGTCGAGGTCCCGCAGCGGGCCGTCGAGCTTGGCGCGGTCGGTGATCAGCCAGGGCTGGTGGAGACGTTCGAGGAGCTGTCCGACGACGGCGCCCGCGAGGCCGGGCGACAGCAGGACGGGGACGGCGCCGATACGGGAGATAGCGCAGGTCAGCAGGACGATGTCGACGTTGTCCGTCTTGTGGACGGCGACCTCCTCGGAGGGGCGTACGCCCGCTTCCCAGAGGCGGCCGGAGAGTTCGTCGACCAGGTCGGCAAGGGTGGCGTACGTGAGGTCGGTCCCGGCGGCGGGGGCGACGTCGAGGGGCCGGTCGAGGGTGACGAAGACCTGCCCGTGGCGGTCGGCGGCCTCCCGGAGCATCGAGCCCAGGTAGAAGCCGCGCCCGGCCAGCACGGGCGGTGCGCTCGGCCCGGCCTGCTGCTGGTGTCGCATGGTGCCCAACCTTTCTGCGGTGGCGGGGGCGGACGTGACGGCCATGGCTCACCACGCCCCTTGGCGGACGAGGTGCCTGCGGAGCTTTCCGGTCGCGGTGCGGGGCAGGGTGGGCACGAAGCTCACGCTGCGGGGGACCTTGAAGGCGGCGAGGTTGTCGCGGGCCTTGCAGATGAGTTCGGCCTCCAGGCCCACCCCGATGGGTGGGACGGGAACGACGAAGGCCCGCAGCCGGCTGGCGCCGCGTTCGTCGGTGACGGCCACGACGGCGACGTCCCGCACCCCGGGGTGGGTGCGCAGCAGGGCCTCCACCTCCAGCGGGGAGACGGTGATGCCGCCGACCATCTCCATGTCGTCGGCGCGCCCCAGGTGCCGGTAGGTGCCGTCGGGTTCGCGGCGGGCCCGGTCCCGGGTGCCCAGCCAGCCGCCGACCAGGGCCCGTTCGGACTCCTCGGGCCGGTTGAGGTAGCCGGGCGTCACCGTCGGCCCGCGCACCCAGAGTTCGCCGGTCTCGCCGTCGGGCACGGGGTTGCCGGCGCGGTCGCGCAGTTCGATCTCGAAGCCGGGGACGGGGCGGCCGACCGTGCCGGGGTGGTTGTGGTCGAAGCCGTTGGCGCAGAAGGCGTGGCCCGCCTCCGTGGAGCCGATCTGCTCCAGGACGGGGGCGCCCAGCAGGTGGGTGACCTGCTTCCCGATGCCGGCGGGCATGCCCTCGCCGGCGGAGATCGCCGCGCGTACCGAGGCGAAGCAGCCCTCGTGCCCGTCGGCCAGGTCGGTGACCAGGGCGGCGTACGCGGACGGCACCGAGTACAGCAGGGTCACACGGTGGCGGGCGACCAGTTCGTCCACGGTCGCGGGGGTGGGTCGGCGGTCGGTGAGGACCGCGCTGGAGCCGGAGAAGAGGGGGAAGACGAAGGCGTTGCCGAAGCCGTAGGCGAAGTAGAGCCGGGAGACGGAGAGGGCGACGTCGTCGGGGGTGATGCGCAGGACCCGGCGGCCGATGAGGTCGTGGTAGGTCCTGGGATCGCCATGGACGTGGACGACACCCTTGGGGCGGCCCGTGGTGCCGGAGGTGTACTGGATGTAGAGCGGGGTGTGGGCGTCCACCGGGTGCGCCGTCCGCATGGGCCGTGCCGTCGCGGTCAGCGCGGTCAGCTGGTCGGAGCCGAGGCGTGGCGCTCGGGGGGCCGCGGGGGGTGTGGTCGTGCGGGCCGGGAGGCTCCGGTCCAGGCCGGGTCCCGTCACCCACAGCACGGCCTCGGTGTCGTCCGCCATGAACTGCAGGTCGGGCGGCGGGAGTTCGGGGTTGACCAGCACCGCGACCGCGCCCAGTCGGGCGAGTGCGAGGAAGGTGGTGACCCAGGTGACGGAGTCCGGCAGGGCCAGCAGGACCCGGTCGCCGGGGCGTACTCCGTGGTCGTGCAGCACGGTGGCCGTGCGGGCCGCGAGGTCGTGGACGGCACCGTGGGTGTGGGCGCGGTGGCCCTGGTGGAAGGCGGGGCGGTCGGTCCAGCCTCGGCGCTCGGCGAGGGCCGCCAGGTGCGCGGCGAGGTTGCCGGGGGCGTTCGCGTCGGCCGGCCGGGACGCGGAGGCGCTCCGCTGGGCGGGGATGGCCGCGGCGGCCTCGATCAGCGTGGGGTGCGGTGTCGTCGTCATCGGGTGCTCTCCTCGGTGACGGCCGGGGCGGAGGCGTGTTCGCGGTGGGCCCGCATGAGTGCCGCGGTCTTCAGAAGCATCTCGTCGTACTCGGCGGCCGGGTCGGAGTCGAGGACGATCGCGCCGCCGGCGCCCAGGTGCATGCGTCCGCCCTGGAACACGGCGGTGCGGATGACGATGTTGAGGTCGGCGCCGCCACCGCAGCCGAGGTAGCCGAGGGCGCCCGAGTAGACGCCCCTCGCCTCGGTCTCCAGGGAGTCGATGATCTCCATGGTGCGCAGCTTGGGCGCCCCGGTCATGGAGCCGCCCGGGAAGCAGGCCCGGACGCAGTCCACGGCGTCGGTGCCCTCGCGCAGCCGTCCCTCGACGGTGGAGACGAGCTGGTGCACGGTGGCGTAGGTCTCGGTGTCCATGAGGCGGGAGACGCGTACGGTGCCGGTCCGCGAGACCCGTCCGAGGTCGTTGCGGAGCAGGTCGACGATCATCAGGTTCTCGGCGCGGGTCTTGGCGTCCGCGGCGAGTCCCTCGCGCAGCCGGTCGTCCTCCTCCGGTGTGGCGCCTCTCGGGGCGGTGCCCTTGATGGGTTTGGCCTCGGCGAGGCCGTCGCGGGTGATCCGCAGGAAGCGTTCGGGTGAGGAGCCCGCGATGTCGAGGTCGCCGAACCTGAGGAAGGCCGCGTACGGGGCGGGGTTGACGCGGCGCAGCGCCCGGTAGAAGTCGTAGGGGTCGTACGGGGCGGGTAAACGGGCCGCGTTGGTGAGACAGACCTCGTAGCTGGTGCCGGCGTGCAGTTCGGCCTTGCAGGCGTCGATGTCGGCGAGGTAGGTGGCGCGGTCGCGCACCAGCCAGGGTTCGGCGGCGCGCGGGTAGGGCGCGGACGACCGCAGCGGCAGGGTGGGGTTCGTGGCGATGAACGTCAGCTGGGCGAGCGCCGTGTCGAGCCATTCGCCGGCCTCGCGGGCGGCGGCCGGGGTGTCCTCGGCGAGGCAGACGGCGTAGGTGTGGCCCTCCTGGTGGTCGACGGCGATCAGCCGGTCCGCGAACAGCCAGCAGGCGTCGGGGGTGTCGGCTGTGTGACGGTTCGGGGAGCCGCTGTCGGCCTTCAGTTCGTAGCC
>NZ_LIRK01000082.1:14178-14392 GCF_001419765.1 Streptomyces torulosus
TAGCGGACGAACTCGGCGAGAGGGCCGGTGCCGTCGCCGAAGAACGAGAACCGGGACAGGCCCTCCTCGACGCGGGAGCTGTCCAGCCAGAAGGCGCGCGGCGCGTCGGCGTGCATCCGGGTGAAGGCGGCCTCGGCGTCGACGGCGACGGCGATACGGCGGGTGTGCAGCCGGTATGCGGGCCCCGGGGCGCGCCGGGGGCGGGGGATCGCGC
>NZ_LIRK01000820.1 GCF_001419765.1 Streptomyces torulosus
GTGGTGGAGGTCCGGCGGGTCGCTCCGGCGTGACGTGGTGGAGGTCCGGCGGGTCGGTCCGGCGCGGGGTGGCGAGGGCCCGGCGGGTCGGCGTGGCGCGTGTCTTCTTGTGTGCGGCGGGAGTTGAACAGGTGGACTCCCCTTTCCGCCCCCACGGAGGTGGCCGCCGTGCGCGCCTTGTACGTACCCGTTCGCCTGGCCGCCACGGTCATGGCCGTCGCCGCGGCCGTCGGCTGCATGAGCGTGGGGGACGGCGGGCAGCACCCCGGCCCCTCGCCCTCCGCCGGGCAGCGGGGCGGTGAGCGGCCGGACGGGGGCACCGCCGTGACGGGCGGGGGCGGTACGGGGTACCAGGTCGGGCGCGGCAAGCCGCGCCCCTCGGGCTCGCCCGACCCCTCCGCGTCCCGGTCGGCCTCCGCCTCGGCGGCGGCCTCCGAGGGGGCCGAGCCGCGCAAGAAGGCGAAGCCGCCGAAGGGCGGGAAGGGCAAGGGGGACGGCGAGCGGCCGCCCGTGCCGGAGCCGACGAAGGGCGAGCCGACGCCCGCGCCCTCCTCGGCCCCGCCGGAGCCGCCCGAGCCGTCGGTGCCGGCGGAGTCCCCGGCGCCGGAGCCGTCGGCCGAGCCGTCGTCGTCCGCGCACGAGCAGGGGGCGCAGCTGATGGAACGGGAGCCCGCGCCGGAGGCGGGGGACGCGGCGTAGCGGCCGGGCGGGACCGCTGTGTGCCGCTGTGAGCCGGGCGGGGGCGTCGCCGGGGTGATCGCGGCCGCGTCCTGCGGGGTGATGGCCGTCTGCGCGGTGGTCGTCGCCGTCTGCGCGGTGGCCGTGGCCTTCCGGCGTCCGCTGGAGTGTGGCGGACGACACGGGTGCGAGGGCGGCACGGCGGCTCCTCCGGTGCCGGCCGAGAGCACGGTGCCGCCGACGCCGCCGCAGGGCCCCTGGCCAGCGGTTTGCCCTCTCATCGGTGAAGGCGGCCAGGAGTCTGGCTTTCCCAGTTGGGCTCCGCTGATCGCCTTCTGACCTGCGGGTACCGGTTCGGTTTGCCTTTAGGGGTGGAGGGTGCGTATGGTGGTAGATCGTTTGATCCCATTTGCCCGGCGCCAACGCAGAGCGCGCCGTGTGGCGCGTACTCTCCTTTGCCGTGTCGGACCGCATAGAGGCGGTCGTGTGCGAATCACGGAGTTGACGGGCGCGTGCCGACGAGACTCCGGAAGGTTTCGCATACGCATGTCCATTTCCAGTACTGATCACGTCGTCGTGCCCGAGAACGGCGAGAACGACTCCGTCGAGACGGCGGCCCCCGAGGTCACTTTCGCGGACCTCGGTCTCCCCGAGGGCGTCGTGCGCAAGCTCGCGCAGAACGGCGTGACCACCCCCTTCCCGATCCAGGCCGCGACCATCCCGGACGCCCTGGCCGGCAAGGACATCCTCGGTCGTGGCCGCACCGGCTCCGGCAAGACCCTCTCCTTCGGTCTGCCGACCCTCGCTACGCTCGCCGGCGGCCGCACCGAGAAGCACAAGCCCCGCGCCGTCATCCTCACCCCGACCCGTGAGCTCGCGATGCAGGTCGCGGACGCGCTCCAGCCGTACGGCGACGTCCTCGGCCTGAAGATGAAGGTCGTCTGCGGCGGTACGTCGATGGGCAACCAGATCTACGCCCTGGAGCGCGGCGTCGACATCCTCGTCGCCACCCCCGGCCGCCTCCGCGACATCATCAACCGCGGCGCCTGCTCGCTGGAGAACGTCCAGATCGCCGTCCTCGACGAGGCCGACCAGATGTCGGACCTGGGCTTCCTGCCCGAGGTCACCGAGCTGCTCGACCAGGTCCCGGCCGGCGGCCAGCGGATGCTGTTCTCCGCGACCATGGAGAACGAGATCTCCACCCTGGTCAAGCGCTACCTGAGCAACCCGGTCACGCACGAGGTCGACAGCGCCCAGGGCAACGTCACGACCATGTCGCACCACATCCTGATCGTGAAGCCCAAGGACAAGGCGCCGGTCACCGCCGCGATCGCCTCCCGCAAGGGCCGCACCATCATCTTCGTCCGCACCCAGCTCGGCGCGGACCGCATCGCCGAGCAGCTGCGCGACGCCGGCGTGAAGGCCGACGCGCTGCACGGCGGTATGACGCAGGGCGCGCGGACCCGGACCCTGGCCGACTTCAAGGACGGCTACGTCAACGCGCTCGTCGCGACCGACGTCGCCGCGCGCGGCATCCACGTCGACGGCATCGACCTCGTCCTCAACGTGGACCCGGCCGGCGACCACAAGGACTACCTGCACCGGGCCGGCCGTACGGCGCGTGCCGGGCGTACGGGCACGGTCGTCTCCCTCTCCCTGCCGCACCAGCGCCGCCAGATCTTCCGGCTGATGGAGGACGCGGGCGTCGACGCCGGGCGTCACATCATCCAGGGCGGTACGACGTTCGACCCCGAGGTCGCCGAGATCACCGGCGCCCGGTCGATGACCGAGGTCCAGGCCGAGTCCGCCGGCAACGCCGCGCAGCAGGCCGAGCGTGAAGTCGCTCACCTCACCAAGCAGTTGGAACGGGCCACGCGCCGCGCCGCCGAGCTGCGCGAGGAGGCCGACCGGCTGACCGCGCGTGCCGCGCGGGAGCGGGGCGAGGACCCCGAAGCGGCGATCGCCCAGGCGCGCGCCGAGGAGACGGGCGAGGGTGCCGCCGTCGTCGAGGCGGCCGCCGCCGCTGTCGACGCCGCGGTGCTGTCCGAGGTGTCCGTGCCGGAGCAGCCGGCCGCGCAGGACGTCGAGCGCGTCGAGAAGGCCGAGCGGTTCGAGCGGACCGACCGGGCCGAGCGCGGGTCGTACGGGCGTTCCTCGTCGTACGAGCGTCGTGACGACCGCGGCGGTTTCCGCCGGGACGACCGCGACAACCGCGGTGAGCGTCGTGACGACCGGGGCGGCTTCAACCGCGACAACCGCCGGGACGACCGCGGTGGTCGTTCCTTCGAGCGTCGTGACGACCGTGGTGGCTTCAACCGTGACAACCGTGACAACCGGGGCGAGCGTCGGGACGACCGGGGCGGTTTCCGTCGGGACAACGAGCGTGGCTTCGACCGCGGTGGTCGTTCCTTCGAGCGTCGTGACGACCGCGGTGGCTTCAACCGCGACAACCGCGACAACCGTGACAACCGCGGTGAGCGCCGTGACGACCGTGGCGGCTTCAACCGCGACAACCGCCGGGACGACCGCGGTGGCCGTTCCTTCGAGCGTCGCGACGACCGCGGTGGCCTCAACCGCGACAACCGTGACCGTGGGTTCGACCGTGGTGGCCGTTCCTTCGAGCGCCGGGACGACCGCGGTGGTCACCGGGGCAGCGACCGTCCGTTCAACCGGGACCGCCAGGGCGACCGTCCGGGCTTCCGCTCCGGCGGCCACGAGCGTCCGTACGGCCGCCGTGACGACCACCGCGGCACCGGCTCGTTCGGCCGCCGCGAGGACAAGCCGCGCTGGAAGCGCAACGGCTGACCGAGGCCGAGCGCCCACTCTGTGAACGCCGTGGCCCCCACCTTCCGGGTGGGGGCCACGGCGTTTTCGTGTCGCGCTCCGGGGCGGCGGCGGTGGCGGGCCTGTACCGGAGCCCGAAGAGGCGGGCTGGGCCGATTTTCAGCCACCGTGTGACGCATGTCACGCCCTCCGTGAGGGAATTGCTGGGGGCATGACAGATGACGACATAGCCCGTGGGGCGTCCGGGGCCTCGGCTCCGGACTCGGTGTCGGTCACGGTGTCGGACGAGGAACGACTGGCCCAACTGGGCTACACCCAGGTCCTCGCACGCCGTATGTCCGCGTTCTCGAACTACGCGGTCTCCTTCACGATCATCTCGGTCCTGTCCGGCTGCATGACCCTGTACCTGTTCGGCATGAACACCGGCGGCCCGGCGGTGATCACCTGGGGCTGGGTCGGGGTCGGGCTGATGACGCTGTTCGTCGGCCTCGCGATGGCCGAGATCTGTTCGGCGTACCCGACCTCCGCGGGCCTGTACTTCTGGTCGCACCGGCTGGCGCCGCCCCGGACGGCGGCGGCGTGGGCGTGGTTCACGGGCTGGTTCAACGTCCTCGGCCAGGTCGCGGTGACCGCCGGCATCGACTTCGGCGCGGCGTCGTTCCTGGCCGCGTACCTGAACCTGGAGTTCGGCTTCGAGGTGACGCCCGGCCGCACGATCCTGCTGTTCGCGGCGATCCTGCTGCTGCACGGCCTGCTGAACACCTTTGGCGTCCGTATCGTCGGCCTGCTGAACAGCATCAGCGTGTGGTGGCACGTCCTGGGTGTCGTGGTGATCGTCGGTGCCCTCGCGATCGTCCCCGACGAGCACCGCTCGGCGTCCTTCGTGTTCACCGAGTTCGTCAACAACACGGGCTGGGGCAGCGCGTTCTACGTCGTCCTCCTGGGCCTGCTGATGGCGCAGTACACCTTCACCGGGTACGACGCCTCCGCGCACATGACCGAGGAGACCCACGACGCGTCCACGGCCGGCCCCAAAGGCATCGTCCGTTCCATCTGGACGTCCTGGGTGGCGGGACTCGTACTGCTGCTCGGTTTCACCTTCGCCATCCAGTCGTACGACGGCGCCCTGAAGTCCGCGACGGGGGTGCCGCCGGCCCAGATCCTCATGGACGCGCTCGGCGCCACCGCCGGGAAGCTGCTGCTCCTCGTCGTCATCGGCGCGCAGCTGTTCTGCGGCATGGCGTCCGTGACGGCCAACAGCCGCATGATCTACGCCTTCTCGCGCGACGGCGCGCTGCCGTTCTCGCACGTCTGGCACACGGTCAGCCCGCGCACCCGGACGCCCGTCGCGGCGGTGTGGCTGGCGGCGGGCGGCGCGCTCGTCCTGGGCCTGCCGTATCTGATCAACGTGACGGCGTACGCGGCCGTGACCTCCATCGCGGTCATCGGCCTCTACATCGCCTACGTGATCCCGACGCTCCTGCGGCTCCGCAAGGGCGACGCGTTCGAGCGGGGGCCGTGGCATCTGGGCCGCTGGTCGCGGACGATCGGCGTCATCTCGGTGACCTGGGTCTTGGTCATCACCGTCCTCTTCATGCTGCCCCAGCTCTCCCCGGTCACCTGGGAGAACTTCAACTACGCCCCCGTCGCGGTCCTGGTGGTCCTCGGCTTCGCCGCGATCTGGTGGACCGCCTCGGCCCGGCACTGGTTTCTCAACCCCGAGCACGAACGGAACGTGGCGCGGGCGAAGGGGAGGGAGGGGGCACCGGAGCCGGTGGATCCGTAGGGCGGGGGTGCCGCCGGCGGGTGCGCGAGGCGGAGGGCCGGAGCGGGCGAGGGATCGTGCGGAGCCCGAGTGGGGGTGGGCT
>NZ_LIRK01000821.1 GCF_001419765.1 Streptomyces torulosus
ATGTTCTCGGCCGGGCTCGCCCCGGCGAGCCGCGCGGTGTCGGCGCGCGGTCCCTCCTCCAGGACCGTCACCTCCCGCCCCGCCGCCGCGAGTTCGAGCGCGGCCACGCTGCCGCCCGCGCCGGACCCGATCACGACCACGTCCGCGTCGACGGTGCGGTGCCGCCTGCCCGGAATCGCCCTCATCGCCGTCCCCCTTCTCCCGCTTCCCCCGTACGGCCGTCGAGGGCGCCCAGCAGTGCCAGCGCGGTGCTCGACCTGACCACCTCGGAGAAGCCGGGCAGCGTGGACAGGGCCCGCATGCCCCGGCGGCCCTCCTCGCCCGTCGCGCCGCGCAGCGACCGCCCGCCGGACGCGAGCCGGTACGCCAGCGGCAGCAGGCGCAGGGCCGCCGCGTAGCCGGCGCGCTGGGCCGGCGGCAGGGCCCGCAGCGTGCCCAGGACATGGGCCTCCGCCGCGGCCCGGGCGGCGGGTTCACGCAGACAGGGGTACTGCCGCCACCAGTACGAGCGCAGTCCGCTGGAGCGCAGCGCGGACCGCAGCAGCCGGGGCCCGCGGCTCATCGGGGCCCCCTTCCCGCGGTCGCCTTCTCCTTGACGAAGTCCGCGAGCAGCCGGGGCGCGCCCTGCCCGAGCACGGTGTCGAGGGCGTCCAGGAAGATCCGCGCCTCCTCCTCGCCCGCCACCAGCGGTGGCGACACGATCAGCGCGATGCTCCGGTTGGAGCCGAAGAAGGTGAGGATGCCGTGGTCCCGGTAGAGCGCGGCGATCACCGCACCCGTGAGCAGCTTGGCGAACGCCTGCGGATCCTTGGCCAGTTGTCCTGGGATCATCTCGCGCACGGCCGCCGGCAGCCGGGGGCCCTGGCGCAGGTACAGGCCGTGCAGCGCGCCCCGGCCCGCCGTGCCCGCGACCATGTGCGGATGCCGGGCGGCGAGGTCGGCGAGGCCCGTGCCGAGGACCTCGCCGAGTTTGCGGGCGCGCCCCGGGAAGTCCTCCTCGACGGCGACCGACACCGCCTCCAGCGCCGTGGCGGTCTCCTCGCCGAAGCCGTAGTAGGTGGTGCTGTGCAGCGTCGCGTCGCGCAGATTGTCGTACGCCTTGCGGAAGACGGGCTCACGCGCGATGTACCCGGAGATCGACGACTTGCCGCCGCCGAACGACTTCGACGTCGTCACCACGTCGGGCACCAGGCCGGGGTGGTGCATGAAGTGGAACAGCTCACCCGTCTTGCCCCAGCCCGTGTACACCTCGTCGAAGACGAGCACGATGTCCCGCTCGGTGCACAACCGCCGCACCTCGTACAGGAAGTCGGCCGAGCAGGCGCGCAGACTGGACGCGCTGAACGGCTCCAGCACGACCGCGTAGACGTCGCTGCGGCCCCGCCCGTCGGTGTGCCGCTCCAGCGCCAGCCGGAACGACTCGAGGTCCCCGTAAGCGAACGCGTCCGTGCCCGGCAGCCGCGGATACGCGAAGTGGATCTCCGGGGACGCGGTGATGCTGCCCGCGCCCAGCAGCTTGCCGTGGAAGGCGATGTCCGTGTGCAGGACGGTGCCGCGCCGGCCCTCGTGGTACTTGTACGCCAGCTTCAGGGCGCCCTCCACGGCCTCGCCGCCCGAGTTGGGGAAGTACGAGATGTTCAGATCGCCCGGGAGCAGCGCGGCGAGGTTGTGGCTGAGCGCGGCCACGTACGGGGACAGGTAGTTCTTGTGGACCTCCATGCGCCGCGCCTCGCGGAAGCGGTCGCGGGCCCCGAGGATCCGGGGGTGGTTGTGGCCGTGGTTGAGGACGCCGACACCGCCGGTGAAGTCCAGGATCCGGCGTCCGTCGCGCAGCCGGATCCAGGCTCCCTGGGCACTGTCGACGAGGTCGCGGCCGAAGCCGAAGGTGCCGATGAGGGAGACCTGACTGCGGCTGACGTACTTGCCGTACAGGTCGTGGACCTGGTCGATGTCGAGGCGTTCGGCCTGGTCGAGGGTGAGCAGCTCAGGCACGGGACGCCTCCTCGGCCGGTGTCGCCGCCCGGCTGGTGCGGAGCCGGTCGGCGATCAGCCGGCCCGCCCTGCGGCCCTCGCGCACGGCGTAGTTGGTGCCCCGGTCCTCCGGGAAGACCTGCGCCATGCTCGCCAGGTACAGCCCGCCCAGCCGGGTCTCCAGCGGCGGCATCGCGCGGGTGTAGTCCGGGGTGATCACCGGCTGGGCGTACTCGGCGCGCCAGACGTGGTGGGCGTCGACCCAGGAGCGGTCGAAGCCGGGGAACATCTTCCGCAGGTGCGGCAGGCTGTACTCGAAGACCTCCTCGTCGCTCATCCGGTACAACTCGGCGTCGGCCGGCAGGTACTTGGACAGGTAGACGACGTGGCGGCCGCCGTAGTGCGCGGGGTCGTCCATGTTGGTGTGCTCGATCACACCGACGTACGGGAACGACGGGTCGTTGACGTTCAGCCAGTACGTGTCGGACAGCCTGCGGTTGTTCTCCAGGACCAGGCAGACGTTCGCCAGGTAGCGGATGCCGCGCAACTGCCGCACCAGGGCCGGGAGCGCGGGGTGTGCCGCCGGCCCCTCGGCGCCCTCGGGTTCCAGGAGGTCCGCCGCGAGCGCGGGCGCGGTGGTGACCAGTACGTGCCGGGCGGGCAGGAGGTCGCCGCCGCTCGTGCGCACGCCCGTCACACCGGTGTCGTCCGTGAGCACCGAGTCGACGGCGGTGCCGGTGCGGATCTCCACGCCCAGCTCGGCGAGGCGCTTGTGCAGCGCGGTCACCAGGGTCTCGCTGCCGCCCCGCAGGTAGTACAGGACCTCGCTGCCCGACTTGGTGCGGCTGCCGCCGCGCAGATGCAGTTTGGTCCACATCCAGGTCGCTCCGACCTGGTCGGCGTACGCGCCGAACTTCCCCTCCAGCAGGGGCCGCCACACCACCTCGTACACCCTGCGTCCGCCGAGCGAGATCAGCCACTCCTTGGCGGTGAGGTGCTCCAGGGACCGCCAGTCGTCGACCCGGCCGGCGCGCAGCGCCATGACGCCGAGCCGCAGCCGGTCCAGGAGCGGCAGCGGCGCGAAACGCAGCAGGTCCAGGGGGCGGGAGAGCCGGTAGATGGAGTTGGCGTAGTACATGCCGGTGCGGGTGAGGTGCGGGCGGACCGCGTCCGCGATGCCCAGCCGGTCGCACAGGCCGAGGATCTCCTCGTCCGAGTCGAACCAGTGGTGGTAGAAGCGCTCGATGCGCTTGCCGCCGCCGACGTCGAAACTGCCCGCCAGACCGCCCAGTTCCGCGTCCTGTTCCAGGACCGTCACCCGGTGGCCGCGCTCGGCCAGCTCCAGCGCGGCGGACAGACCGGTGAAGCCGCCGCCGACGACCACGGCGTCCCGCACGCCGTCACGTGCCCCCTCGACCGAGGCGGCATCACCGGTCATCTCGACCGGGGCGCCGTCGCCGGTCACCTCGGCCCGGACCTCGGTGTCCCGGCCGTTCTGCCTGTCGTGTGTGTTCATGAGCGCTCCTCGACGTGTGTGGACGAACCTGTCAGGGCCGGGCTGTGGCCCGAGTCGATGCGTTCCATGACGAGATAGGGCGGGCGTCCCTGGACCTGCCGGAACACGCCGAGCAGGTACTCGCCCAGCACCCCGCAGGCCAGCGACTGCATCCCGAACGCCCCCAGCTGCGCGGCCTCACGGGCGCTGCGCATCCCCACCTACATCGGTGTCGCCTCCCTGCTGGGGGCCGGCGGTGTCGGCGTGGTCCGGCGCAGCGCCCGTGAGGCCGC
>NZ_LIRK01000822.1 GCF_001419765.1 Streptomyces torulosus
GGCGGCGGCGAGGTCGTCGGGGCCGTCGAAGGTGGGGTTGGGGCCGGGCCACGCCATCCATGTGCGCTCGTGCGGAGCCCATTCGGCGGGCATGCGGAAGCCGTCGGCGGCAGCGGACATCGAAGGGCCTCTCAGAGGAAGTACAGCCGGTTGAGGGAGACGGAGTCGGCCGGCTCGGAGCGGAGCGGCTCCCCGTCGAGGGTGACCAGGCCGGTGCGCGGGTCCACGTCGACCGAGCCGGTACGGGAGTTGCGGAGCAGGTCGGCGGGGCCGATGCCCCGGGTGCCGCGCACGGCGACCCTGCGGCGGCGGGTCGGCAGCCGGTCGGCGCCCGCGTCGAGCGCGGCGCGCGCCACGAACGCGACGGAGAGGTCGGCGGCCGTGGCCCCGTGCGCCCCGAACTGCGGGCCCAGCACGAGGGGTTCGCAGGCGTCGGTGGCCGCGCCCGGATCGCCGACGACACCGTAGGCCGGGAAGCCGGACTTCAGCACCAGCTGGGGTTTGGCGCCGAAGTACTCGGGGCGCCAGAGCACGATGTCGGCGAGCTTGCCGACCTCCAGGGAGCCGATCTCGTGGGCGAGGCCGTGCGCGATGGCCGGGTTGACGGTGAGCTTGGCGATGTAGCGCAGGACGCGCTCGTTGTCGTGGTCGTCCGGGGCGCCCGACTCGGCCTTCATCTTCCCGGCCATGGCGAAGGTCCGGCGCACGGTCTCCCCCGCGCGTCCCATGCCCTGCGCGTCGGACGAGGTGATGCCGATGGCGCCCAGGTCGTGCAGCACGTCCTCGGCGCCCATCGTCCCGGCGCGGATGCGCTCGCGGGCCAGGGCGGCGTCGCCGGGCAGGTCCGTCTTGAGGCCGTGGGCGGAGACGATCATCCCGAAGTGCTCGGCAACGGCGTCCCGGCCGAAGGGCAGCGTCGGGTTGGTGGAGGAGCCGATGACGTTCGGCACCCCGGCCATCTTCAGCACGTTCGGCACATGGCCGCCGCCGCAGCCCTCGATGTGGAAGGCGTGGATCGTACGGCCCTCCAGCACGCGCAGGGTGTCCTCGACCGACAGGCACTCGTTCAACCCGTCGCTGTGCAGGGCCACCTGGACGTCGTGTTCCTCGGCGACGCGCAACGCCGTGTCCAGGGCCCGGGTGTGGGCGCCCATGTCCTCGTGCACCTTGAAGCCGGAGGCGCCGCCCTCGGCGAGGGCCTCGACCAGCGGGGCCTCGTGCGACGACGAACCCCGGCCGAGGAAACCGATGTTGACCGGCCAGGCGTCGAACGCGGCGAACGCGTGCCGCAGCGCCCACGGCGAGTTGACACCGACGCCCCACACCGGCCCGAACTCCTGGCCGATGATCGTGGTCACCCCGGAGGCCAGCGAGGCCTCCATGATCCGCGGCGACAGCAGATGGACATGCGTGTCCACGGCTCCCGCGGTGGCGATGAGGCCCTCGCCGGACACGATGGACGTGCCCGTGCCGACCACGACGTCGACCCCGTCGAGGGTGTCCGGGTTCCCGGCCCGCCCGACGGCGTGGATGCGTCCTTCCCGGATGCCGATCGACACCTTCCGGATGCCCAGCACCGCGTCGATCACCACGACGTTGCTGATGACCACGTCGCAGGTCTCGCGGACGGCCGCCGCCTTGAGGTGCAGCCCGTCCCGCGCGGTCTTGCCGAAGCCGGCGAGGAACTCGTCGCCGTACCGCTGGGCGTCGGACTCGACCCGGATCACGAGGCCCGAGTCGCCGAGCCGGAGCCGGTCCCCGGCGCGGGGGCCGTGGGTGGCGGCGTACGCGTACGGGTCGATCGAGGTGGCCGCCGGGCGGTTCGCCGGGTCGCCGGTGGAGGGGTTCATCGCGCGGCTCCCAGGTATCCGCAGGCTGCGGCCCTGCGCAGGGCCTCTTCCTTCGCTCCGGGGGCGTCGAGGGGCCCGTCGACGAGCCCCGCGAAGCCGATCGCGATCCGCTCGCCCCCGAGGGGCAGCAGCCCCACGTCCACGCTCTCCCCCGGCCCGAACCGCACCGAGGAGCCGGCGGGCACGGCCAGCCGCATCCCGTACGCCTCGGCCCGCGCGAAGTCCAGGCGCGGGTTGGCCTCGAAGAAGTGGAAGTGGGAGGTGACGGAGACGGGCACGGTGGCCGTGTTGGTCACCGTCAGCCGCACGACCGCCTCGGGGTCCCGGTGCGCGGGCCCCGGCAGCAGCGCGCCCGGCGCCCGCTCGCCGAGGCCGCCGCCGATCGGGTCCTCGACCACGGCGAGCCGGGAGCCGTCGTCGAAGACGGCCTCGACCTGCACCTCGGTGACGACGTCCGCGACACCGGGCAGGACGTCGTCCGGCCCGAGCAGCGACCGCGCCCGCGCGATCGCCTCGTCGAGCCTCGCCCCGTCCCGCGCGGCCTCGCAGACGGTGTCCGCGACCAGGGCGGTCGCCTCGGGCACGTTCAGCCGCAGGCCGCGCGCCCGCCGGGCCCGCGCCAGCTCCGCGGCGCCGAACAGCAGCAGGCGGTCGCGCTCGGTGGGAGTGAGTCGCATGGGCGGCACCTCCTGGGGCCGGAAGAGTTAGAGCGTCACTCTAAACTCAAGGAACAGGAGGAGGGAAGGCCGGGGAGTCAACTTCCGGCGACTATTTGAGTGTCATTCAAAAGTAGGGGCCGGCATGCGGAAGGGGCCGCCGCGGACGCGTGGTCCGCGGCGGCCCCTGGGCCGAGCCGGTGGGCGTGTCAGGCCAGGACGTGCATCCAGCCGTGCTTGTCCTCGACCGTGCCGCGCTGGATGTCCAGCAGGGCCTCACGGAGCTTGAGGGTGACGGGGCCGGGCTCGCCGCCGGACTGCTGCCAGGCGGCGCCGGTGCGCTTGACCGTACCGACGGGCGTGATGACCGCGGCGGTGCCGCAGGCGAAGACCTCGGTGAGGGCGCCGCTCTCGGCGTCGGCCTGCCACTGGTCGATGGAGATACGGCCCTCCTCGGCGGGGTGGCCGAGGTCGGCGGCGACGGTCAGCAGGGAGTCACGGGTGACGCCCTCCAGGATCGAGCCGGTGAGGGACGGGGTGACGATGCGGTCGCCGTACACGAAGTACAGGTTCATGCCGCCGAGTTCCTCGACCCACTTCCGCTCGACCGCGTCGAGGTAGCAGACCTGGGCGCAGCCCTCGGCGGCGGCCTCGGCCTGGGCCAGCAGGGACGCGGCGTAGTTGCCGCCGGTCTTGGCGTCGCCCATGCCGCCGGGCACGGCGCGGACGTGGTCCTCGGAGACCCAGATGGAGACGGGCTTGACGCCACCGGGGAAGTAGGCGCCGGCCGGGGAGGCGATGACCAGGAAGAGGTACTCGTTGGCCGGCTTCACGCCCAGCCCGACCTCGGTGGCGATCATGAAGGGGCGCAGGTAGAGGGACTCCTCACCGCCGTGCGCGGGCACCCATGCCTGGTCCTGCTGGACCAGCAGGTCGCACGCCTCGATGAAGGTCTCCACCGGCAGCTCGGGCATCGCGAGACGCCGGGCGGACTTCTGGAAGCGCAGGGCGTTCATCTCCGGGCGGAACGTGGCCACGGAGCCGTCGGGCCGGCGGTACGCCTTGAGGCCCTCGAAGATCTCCTGCGCGTAGTGCAGGGTCATGTTCGCGGGGTCGAGGGAGAGCGGGCCGTACGGCACGAGCTGCCCGTCGTGCCAGCCACGGCCCTCGGTCCACTTGATCGTCACCATGTGGTCGGTGAAGTGGCGGCCGAAGCCGGGGTTGGCCAGGATCGCCTCGCGCTCGGCATCCGAGAGCGGACGGGCGGACGGCTTCAGCTCGATCGTGGGCGTCGTCATGAGTGATGTCCTTCACCGGTTGTGTGTGACGGGCCGCGCTCACGTCCACACTGCCAGTGGCCAGTGATAGGACGTCCGAGCATTCCCTCATTCCGCGGCACCTCGTTCGATTATCGCCCGGCGGCGGGCATGGACGAAACGTGGATGACCGTGGACGAAAACGGTGCGATGCGGCCCAGGGGATGATGGTGACACCCGGCGGGAGCATGCGGAAGCCGCCGGGTGCGATGCGACCCGGCGGCTTTCGAAGGGCTCCCCCTCGGTGGACCGGGGCCGCGGGGCTCCGGGTCCGAGGGAGGTTTCGAGTGCTCGGCGGGTCAGCCGGCTACTCGTACGGCGAGGGCGTCGCCGATCTCGTTCGTCGAACGGGCGGGCTTGCCGACGCGCTCCGCGAGGTCGGCGGAGACGGCCTCCTCGATACGCGCGGCCTCGGCCTCGTAGCCGAGGTGGCGCAGGAGCAGGGCGACGGACAGGACCGTGGCGGACGGGTCGGCCTTGCCCTGGCCGGCGATGTCCGGGGCCGAGCCGTGGACGGGCTCGAACATGGACGGGAACTCGCCGGACGGGTTGATGTTCCCGGAGGCGGCGACGCCGATGCCGCCGGAGACGGCCGCGGCGAGGTCGGTGATGATGTCGCCGAAGAGGTTGTCGGTGACGATCACGTCGAAGCGGCCGGGGTCGGTGACCAGGTAGATGGTCGCGGCGTCGACGTGGATGTAGTCGGTGGTGACCTCGGGGAACTCCTCGGCCACCTTGGTGAAGATGTTCGTCCACAGGTGGCCCGCGAAGGTCAGCACGTTGTTCTTGTGGACCAGCGTGAGCTTCTTGCGGGGGCGGGCCTGGGCGCGGGCGAAGGCGTCGCGGACGACGCGCTCGACACCGAAGGCCGTGTTCACGGAGACCTCGGTGGCGACCTCCTGCGGGGTGCCCTTGCGGATGGTGCCGCCGTTGCCGGTGTACGGGCCCTCGGTGCCCTCGCGGACCACGACGAAGTCGATCTCCGGCTGGCCGGCGAGCGGGGTGGCGACACCCGGCAGCAGCTTCGACGGACGCAGGTTCACATGGTGGTCGAAGGCGAAGCGGAGCTTGAGCAGGAAGCCGCGCTCCAGGACACCGGAGGGGACGCTCGGGTCGCCGATCGCGCCCAGCAGGATCGCGTCGTGCTGCTTCAGCGCGTCGAGGTCGGCGTCGGTGAGGGTCTCACCGGTGGCGTGGTAGCGCTGGGCGCCGAAGTCGTACTCCTTGGTCTCCAGCTTCACATCCTGCGGAAGGACGGCGGAGAGGACCTTGAGACCCTGGGCCACGACTTCCTGACCGATGCCGTCACCGGGGATCACTGCGAGATTGAGGCTGCGAGACATGTGCGGCACCGTACTCCTTGTCCCACGGGATGACACGGGCCGTCCGCGATATGGACGCGCCGGGGTGACGTCGGCACCGATCCGTTGACCGGCGTTCACCCGTGTGTTTGCCGGGAGTTGGCCTCTGCTGGGAAGTTGCCCAGCATGACTGCGCCATCCAGGGGGACGCCCCCCGGACTCCCCGTCCCCGACGTCGGCATCCCCGAGCCGCTGGCCCGCCGGCTCAGCATGCCGGAACAGTACGAGTACCTGCGCACCAAGCTGACGCGGCGGCGCACGCTGGTGACCGCCGGGGCGGTGGCCGGCGGGCTGCTGACCGGCTGCTCCGGGTCCGGTACGGCGACCGGGCGGCGGTCCCCCTCGCCCTCCGTCACGGCCACGGAACGGGTGCCCGCCTCGGCCGTCGTGCCCTTCGGCCGCCATCTCGCCTTCGGCGCCGACCCGAAGACGCAGATGCGGATCTCCTGGCAGCTGCCGGCGGCCGTCAAGAAGCCCTTCGTGCGGGTGGGGCTGCGCCCCGAGGACCTGAGCCGGCGCGTCGACGCCGAGATCCGCGACCTGTACACCCCGGAACTCCAGGGCGTGCGCCCGGCGTTCGAGCAGTACTACGTGCACGCGGCCCTGGACGGCCTGAAGCCCGGCACGACGTACTACTACGGTGTCGGCCACGAGGGCTTCGACCCGGCCGCGCCGGCCCACCGCAGGACGATCACCGCCTTCCGCACGGCGCCAGCGCGTCCGGAACGGTTCGTGTTCACCGCCTTCGGCGACCAGGGCGTCAGCAAGGACGCGCTCGCCAACGACCATGTGCTGCTGCGGGAGAGCCCCGCCTTCCATCTCCACGCGGGTGACATCTGCTACGCGGACACCACCGGCCACGGCGAGAAGTCGGACTCCTACGACCCCGGCTTCTGGGACCTGTTCCTCAAGCAGAACGAGCTGGTGGCGAAGTCGGTGCCGTGGATGGTGACGACCGGCAACCACGACATGGAGGCCTGGTACTCACCGGACGGCTACGGCGGTCAGGTGGCCCGCTGGTCCCTCCCGGACAGCGGCTTCGACCCGCGCGGGGCGCCGGGCGTGTACTCGTTCGTCTACGGCAATGTCGGCGTGGTCGCGCTGGACGCGAACGACGTGTCGTACGAGATCCCGGCCAACCTGGGCCACACGGACGGCAGGCAGACCAAGTGGCTCGACATGCGACTCGGCGAGCTGCGGGCCGACAAGTCTGTGGACTTCATCGTGGTCTACTTCCACCACTGCGCCTACTCCACCTCACGCCACGCGTCCGACGGGGGCGTGCGCGCCGAGTGGGTTCCGCTGTTCGCCAAGCACCAGGTCGACCTGGTGATCAACGGGCACAACCACGCGTACGAGCGGACCGACGCCATCAAGAACGGCGAGGTCGGCAGGCCGGTGCCGATCGGCGGGTCGACCGACCCGACTCGGGACGGCATCGTGTACGTCACCGCGGGCGGGGGCGGCAAGGAGCTGTACGCCTTCCCCCCGGGCGTCAAGGACAGCTACGAGGGCAAGGTCCGCGACCTCGACTCGATCGAGTCCTTCCGGTGGACGAAGTCCAAGAACCGGAAGACGGAGGTCGTCCAGTGGTCCCGCGTCCGCTACACCGGCTTCTCGTTCCTGTCGGTGGAGGCGGAGACGGGGCCGAGGCCCCGGCTCAAGGTGTCGGCGCTCGCCCAGGACGGCAGGCGCATCGACCACTTCGAGGTGCGGCGCGGCGCGTGAGCCGATGCCCCACGGCCGTGCCGCACCCCGAACGGGTGCGGCTCCCGGCTGGTGGGGCGGCTCAGTGCCCGGTGGAGCCGCCGTTGTCCCTGCGGTCGAGGGCGCGCTGGAGGGCGGCGGCGGCGTTCTTGCGGTCGGACTCGGTGGTCCGGGAAACGTGGCGGACTCGGCGGCGGACAGTCGTCTCGGCCATGGGGAATCGACTCCTTCGAGGCATTCCGGAGTACAGAAGCGGAGGGCTGTGAGACTCCCCCACTGCCCAAAGGGCGTGCTAAAGGGCGTGGGAGGTGCCCCCGGATGGGCCGGGGAGCGGGGCCGCAGGGGTTGCCTGCCTAGGGCCTCCGGCTCACGACCGCCATTCGCTGGGTCGAGCGAGACGTTCGGCTCCTACAAAGCTAAGCGAGGCCGGGGCATCTGTCTCCACAATTAATCGGACTTCCTACTATCTGAGACGGTGGATTGGGTCACACCCCTCTGACCTGCGCGTTTTCCCCGTGCCCCGATCGCCCGGACGGCGCGGATCAGAGCACGTCGCCGTCCCGCCAGTCGAAGACCAGCTCGGCTTCGGGATCGTCCACGGCGGCGGGCGCGGGCCACACGTACACGGAGCCCTCCTCCTCGGGCAGCCGGACCACCCCGCCGGGGCCGAGCGCGCTGATCCGTCCGGCCCACACCCGCCAGCCGCGCCCCGTGTACAGGTGGGCGCCCTCGTCGCTCGCGGAGAGCGCGCCCAGGTCGTAGGCGCGGGTGACGACGCCTTCCAGGGCGGCCATGATCCGGGCGCCGATCCCGGTCCGCCGCACGTCCCGGCGTACGGCGACCCCCTCGACGTAGCCGACGCGCAGCCACCGCGCCCCGTACCGGACCCGCCGCATGACGACCGCCCCGTGTCCGGCGAGTCCCCGCTCGTC
>NZ_LIRK01000823.1:0-303 GCF_001419765.1 Streptomyces torulosus
TGGCGAAGCGGGGGGAGACCCGGGCGGGGGCGGTGAAGGAGGCCCGCGAGAAGTACGGGCTGTGAGGCTGTCGGGCGCCTTCTGAGTCGGGAAGCGCCTGTCGGTCGTCGGGTGCGGGTGGTTCGTGGCTTCTCGCGCGGCTCCCCGCGCGAACAACCCCCACCCACCCGCACCCGACGACGCACCCCCACGGCCCTCCCCCCGGCGGGCCCGGCATGATGAACCCATGCGCGCTGCCCGGCTCATCAAGATGGTGCTGCTTCTCCAGTCCCGCCCCTCCATGACCGCCGCCGAGCTGGCCCG
>NZ_LIRK01000823.1:360-2583 GCF_001419765.1 Streptomyces torulosus
GAGGCCGAGGCCCTGTTCCTCAGCGGCGTTCCGGGTGCCCTGCGCGAGATGGGCCTGGAGGACGCCGCCTCCGCCGCCCGCCTGAAGGTGTCGGCGGCCCTCCTCCCCTCCCTCCGCGACGCCTCGCGCACGGCGTCCCAGCGGTTCCACCTCGACGCGCCGAGCTGGTTCAAGGAGCCGAAGACCCCGGAGCTGCTGCCCGTCGTCGCGGACGCCGTATGGGACGACCGGCGGATCACGGCGCGCTACCGCAGGGGGGACACCGAGGTCGAACGGCGGCTGGAGCCGTACGGTCTCGTCCTNNCGCCCGCACCGGCCGCGACACTCCGGGCCGCCCCGACGCCCGTCCAGACACCGGCTCCGGCACCCGTTCCGCTCCCTTCCGTACGTACCGCATCGACCGGTTCAGCACCGTCGAGACCGAGGACGCCCGCTTCACACGCGACGAGGACTTCGATCTGCCGGCGTACTGGGACCATCAGGCGGAACGTTTCGCCCGCTCGATCCTGCACGCCGAGGTCGTCGTACGGCTGTCCCCGGAGGGCGTGCGGAGGCTGCCGCACGTCGTCGATCCCGTGTCGGCGCGGGACGCCCTCGCGGCGACGGACGACGCCCCCGACGCGCACGGCTGGACGACCGTGACGCTCCGGGTCGAGTCGGAGGACGTGGCCCGCACCCAGCTCACGGCGCTCGGGGCCGAGGTCGAGGTGCTCGCGCCGGAAAGCCTGCGGAGCCGTTTCGCGGAGGACGCGCGGCGGCTCGCCGAGCTGTATCGGGGAGCGGCGCAGGGCTGAGAGGGGCCGCACGGGCCGTCGGGGCGCGTCGGCGGGCGTGGCCGATCCGTGGTCCTCCACGTGCATCCGGCCCTCTGAGGCCCGATGCTGGACCCGTGATGGACGAGACGGAGTTCTGGGAGCTGGTGGACACGACCCGGGAGGACGCCGAGGGCGACCCGGAGGACCAGGCCGACCTGCTCGTGGAACGGCTCGGCCGACTGGACCCGGAGGCGGTGCTCGACTTCGCCCGCCACTTCGAGTCCCGCTACAACCGCGCCTACACCTGGGATCTGTGGGGCGCCGCCTGGGTGCTGCTCGACGGCGCCAGCGACGACGCGTTCGACTTCTTCCGGTGCTGGCTGATCGGCCAGGGCCGGGAGGTCTTCGAGGGCGCGGTGCACGACCCGGACGCGCTCGCCGATCTGCTGGGCGACTTCGACGAGGAGATCGACGGGGACGGCGAGGAGCTGGGGTACGCCGCGGACGAGGCGTACGAGCAGCTCACCGGCCTCGTCGCGCCGGACCTCGGCATTCCGCCCGGGCCCGGCGAGCCGGAGGGCGCCCCGGTCGACTTCGAGGACGAGAACGCGCTCGCCGAGCGCTACCCGAAGCTCTGGGAGCGTTTCAGGCCCTGAAGCCCCGGCTGGGGGTGCGCGGCAGAGAGGCGGGGGCCTGCGCGGCGGTGTACGTCCGGGACTCCTGACGCTCCCCTTCGTGGCCGCGTGCCGGGTGTTCGGGCGCGGCCGCCCCGTGCAGCGGGGCCGAGTTGGCGCGCTCCAGCGCGGAGGCGGTGACGGCGGACGGGCCGAGCAGGACCACGGCGGCCGCGCAGGCCACCGTCCAGGGGCTGCGCAGGGCGGCGGGCCAGGTGCGCCGCGCGGCGCCCGCCGGGCTCTTCGTACGGTTGCCGATCATGTTCCCCACCTCCGGTCGATGTGACACGACGACGGTAGGGCGGGGATCTTGGAGGAGTCTGTGAGACCGCGGCGGGCTGTCTGTGGACCTCATGAGATCCGGACCGGCCGCGGGGCCGGGGTCACGACCGGCCCTGGAGACGGGCCGCCAGTTCCCTGATGGCGGGCAGGCGTTCGGCGAGGGCCGCGCCCGGGCAGCTGGTCATGTAGCCGTCGCTGTGGCCCGCGAGGGTGGGCAGCAGGACGGTGGTGCCGGCGGCGTAGCGGCTGCGGCTGTTGCTGGAGGTGAGGCGCACGCTGCCGCGGGGGTCGCTGTCGGAGAGGCCGAGCTTCCAGGCGACGAGGGCGGCGATCGCGTCGGTCATGGCCTGGGGGACGGGGACACCGGCGGTGAACGTGCCGAGAGCGGCGATACCGGCCGTGCGGTGGTTGAAGCCCTGGGTGTGGGCGCCGGTGACGGGGCGGTCGACGCCGCCCGCGCGGCCCTCGTAGATGGTGCCGCAGCGGTCGACGAGGAAGTTGTAGCCGATGTC
>NZ_LIRK01000824.1 GCF_001419765.1 Streptomyces torulosus
CGCTGCCCGTACGCGGCGAGCACACCCGGCACGCCGTCTCCCCCATGCTGCACCGGCTCGCCGCGTACGGGCAGCGGGGGAGCCGACGTGGTGATCACGCTCATGCCAGCACCAGCCGCCCCGCCATCTCGCCCAGCCGGATCCGGGCCAGCGCGAGATTGCCGTCCGACCTGGCCAGCCACAGATGCAGGAAGACACTGCTGTCGAACGTCGTTCGCACGAACCGCAGCACGTGGTATGTGTCCCGGTTGCTGACGATCAGGTCCTCGACCGGGAGATCGGCCCCGGACCAGTCCGAACCCTCCTCCGGGGCGAACGCCCGGTGCTCCGCCGCGAGCCGGGCCAGCTCCGCCGCCTCCGCCGCGGTCGTCTCGTGGTCACCGCCGGGTGCCTCCCCGACCGTGCCCAGCGCCAGTCCGCTGGTCCAGTCGACCACCGCGGCGCCCAGGGCACCGGGCAGCCTCATGGCCTCCACCAGACACTCGTCGATTCCGGGCACCGTGGCTCCCCTCCTGCCTGCGGTTCGGCTGAGTGACGCAGACGCTACGCAACGTGTGCGCGAGGGGTGAGCGATCTGGCATTTTCCAGCGGAACATGCGGAGAGGTGACTAAGGTGGGTCGACTTGCCTCATTTTCACCGCTGTTGAGGTCCGCGAGGGCGGCCGGTGCGCTGAGGTGGGGGTATGCGGTCGACTCGCATACGAACCCCGGGCGGACCGCCGGGCGCCGACCATTGTGGGGGGAGCGCGGGGCGTGCGAAGCGAAGCGTCCGGCATCCCGCGCGCCTCCGCATGGGTGAACGCGTGGGGAACCGCGCGACGGGCCGGCAACAACTTCCCCCCGCCGTACGGCATTTCCCGGGTGGTGGACGGCATTTCCCGGGTGGCGGACGGGCGTCAGAGCCCCAGGAGCCCCGACCGTTCCCCGCCGCCCGACTCCGCGACGATCTCCTCCGTCGTCTGCGCCCGCCGGACCACCGCGAAACGCACCCCGCCCTCGCCCTCACCGGGCGCGTAGCCGTGGATCGCGGGCCTCGGCAGCGAGTTGTACCCGTAGTGGTGCGCGAAGTAGTACGCCCCGGTGTCCAACGCCGCCGCGTAGTCCCCCGGTTCGAGGCGCGGCAGGGAGCGCCCCCGGGCGAGCAGGTCCCCGGCGAAGCAGGCCGGTCCCGCCACGTCCTGCACGACCGCCGGCCCGTCCTTCACCCGGCCCTTGCCGTCGTACGCCGCGATCCGCAGTGGCCACGCCCCCGGCGCGTACACCGTCCGCGCCGCCACCTGCACCCCCGCGTGGGTGACCGCCACGGCCCGCCCGCCCGCGCTCTTGGTGTACTCCACGCGCGCGACCACCGTCCCGTGCTTGGCGAGCAGCGACCGCCCGAACTCGGTGACCAGCCCGTACCGCCCGTCGAACAGTCCCGGCACCGCCTCCGCCAGCAGCCGCGCGTACTGCGCGTGCGTCGGTGTCGCCGCCTCCGACGCGAAGTTCACCGGCAGTCCGCCGCCGATGTCGATCGTGTCGATCTGCTGCCGCCCGATCCGCCGGTTGATCTCCTCGGCCAGTTCGTACGTCTCCGCGATCCCCCGGGTCATCAGCGACAGCGGCATGCCCTGCGACCCGGAGTGCGCGTGCAGCCGACTCAGCCAGGGCCGCTCCAGATACGCCCGTACGACCCACTCCCGGGCGCCCTCGTCCCGCAGCGGCACTCCGAACTTCGAGGTGGCCGTCGCGGTGGACAGCGCGTCGATCGCACCCCCGCCCACCTGCGGATTCACCCGGATGCCGAGAGGGGAGCGGGTGGTGGCCGAGCGGACGAGGGCGTCGAGGCGGTCCAGCTCCTGCGGATTGTCCGCGTTGACGGCGATGCCCAGCGCCAGCGCCTCCCGCAGCTCCGCCGGGGTCTTGGCGGGCGAGTCCAGCACGGTCTGCCGGGGCGACACCCCGGCGGCCCGCGCCAGGGCCAGCTCGCCGGCGCTCGCGACCTCCGCGCCGATCCCCGCCTCGCGCAGCAGCCGCAGCACCGGCACCAGCGGTGTCGCCTTCACCGCGAACGCGTGCAGCACCGGCGTGCCGGGTACCGTCACCTCGTCGAACGCCCGTCGCAGCGCCGCCGCCGACGCCCGGATCCCGGCGACGTCCAGCAGCCCGATCAGCGGGGTGCCCGGCCCGAGCAGCCCCTGCTCCACGGCCGCCCGCACGGCGTCGTCCCGTCGGGCCGCGCGCTCGTCGTCCGTCTCGAACAGCCGGAGCGTGCGCTCGGCGTCCGCCTCGGCGTCACCGTCCGGCCGGGGCGCGCGGTCCCAGGCCGCGCTCTCCCGCCGCGCGGCGCGCTCCTCCGCCGCCCCGTCACGCCGGGCGGCGGGCCCCGTCCCGTCGGCCCCGCGCGTCGCGTCTCCCATCTCGTCCCCCCGTGGTGGTGTCGTTCCCGGGCCCATGCACCCAGTGTGTCCAGCCAAACATCCACGGCGCGCCGTCGCTGGCGTACGGGCGTATTGACTAGCTCTATTCATCGAGTCAGGATGTGAATAGTTGCTGTAAATCGAGGAGGCAGACCCGTGTCAGGACCCCGCCCTGTTCGAGCCCCGCGCGGTACGGAACTGAGCACCCTGGGCTGGCAGCAGGAAGCCGCCCTCCGCATGCTGCAGAACAACCTCGACCCCGAGGTCGCCGAGCACCCCGACAAGCTCGTCGTCTACGGCGGCACGGGCAAGGCCGCCCGCGACTGGCGCTCCTTCGACGCCATGGTCCGCACGCTGAGGACCCTCAAGCAGGACGAGACCATGCTCGTCCAGTCCGGCCGCCCCGTCGGCGTCATGCAGACCCACGAGTGGGCCCCGCGCGTCCTCATCGCCAACTCCAACCTCGTCGGCGACTGGGCGAACTGGGAGGAGTTCCGCCGCCTCGAACAGCTCGGCCTGACCATGTACGGCCAGATGACCGCCGGCTCCTGGATCTACATCGGCACCCAGGGCATCCTCCAGGGCACCTACGAGACCTTCGCCGCCGTCGCCGCCAAGAAGTTCGGCGGCACCCTCGCCGGGACGATCACCCTCACCGCCGGCCTCGGCGGCATGGGCGGCGCCCAGCCGCTCGCCGTCACCATGAACGACGGCGTCGCGCTGTGCGTCGACTGCGACCCGCGCGCGATCGAGCGCCGCATCGAACACCGCTACCTCGACGTGAAGGCCGACAGCCTCGACCACGCCCTGCGGCTGGCCACCGAGGCCCGTGACGCCCGCCGCCCGCTGTCCATCGGCGTCCTCGGCAACGCCGCCGACCTCGTCCCGCAGCTCCTCGCCATGGGCGCCCCCATCGACATCGTCACGGACCAGACCTCGGCCCACGACCCCCTGTCGTACCTCCCCGTCGGCGTCGACTTCGACGACATGTCCTCCTACGCCGCCAAGGACCCGGCCGGCTTCACCACCCGCGCCCGCGAGTCCATGGCCCGGCACGTCGAGGCCATGGTCGGCTTCCAGGACGCCGGCGCCGAGGTCTTCGACTACGGCAACTCCATCCGCGGCGAGGCCCAGCTCGCCGGGTACGACCGCGCCTTCGCCTTCCCCGGCTTCGTCCCCGCCTACATCCGGCCGCTGTTCTGCGAGGGCAAGGGCCCCTTCCGCTGGGCCGCCCTGTCCGGTGACCCCGCCGACATCGCCAAGACCGACAAGGCGATCCTCGACCTCTTCCCCGAGAACGAGTCCCTGCACCGGTGGATCAAGATGGCCGGCGAGCGCGTCCACTTCCAGGGCCTGCCCGCCCGCATCTGCTGGCTCGGCTACGGCGAGCGCGACAAGGCCGGCGAGCGCTTCAACGACATGGTCGCGAGCGGCGAACTGGCCGCCCCGCTGGCCATCGGCCGCGACCACCTCGACTGCGGCTCCGTCGCCTCCCCCTACCGCGAGACCGAGGCCATGCTCGACGGTTCGGACGCGATCGCCGACTGGCCGCTGCTCAACGCCATGGTCAACGTCGCCTCCGGCGCCTCCTGGGTCTCCCTCCACCACGGCGGCGGCGTCGGCATGGGCCGCTCGATCCACGCCGGCCAGGTCACGGTCGCCGACGGCACCAAGCTGGGCGGCGAGAAGATCCGCCGCGTCCTCACCAACGACCCCGGCATGGGCGTGATCCGCCACGTCGACGCCGGCTACGACATCGCCGAGTCGGTCGCCGACGAGCGGGGCGTGCGGGTGCCGATGCGCGAGGGCGCCGAAGCAGCGAACGGCGAGGGTGAGGACGCGTGACCCCGAGCCACGGCGGCCACGACGGCGGCTCCCCGGCGGGGGCCGCCGCCTCACCGGCGTCCACGGGCCCGGCCGGGCCCGGCGGCGCCTCCTTCCACGAGATGTGGCGTGATCTGCTCCCCATTGGACGGCACCCCGACTCCGGTGGGTACCGGCGGTTCGCCTGGACCGGCGCGGACGCCGAGTGCCGCGCCTGGTTCGAGGAGCAGGCCCGCGACCGGGGGCTGACCCACGAGGTCGACCGGAACGGCAACCAGTGGGCCTGGCTGGGCGACCCCCGGCAGGGCGACGCCGTCGTCACCGGGTCCCACCTCGACTCCGTACCCGACGGTGGGGCCTTCGACGGCCCCCTCGGCGTCGTGTCCTCCTTCGCCGCGCTCGACGAACTCCGTGCCCGGGGCGCCCGGTTCGACAAGCCGATCGGGATCGTGAACTTCGGCGACGAGGAGGGCGCGCGCTTCGGTCTCGCCTGTGTGGGCTCCCGGCTCAGCTCGGGGCAGCTGACCGTCGAACAGGCGCACCGGCTGACCGACGGCGACGGGGTGACCCTGCCGCAGGCGATGGAGGCCGCCGGGTACGACCCGGAGGGCATCGGCGCCGACCCCGAGCGGCTCGCCCGGATCGGCGCGTTCGTCGAACTGCACGTCGAACAGGGGCGGGCCCTGGACCTGTCCGGCGACGCCGTCGGGATCGCCAGCGCCATCTGGCCGCACGGACGGTGGCGCTTCGACTTCCGGGGCGAGGCCAACCACGCGGGCACGACCCGGCTCGTCGACCGCCGCGACCCCATGCTGTCGTACGCGGAGACCGTGCTCGCCGCCCGCCGCGAGGCACGGCTCGCCGGCGCCGTCGCCACCTTCGGCAAGATCTCCGTCGAGCCCAACGGCGTGAACGCCATCCCCTCCCTCGTCCGCGGCTGGCTCGACTCCCGCGCCGAGGACCAGGAGACGCTGGACACGGTCGTCGGCGCGATCGAGGAGGCGGCCCGCGACTACGCCCAGCTCCACGGGGTCGAACTGGACGTCGTCCGCGAGTCCTTCACCCCGGTCGTCGAGTTCGAGCACGCCCTGCGCGACGAACTCGCCCGCATCCTCGGCCGGGGCGCCGCCGAGCTGAAGGTGCCGGTGCTCGGGACCGGCGCCGGACACGACGCCGGGATCCTCTCCGGACACGTCCCGACCGCCATGCTGTTCGTACGCAACCCCACGGGTGTCTCGCACTCCCCGGCCGAGCACGCCGCCGAGGACGACTGCCTGGCCGGGGAGTGCGAGACACC
>NZ_LIRK01000825.1:0-2825 GCF_001419765.1 Streptomyces torulosus
GTCGGGGTGGGGGTCGGGTGCGGTGGTGTCGTTGCCGGGGCCGCCGCCCCTCGGGAGGAAGGCGACGACCGCGAAGCCGCCGTGGGAGGTCTCGGCCGCCATGAGGGTGCCGCCGAGCATGGCGGCTCGCTCGCGCATGCCCAGCAGGCCGTGGCCGGCGCCGGGGGACGGCGGGGCGGGCCGCTGGGGTCGGGAGTTGATCACCCGGACCTGCAGACCGCGCGGGAAGTGGGTGAGTTCCACCCGGACGGTGGAGCCGGGTGCGTGCCGCAGGGCGTTGCTGAGGGCCTCCTGGACTATCCGGTACGCCGACAGTTCCACGCCCGGCGGCAGGGGACGCTCCTCGCCCTCGATCTCCACGGTGACCGCCAGGCCGGCCGCGCGGGTGTTCTCCACGAGGGCGTCGAGACGGGCGAGCGTCGGCTGCGGGGTGTGCGGGGCGGTCCCTTCGGCGGCGGCCGCTATGCCGTGCGGGTCGTCGGGGTTCGACGGGTGTTCCGAGCGCAGGACCCCGAGGACGCGGCGGAGTTCGGTGAGGGCCTCCAGGGCGTTCTGGCGGATGCCGTGGAGGTTCTCCTTCAGCTCCTCGGACGGGTTCTCCACCAGGTGGGGGGCGACCTGCGCCTGGATGGAGATCACCGACATGTGATGGGCGACGACGTCGTGGAGTTCGCGGGCGATACGGCTGCGTTCTTCCAGGAGGGTGCGGCGGGCGCGCTCCTCTGCGGTGATCCCGGCCTGTTCGACGAGTTGGGTACGGGCTTCGCGGCGGCCCCGCATGGTGCTGCCGAGCAGGACGACGCCGAGGAACAGGGCGAGGGCGAGGGGGCTCGTCGACGAGTAGTGGGAGGCGCCGATGACGCCCTCGACGACGAAGGTGAGCAGCGTGGTCAACGCCAGCACCTCGACGGCCACCCGGGTCGGCAGCCGCAGGGCGAGCAGGAAGAGGATCACGGCGTGTGCGATGAGGCCGGGCGGGCTCCATGGCCAGGGGACGTCGGTGACGGTCGCGGGAGCGGGCAACGGGAACCCGAACTCCGGTCGCTGCGTGAGCAGCTGTGCCCGTGCGCCCAGGGCCACGACGACGGTGACCGCCGTCGACGCCCACCACGCCGGGACCGGCCACCACAGGGCCAGCACCACCGCCGCGGCCTGCACTCCGGCGCACAGCAGGGCGTACTCGGCGCCCAGTTCGTAGCCGTCGCCCATCTGGTCGACGTTGGCGAGCAGGTCGACGAACGCGATCAGGACGACGATGCCGTGCGGGAGCCAGCGCAGCCAGACGGACGGCGGCAGCGGATGGGAATCGCCGTTCAGCAGGTCCGCGCGCAACACCCGCAGCCCTGTGGTCAGTCGCTTCTCCACGGCACTCATCCGGAACAGCCTAGGCATGCCGCACCGCTTCGGCTCGCGGGTTCTCCGGGAGGCGGGGATGCGCAGTGCTCCGGTGCGGCGGCGATGTGCGCTGCGGGGCGGCCTGCAATGCGGCGGTCAGGGCTGTTTCCGGGTCCCGCCGGGTGCGGCGGGCAGCTCGCGGGGGCCTGGTCTCATGGATGTGGAAGGCGGCCCAGCAGAGCAGCAGGGCCAGGACGAACACCGGGAGCCAGGCCAGACGGGCCGCTATCCAGGCCGGGTTGTCGGGGAGCGTGTGGAGGCCGGGGAGGTGGCCTGCCGTCAGGGCCGTGGCGGTGGTGGCCATCAGGGCGGTCTGGTGCCAGAGGAACACCGTCATCGCCGACAGGTTGATCAACGCCACCGCCGCCCAGGCCAACGGGCGTCGCCCCAGGGTCCGGCGGAGCGGGTCGCGCAGCAGCAGGGCCAGACCGCACTGGGCCAGGCCGAAGGTGACGACCGCCAGGGTCGGGGGGTTCAGGTTGGAGACCTGGGCGCCGGGCACGCCGACCATCGACGCCGGGTAGCCGGCCCAGGTGATCAGGGCCGCCGTCGCCGCCGTACCGGACAGCAGGAGTGTCCAGCCCGCGCGGCGGCGGTCCAGTTCGCCTCTCGTCCAGGCCGCGCCCACCGTGTAGGGGACCAGCCAGCCGGCGGCCAGGTTGATCCAGCCCAGCGATTGCGGGGCGCCCAGGCCGAAGCGGGCCAGGTCCACGTGCAGGACCACGGCCAGGGGCCATACCGGGTTGAGGCGGAGCACCAGCGGGGTCGCCGCCGTCAGGGCCGCGAAGACCAGGAGGAACCACATCGGGGACAGGGCCAGTTTGAGGAGGGCGTGGATCGTGTCGAGGTCCGTGCCGGTGGCCAGGAGGCTGAGCGCCACCACGGTCCAGAGGGTGAGGACCGCCGCGACCGGGGTGAACAGACGGCTCAGTCGGGCGTGCAGCCACTGGGGGTACGTCGTGCCGCGGGCTCGGGCCGAGGTGTAGCTCCTCGTCGCCACGTGGCCACCCACCAGGAAGAAGACGGCGAGGGTCTGGAAGACCCAGGAGATGGGGGCCAGCCACGGCATGTGCTGGAGGGGGCTGGTGGTGCGGAGGGTGCCGTCCCCGACCGGGACGAGGGCTGTGACCAGCCAGTGGCCGAGGATTATCCCGAGGATGGCGAGGGCTCGTAGGGCGTCCACCGCACGGTCCCGCGTGGGCGGGGTCGCGGCGTGCAGGTGGTGGGCGGCTCGACGGAGGCGGTCTAGAGGGGTGGAGCGGCGAACTGACGCCGGGCGTGGTCGGCGTATGGCCGGTCCTTGTGCGGGCTGCGCACTACCGGCGGCCGTCGCCTCTGCTCCGGCTTCCGGCTTCTCCTCCGTTTCCGCGGCGGCTTTCACGAGTTCGGTAGCCGACCGCGTGGCCGTTTCACGCAAGCGGCTTGACTTC
>NZ_LIRK01000825.1:2853-3471 GCF_001419765.1 Streptomyces torulosus
GTGTGCAGCGCGGCCGCGCTGTCCGCGCCCGTGCCCGGACTGCCGATCAGGACCAGGTCGTTCACGTCGTCGAGGTCCGCCGCTGCTCTGCCGCACACGACCGAGCCGTAGGAATGGCAGAGCAGGGAGACGTCGGCCGTATCGCCGACCAGTCCCCGTAGCTCGCTCATGAACGTGCTCAGGCGCGGGGCCGCTTCGTCGGCCCGGGTGTCGGTGAGCACCGTCGAACTGATGGTGTCCGGTGTCTCGTAGCCGAGCCAGGTGATGACCGCCGAGGTCGGGCCGGTGCGGGTGTGCAGGGCGAGCGCCGCCTCGCGGAAGCGGTCGTAGGTGTCGATGCTCGTGTCCGAGCCGGGGATCAGTACCGCTATGTGGTCGGCCTTCAGCAGGTCGCCCGTGACCTCCACGGCCTGGCCGGGGCCCCGCCCGTCGAACGTCAGGAACTGCCGCGAGGGCTCCGCCATCGAGCGGTCCTTCGCGGCCCGGTCGCGGTTGCCGTGGGCCTCGGCCATGCGGGCCGCCTCCTTCGCGTTCGCGCGGTTGGCCGCGTACACCGCCTCCAGCGACTTCGGGGTGAGAGGCGCGAGGGTGGCCGGTGGCGGGGCCGGGATCCGGGGG
>NZ_LIRK01000826.1 GCF_001419765.1 Streptomyces torulosus
CTACACAGCGGGCTGAGGACCGCCGCTTGACGAGTTAGGCGCCTGAGGTGTCTACACCGCCCGGTGGGCCCTGTCCGACCTCACCGACCGCCGCCGCCCACCAGCCCCCGTCCCCGACCCGGACCGGCACCCCCGGCAGACCCCGGCGAGCCGGCTGCGCCCTGGACCTCGGACCAGACAGCGGGGGAGTGGGAGATACCCCGCATCCCGCTGCAGTACGAGCGGGCCGTCCTCGCCGGTGTGGTGGTGCGGGAGAAGCTGCGCACCACCACTGCCGCCGTGCGGGGCCGGGCGTACGACGTCGTCACCCACCAGCAGGCGGCGATGCCCGAGCAGCTGCTCTCGCCCCCAGCCGCCGACTCCGAGCACGACGACCAGGAACCGGAGCCCGGCCGACAGGGAGTGGTCGACCTGACGGCGATGCGGGCCCAGGTCAGCGTGGCCGTCACCGTCGACGTCCAGCAGAGCGCTGCTCGCGCCGAACTGGTCGTCGGCGACGGCAGGCAGCGGACGGTGCCCCAGTCACCATCGCAGATCGCTCCCGAGGCGGTGAGGCGGCCCGTGCACCTCGGCCGAAGCCGGCTCGCCCCGGCCGGACATGACGGTGGGGCGGCACCAGGCCGCCCCACCGAACCTCCGTTGCCCGATCGGCTCGCTCAGCGCAGGAGCGCGCCGAAGCGGGCGCCCGTGGCGGGCGCCGAGAGGTCGCCGGCGCCGAACGCGAGGGACGACGTGGCCGTGAGACCGGTCGCCGTGCCGCGCAGCACCCAGACCGCGCCGTTCCAGCTGTTCTCGGCCAGGGAACCGGCCGCGAGGTCGGCGTGGCCGTCACCGTCGACGTCCAGCAGCGCGCTGCTCGCGCCGAACTGGTCGTCGTTCTCGGCGAATCCGGGTACCCCGGCGGTGTCCTGGTGGAAGGTCTGCGTTCCGGCGCCCGTGACACCGGAGGCGCTGCCGGGGACCAGGGCGACGGACCCGGCGTCGGTGATGTCGCCGATGTCCTCGCCCGGGATGCCGAGCGCGATGTCGCCGAAGCCGTCACCGTTGACGTCCGCCACCGAGACCGTGGAGCCGATCCCGTCGCCCTCCTCCTCCACGCCGGGGAAGCCGGGCAGGTCCTGGTCGAAGGTCTGTACGCGCTCCTCGGACAGGCCGGAGGCCGACCCGAACGCGATCTGGACCTTGCCGCCGTTCCAGTAGTTGCCCACCACGACGTCGTCGAACCCGTCGTTGTTCACGTCCCCGATGCCGGTGCCCGTACCGGTCGCGGTGCCGTCCGCGGGGACCCAGCCGCTGGTGAAGCCCGTGCTGCCGCCGCCGAGGAACAGACGGTTGCCCCACTGGCCGTCGCCCGCGTACTTCCAGGCGACGATGTCGTCCTTGCCGTCGCCGTTGACGTCGCCGGTCCGGGTGGAGCGGATGGGCCCGCTGATCGAGTCGCCGTCCTCCTGGCAGCCGCCGTTGGTGGCGCAGGAGGCGTCGCCCGCGTCGTAGCCCCACCAGTCGGCCTTGTCCAGCAGCGGCAGGGTGGCGGTGGGGTGTCCGGCACGGGTGACCGGGCCCTTCCACACGGTGGCGTCGCCGCTCGCCGGGTCGTCGCCCGCGCCGGACAGGTAGGAGAACAGGGCGAGGTCCGTCTTGCCGTCGCCGTCGAAGTCGCCGGTCGTGGGGGACTGCCCGTACCCGGGTATGGCCGTGCCGCCGGTGAGTCCGGATGCGGAGCCCCAGAGGATGACGGAGCCGGGACTGCCGCCCGAGATCACCAGGTCGCTGAAGCCGTCGCCGTCCAGGTCGCCCTTGGTGAAGTTGGTCCCGAAGCGCTGGTTCGCGGTGGCGGAGCCGGGAACGCCGCTGGTGGAGCGGCTGATGAGCTTCTTGTTGGCGGCGGAGACCCCATGGGCGGAGCCGTACGTGACGGCCACGTAGCCCGCCTTGGCCTTGCTGGAGATCGTGGCGTCCGGAGCCGACACGACCAGGTCGGCGTATCCGTCGCCGTTGAAGTCGTCCTGCGTGTCCGCGGACCCGGTGGCCGCCAGCGCCGGGCCCCCGGTGAGAGCCATGGCGCCGAATCCTCCGGCGAGCAGCACCGCGGCTGCCAGGGGTGCGGTGAGCGCGGTACGGGTTCGGCGGTGTGCTCGGGACATACGTGAGCCTTTCGAGTCGGTCGGTTCTGTACGCGGGAGGCCGCGTTCAGTGGGTACGACTCGAGCCGGGCAATCCCAGTTGTACGTCCCCATGTCATGGATTCGTAACCGAGGAGACAGGTGTGGCGCTGAACTCCCTTGTTGCCACAGGGAGTTCAGCGCCTGTCACCGTCGGTCTGCCAGTCGCCTCGACCCACTCGGGGTGGTCGATGAACGGGTTCTGAGAGGTCGTTTCATTTTGTTGTTTCATCCTTGGGTGCGGTTTTGATGTGGTGGTGTCGGGTCGTGCCAGGAGATGGTGTTCTCGCTGGTGAGGCGGCGGGCTATCGGGTCGGTCATGGCGAGGTGGATCATGGCTTCGGATGGTGGGTGGTTTTTGCCTGAAAGGTCAGGTTCGGTTGTGTGGGGTCGTTGCTGGTCGCGGGGTGTGGCTCCTGGTCGGGAGAGTGGTCGGTTGTTCGGCATTCCTGAACTTTTGTCGTGATTGCCGGTGTTGTGGCTGGAGTCTGGGTGGGTGATGGCTGCGGATGCGTTGGCGGACGGCGGTGGGGCCGGGTGGGTGGATGAGTTTGTGCTGGCGCTGGCCGCGCGGGGGGTGACGGATGGGTGGGT
>NZ_LIRK01000827.1 GCF_001419765.1 Streptomyces torulosus
AGCCGGACGTCGAGCGCCGGGCGCCCTGCACCGGACGCCCCACGCCACCCCCGGCGCTCGACGTCCGGCTTGGGGCGCTCGACGTCCGGCGCCCGTCGTAGGGCGTTGGGCGTGCGACGGGCCTCTACGCCACGCAGAACTCGTTGCCCTCCGGGTCGTGCATCACCCACCAGTGGCCGGCCGGGCCCTTGTCCACCTCGTGCAGTCGGGTGGCGCCCAGGGTCTCCAGGCGGGCCACCAGGTCGTCCAGGCCGCCCGGTTCGGCGTGGACGTCGATGTGGAGGCGGTTCTTCACCGTCTTCGGCTCCGGGACGTCCTGGAAGAGGAGGCGGCGGCCCCGGCCGATGCCGGTGAAGGGGTCGTACGGGTCGTCGGGGTGGCGGACGGCGGCGTACCCGCGGAACACGGCGTGGCCGGCGTGCTCGCCGACGGCCTCCTCCGGGAGGTCGCCCGTGGAGCGGAGGTGGGCGATCAGCGCGCTCGGATCCTCCACCTGGTAGCCCAGCGCGGCGGCCCAGAAATCGGCCAGGGGCTGCGCGTCACGGGTGTCGATGACCAGTTTCCAGCTCAGTGCGGCAGTCATGTAACCGGTTATAGTGGTTACATGCCCTCGTCGTCCACAACAGCCACGCCGGAAGGGGCCCCTTCCGGGTCCCCGGAAGGGCCGGGGATCCCCCTGCGGTCGTACACCGGCCATGTCTTCCGCTTCGATCCGGGCGCCCTCTGTCTGGAGCTCCTCGTCACCGGGGGCCCCGGCGCCCTCACCCGCTACGAGGTGCTGCACACTCCCGAGGACCTGGCCGCCTGGGTCGGAAGGTCCCGGCTCACCCCCACCCCGGGCGCCCTGGACCTCACCGACGCCGACGTGGAACACGTACGGCGGCTGCGCGACGCCCTGCTGCGCACGGTGGTCTCGCGCCTCCACCCGGGCGGACTGCCCCCGCTGGACATCCCGGCGGCCGGCCCCGCCGACCTGTGCGTCATCAACGACGCGGCGGCACGGCCCCCGCTCGCCCCCGCCCTCGGCGAGGACGGCACCCGGCGCTGGTCGCCCGCCCCCGCGAGCGGCGTCCAGCTCGCCTCCACCGTCGCCCGCGACGCCGTCGACCTGCTCACCGGGCCGTACGCGGACCGCGTCCGCATGTGCTCAGGCGAGCGCTGCTATCTGATCTACGTCGACACCTCGCGGCCCGGCCGCCGCCGCTGGTGCTCCATGGAGCACTGCGGCAACCGCAACAAGGTGCGCGCCCACCGTGCCCACCGCGCACGCCGCGCCGGCGAGTCCGCCCCGAACGAGGAGTGATCGCCATGGCCGCCACCGGACTGACCCAGGACGCCGGATGGGAGATCGGTGTCTCCCGCACCCTCGCCCAACCACCGTCCGCCGTCTGGGAGTTCATCAGCGGACCGGGAGGGCTGGCGCTGTGGCTCGGGGCGGGGGCGCGGCTCACCCCCGAGCGCGGCGCCCCGTACACCACCGACGAGGGGATCGGCGGCGAGGTGCGTGGGTACCGGCCCGGCGAACGGATCCGGGTGACGTACGGCGACACGACCGTGCAGGTCACCGTCTCGGCCGCCGCCGGGGGCAGGACGGTCCTCCGCTTCCATCAGGAGCGGATGGCGGGCGCCGCGGAACGCGAGCGGCGCAGGGAGCACTGGCGACGCGTGCTGGACCGGGTCGCGGACGCCCTCGACGCACCGGCCTGACCGCTCGGCCGGTTCAGGAGGCCGCGGGGTCCACCGTCGCCTGGTGGGCCTCGGCGAGGTGCTCCTCGGCCTTCAGCCACGGCAGGAACTGCGCGCCCTTGCGCCAGCCGCACGTGTCGCATCTGATCGTGCGCTGCACACCGGAGCGCTGGACCCGCACGACGTGCTGTCGCCCGTGCTGGTCCCAGCGGCTCACCTTGCTCGAGTTGTTCGACTTGCTCGAGTTGTTCTCCGACATCTGGTCTCCAGCCGACACGTCGAGGGTCGTCGGCCTTTCACCGACCGCTGCCCGTGAGGAGTGTGCAACACGACCAACATCAACAGGGCCGATCCGGCCATGAGTTGTCCCACCCGGGCGCCGGTCGGACGGGGGCGGCGGACCCAGGCCCTCCGTATGCGCTGCCGCCGTGCTCCCCGCGTGTCGGCCGTGCGGGTACCGCGTGCGAGGATGACGGCTGTTCGAGGATGACGGCTGCTTTGAGACGGTCAGGGCGGCGGAGATTGGGACGCGATGATCGGGACGGTGTTCCGTAGCGAGGACGTGCCGGCGGACGACAGGTTCGACCACTGGCGGGAGATGGTCGGCCGGATGCGCTCGCCCAGCGACATCATCAGCTCCCACACCACCGACTTCTGGGCGGAGTTCCGGCTGATGGAGCTGGGCCCGGTGACCGTGTGGCCCACCTCGTTCCTGCCGACGCGCTACCGGCGCAGCCAGAGGATGGTGCGCCAGTCCGACCCCGAGCTGTACCACCTGTCGCTGCTGCTGGACGGCGAGTTGACCCTCGACCACGCGGGACGGAACGGCGCGTTCGGCGCGTTCGACCTGCACCTCGCGGACAGTTCGCAGCCGTACGACCTCCGGCCGGCGGACGATCTGCGGCCCGCGCCCGTCCGGGGTGTGGGCGTCGACTTCCCCAAGTCGCTGCTGCCGCTCCCGCCGCACCGCGTGGGGGAGTTGCTGGGCCGCGGCATTCCGGGCCGGGAGGGCATCGCCGCGCTGCTGACGGACTTCCTGCTCGGTCTGGAACGACAGGCCGACACCCTCAGCCCGGCCGACGCGCCGCGCCTCGGGACGGTCGTCCTCGACCTGGTGTCCGCCGTGCTGGGCCAGGCGCTGGACGCCGAGGCCGCGCTGCCACCGGAGACCCGCCAGGAGACCCTCGCCCGGCGCATCACCGCGTTCATCCGGCAGAACCTGCACGACCCGGAGCTGACACCGCCGGTGATCGCGGCCGCGCACCACATCTCCGTCAGCTATCTGCACCGTGTCTTCCAGCAGCACACCCGGGGCGAGACGGTCGCCGCGTGGATCCGGGCCCGCCGCCTGGAAGGCGCCCACCGCGACCTCGCCGACCGCTCCCTGCGCACCACCCCGGTCCACGTCATCGCCACCCGCTGGGGCTACCCCCGAGCCTCCGACTTCACCCGGGCCTTCCGCACGGCCTACGGCGCCCCACCCACGGAATACCGCCAGGAGGCCCTGGCGGACCGGGACCAGCACGGCAACGGCGCCTGAACAGCGCCGACCCGACGGCCCTCAGTGGGGGGCGCGGTCCGCGTAGGCTCGCGGGATGCATGTTCACCGGCTCTTCGAGAACCCTCCCGCGCTGCCTCACGGGGTGGTGGTCGAGACGTTGGAGCGGGCCCTGCGTGACCGTTCGGCGGAGGGGGAGGCGGCGGGCGTGCTGGTCGGCACCGCGTTGAACGACGACGACGCGGGGTTCGTCGAGCACTGGTGCGTGCAGGTCGGGACCCGGGCCGTGCCGGGCAGTCCACTGCTCGGGCTGGCCGGGCTGTGCCTGGGCCACACCGCCCGACGCTTCGGGCGTCTCGGCGACGAGGCCCGCGCCCTGGCGGAGTCACTGGCGGCACGCGCCGAGGCGGACCCGTCGGACGTGGACGGCCGCGCCCTTGACGGCTACGACGATGTCCGCAGCTTCCTCCACCTGTGGTGACGCCCCCCACCCCCACGAGCAGCGCGGAACGACGAACCGGGCCGTCCGATCAGAGGCCCGACGCATGACGTGACAGCCAGTCGGCGTGCCGGTCACGCATGCGATCCCGCTCCTCGGACGACTCCAGGAAGACATCGGCGCCGCCGTCGTAGGGGTGGTGGACGCGCCGCATCCCGGTGTCGGTGATGAGGACCCCGGCCATGGTGTCGTCGGCGACGTCACGGAGCACCCCGTCGACGCAGCCCCGCCGCCACGGTCGGCGGACGGCGGTGAGGTGGCAGTACGTGCGGAACTCGGGGTCGGGATCGTCCGCGACCAACAGACTCCGCCAGTACCCGGCGCCGGGTCGGAACGACGGAAGCTCGGCCTCCGCCGTCCAGACAGGAGTGATCACGTACACGTCCTCACCGGCGAACAACTCGTCGAGGACGGTGTTGTGACGCTCCAGGACAACGGCGTACTCGCTCTCGTCCTGCGGGTACCGCTTCGACTCCGGCAGGCTGTGGAAGCGCACCCAGACATCCCGATAGGGGCCCCGGAGTTCGTGTCCGACCGGCGGGCACCCGGGCCAGCGCTGCTGCCACAGCCGCGTCAACTCCGCCTGTCCGTCTTCTGGCACCGCCAGCCTGACTTCAGACACCGCCACCCCGCCCCCGGACACCGTCACGTCGCCTCGCCCCCCGTGGTCCTGCCGATGACCATGATGTCGGGCGCCCACCCGCCGAGGGAATCGACTTCTGGGGCGACCCGACTTGCAGGGCACCCGACTAGGGTGCCCCGATGCCCGCCGCGTCCCGTAGCTCCGTCGACTCCAGGCGGGCCGCCGTTCGCTCGGCGGTGGCGCGGGCCCAGGGGCCGGTGGTCAGGGCGCCCAGGGCCAGGACGGCGAAGCCGCATGCCGCGACGATCCACCACGCGGGGCGGGCCGCCGACACGAACGACTCGGCGTACGAGGACGCCCCCACGCCCGCCGCCAGTACCGCCCCGATCACCGCGACCCCCAGGGTCTGGCCGATCTGCCGGCTGGTGGAGGCGACGGCGGCGGCGACACCGGCCTGCGCGCGGGGCATGCCGGAGACCGCCGTGTTGGTGATGGGCGCGTTGACGAAGCCGAAGCCGATACCGAACAGCACGTATCCGACGACCAGCGTGACGTTCGCCGTCTCCGCCTCGAACGCGGCGAACAGCACCCCGCTCGCGGTCATCGTCACCCCCGCGACGAGCAGCGGCAGCCG
>NZ_LIRK01000828.1 GCF_001419765.1 Streptomyces torulosus
CAACCCGGGCGCGGCCCCGGGCGGGGGCGGCCGGGTGGCGGCGGCCCGTCAGCCGCCGGAGGTGTCGAGTTCGGCTTCCTCGCCGACGCCCGCGCAGTCGTAGGGATCCTTGAGCCAGCCGTCGGGGAGGACGACGCGGTTGTTGCCGGAGGTGCGGCCACGCGGTCCGTCGGCGCCGGCCGGCCACGGCTGATCCAGGTCCAACTCGTCGAGTCCCGCACGGAGTTCGGCGAGGGACGAGGTGATGGCGAGCCGCTTGCGCATCTCGGAACCGACGGCGAAGCCCTTGAGGTACCAGGCGACGTGCTTGCGGAAGTCCACGACGCCCTTCGACTCGTCGCCGATCCACTCTCCGAGGAGGGTGGCGTGCCGGACCATCACGTCGGCCACCTCGCGCAGCGACGGGCGCGCGATGTCCTCGGTACGCCCCTCGAAGGCGGCGACGAGATCGGAGAACAGCCACGGCCGGCCCAGACAGCCGCGTCCGACGACGACTCCGTCGCAGCCGGTCTCGCGCACCATCCGCAGGGCGTCCTCGGCGGACCAGATGTCTCCGTTGCCGAGCACCGGGATCTCGGGGACGTGCTCCTTGAGCCGGGCGATGGCGTCCCAGTCGGCGGTGCCGCCGTAGTGCTGGGCGGCGGTGCGGCCGTGCAGGGCGATGGAGGTGACGCCCTCCTCGACGGCGATACGGCCGGCGTCGAGGAAGGTGATGTGGTCGTCGTCGATGCCCTTGCGCATCTTCATGGTGACGGGGAGGTCCCCGGCGCCGGAGACGGCTTCGCGGAGGATCGCGCGGAGCAGGTTCCGCTTGTACGGGAGGGCGGAGCCGCCGCCCTTCCTCGTCACCTTCGGGACCGGGCAGCCGAAGTTCAGGTCGATGTGGTCGGCGAGGCCCTCCTCCGCGATCATGCGGACGGCCTTGCCGACGGTCACCGGGTCCACGCCGTACAACTGGATCGAGCGCGGCTGCTCGGTCGCGTCGAAGTGGATCAGCTGCATGGTCTTCTCGTTGCGCTCGACCAGCGCCCTCGTCGTGATCATCTCGCTGACGAAGAGGCCCTTGCCGCCACTGAACTCCCTGCACAGAGTACGGAAGGGCGCGTTCGTGATCCCGGCCATGGGGGCCAGGACGACGGGCGGGGTGACGGTGTGCGGACCGATCCGCAGGGGCGCGGCGGCCGTGAGCGAGGGCGCGGTCGAGGACGTGGACATTCCCCCATTGTCCCGCACGCCGGGCGAACCCCGGCCCCGGTCCGGTGGCGGCTCTCGGCCCGACACCCCCTATTCATTAGTTAGGCGCACTATTGACTCGGGCGTACGATGGACGGCATGCCCGAGCTCAGCCGTCGCCACCGCCTGCTGGTGCTCGCGATCTGCTGCACCAGCCTCCTGATCGTGAGCCTGGACAACACCGTCCTCAACGTCGCCCTGCCCACCCTGCAGCGCGACCTGGGCGCGAGCGTCGCCGGTCTCCAGTGGACGATCGACGCCTACACCCTGGTCCTGGCCTCGCTGCTGATGCTGGCGGGCTCCACGGCGGACCGCATCGGCCGCAAACGGGTCTTCATGGCGGGCCTGGTCGTCTTCACCATCGGCTCGGCGCTGTGCTCGCTCGCCCCGAACCTCGACGCGCTCGTGGTGTTCCGGATGGTGCAGGCGGTCGGCGGTTCGATGCTCAACCCGGTCGCGATGTCGATCATCACCAACACGTTCACGGAGCCGCGTGAGCGGGCCCGGGCGATCGGGGCGTGGGGCGCGGTGGTGGGCATCTCGATGGCGGCGGGGCCGATCATCGGGGGTGTCCTGGTGGAGTCGGTGGGCTGGCGCTCGATCTTCTGGATCAACCTCCCGGTCGGTCTGGCCGCTCTCGCGCTGACCTGGCGGTTCGTCCCGGAGTCCCGGGCGCCGAAGGCCCGCCGCCCCGACCCCGTGGGACAGCTCCTGGTCATCGCGCTGCTCGGTTCGCTGACGTACGCGATCATCGAGGCGCCGACGGCGCCGGTGGGGCGGACGCTGGTGTTCGGTGGTGTCGCCCTGGCCGCGCTCATCGGCCTGCTCCGGTACGAGCCCCGCCGGGACGAGCCCCTCATCGACCTGCGTTTCTTCCGTTCGGCGCCGTTCAGCGGGGCGACCGTGATCGCGGTCAGCGCGTTCGCGGCGCTCGGCGGTTTCCTGTTCCTGTCGACGCTGTACCTGCAGAACGTGCGTGGGCTGGACGCCCTGCACGCCGGACTGTGGATGCTTCCGATGGCCTTCCTGTGCTTCGTGTGCGCGCCGGTCGCCGGGCGGCTGGTCGGCAGCCGGGGCCCGCGGCTGCCGCTGCTCGTCGCG
>NZ_LIRK01000829.1 GCF_001419765.1 Streptomyces torulosus
GCCCGCCCCACCGACGACGTGGCCCTCCTCCTCGCCCGCACCCGGCGGCTGCCCGGCCACCGGGTGGCCTCCTGGGAGATCCCCGCCGACCCGGCGCTCGTCGCGGAGGCCCGCAAGACCACGGCCCGGCAGCTCGGCGTGTGNNGTCACCAACGCCATCCGGCACGCCGCCGGGCCCATCCGGCTCCGTCTCATCCTCGAACGCACCCTGATCTGCGAGGTGTTCGACGGCGGGGCGACCGCGCCCCATCTGCGCCACCCGCGCACCACCGACGAGGGCGGCCGCGGTCTGTTCCTCATCGCCCAGTTCACGCAGCGCTGGGGCACCCGTTTCCTCCCCGACGGCAAGGTCATCTGGGCGGAGCAGTCCCTGGCGGACCCGCTGGGGTGAGGGGTGTGCCCGTGCCGTACTCCGGGTGGGGGCGTCGCCGCCGGGGCGGACGGGTGAACCGGGACGCGAGGGCGCGGCCCTGTCGTCCGCTCCCGCGCGGGTCCCGTGCGCCCGGCCGCGTCCTGTGCCCCGTTCAGCCTGATTAGCGGCTCTCCGCGCTTCGTATGAATGCAGAGCCGACGTCGGGCACCGGGCTCCGTCGCCTCGGCGCGGACCAGGAACGGGCGGGCAGCGGCGAATGCGAGACGTGGTGCGGCGAAGAACACGGGGACGGGGACGGTGTGCGGGCCTGGTGCTCGCCTTGGCGGCAGCCCTGGTGGTCGGCCCGGTCACCTGGACGGCGACGGACGCCACAGCGGCGGATGCCACGGCAGCGGATGCCGCGACAACCGGTGCCTCGGCGCGTGGCGACGGCACGGTGACCGTGCGGGTCGTCGAGGAGGTCGACGTCGACGGGGTGTACGACCGTCCGACGGAGAAGGGCATGCCGGGTGTGCGGGTCACGCTGACCGACGACCACGACGCCGTGCTGACCAGGACGACGGGCGCCGACGGGACCGCCTCGTTCCGGCCGGCGGGGTCCCCGCTACGGGGCGGCCGGTACCGCGTCCAGGCCCACAACCCCGACCTCGCCAACCTCCGCCCGGCGCTCGCGGGCCACGGTGGCGGCCCGGACGTCATCCGGAGCCCCATCGGGTTCGTCGACGTCTCCGACGCCCGCGACACCACGTACACCACCGGCTTCTGGGCGCCCGGCGTCCACCGCAGGGAGCACGCCGAGCCGGGGCCGGAGGGCCGCCGCGGGGCGCCCGTGCAGATCGGCGACCGCGTCTGGTTCGACACCGACGGCAACGGCGTCCAGAACCCGTCCGAACCACCGGTGCCGGGTGTGCGGGTCACGTTCGACCCGACGTCGTCCGGGCCGAGCCTCACCACGACCACGGACGCCGACGGCGAGTACTACGTCGGTACGGCGCAGGGTCTGCGGCCCGACACCACCTACCGGGTCTCCTTCGATCACAGAGGCGTCGATCCGAGCGGGCTGCCGGGGCGGCCGGGCGCCGCCGACCTGACGTGGACGGCGCGGGAGGCCGGGTCCCACCGGCTCATCGACTCGGACGTCGACCCGTCCGGCGGGAGCACGGTGTACGTCGGTGACCCCGGCTATGTGAACCACACGGTCGACGCCGGTCTCACCAAGGCGCTGCGGCTGACGCTCGCGAAGGCCGACGCCCAGACGCGGCGTCCGCTGGCCGGCGCGGTGCTCGGCCTGTGGGAGGACACCAACGGGACGCCCGGACTCCAGCGGCATGGACCGGGCGGGGACCGGCTCGTCGGCGACTGTGCCACGTCGAGCACCGGCCGCTGCTCGTTCGGGACGCTGCCCGCCGGCACGTACTACCTGGTGGAGACCGGTGCCCCCAAGGGCTACGTCCTGCCGGCCGAGCCGGTCACCGGCCCGTACGCCCTCACCCCGAAGAACGCCTCCCAGGGCACGGGCCTGCTCGTCCGCCTCGACGCCGAACGCGAGAAGCGGTGCGGAGGCGGGAAGAAGTGCGCGGAGCGCCGGAGCGCTCGCACCCCGGGCGTTCGGCCGGGCCCGGGCGCGCGACACGGCACCCCCGGATGGGATCGGCCCTGACCAGGGGCCTGAGGGTGCCGTGCGCGTCCCGGAGGGTGGGGCTCCCGGGGGAAGGTTGGGAG
>NZ_LIRK01000083.1 GCF_001419765.1 Streptomyces torulosus
CCCCCGCCCCGCCCGAGGCTCCCGCCCTCCAACGGCCAGCACCCCCACCGGTCCGCGCACTGCCGTACGAGGAGGAGACCCCGCCCGTGCTCGACGTCCGCCGACGGCGGGGAGGGAGCACAGGGGGCGACACTGACCTCCCCGAACGAGGGTGGCACGTGCGGGCTCCGGTCCCACACGAAGACGCGCAGCCGTCCGCCGTGCAGGGCGACCAGCCGCACCGACGAGGGTCCCTTCGTGTGCCGGTACGCGTTGCTGACCAGCTCCGACGTCAACAGCTCGGTCACGTCGAGGAGTTCGTCCCGGCCATGGCTGGCGAGGATCGCCCGCACGGTCACCCGCGCGATCCGGGCGGCTCTGGGGTCGTGAGGCAACCGCAGGGAGTACTGCCAGCATTCGGGCGAACGGGAGTCGGACGGGGATACGGTGACCATGAACGCCTCCGGGGAGAAAGGGGACTTGCTCCGCTCGGGGCCGCGGCCAACGGTGGCAATGCCTGGTTCGGTGCGCTTCCGGCTTAGGGCCGGCCCGAGTTGAGCGGTACAGGGCATACGCTAGCGTCAGCAGAGAGATACATCTCCCAGAATCTGGAGAAGTTCATCCCGCTTACCTCTTGTGGGGTACAGGAGCGCCGCTCAGCGGCTCGAAAGGAGGCGTCTTGCCGCCGACCAGCACGCCCACGCTGCGACAGCGACGGCTCGGCTCCGAGCTGCGCAAACTCCGGGAGCGCGCAGGTCTGACCGCCACCGCCGCAGCAGCACGCCTCGGCGTCAACCAAGGGCGCGTCAGCATGATCGAGACCGGCCGCAGCGCCCTCAGCGCCGACAGGGTGCGCGGCCTGGCACGCTCGTACGACTGCGGGGACGCACCACTCGTCGAAGCCCTCGCCGCCATGACCGGGCGTCATGCACGGGGCTGGTGGGAGGAGTACCGGGACCACTTGCCAGTCGGCCTCATCGACCTGGCCGAACTGGAACACCACGCGACAGCTCTGCGCGCTGCCCTGGTCATCCACATCCCCGCCCTTCTCCAGACGACCGATCACGCACGCGCCCTCTTCAAGGAGGCGTGGCCGCCGCTGCGGCAGTACGAGATCGAGCACCGTGTCAGCCACCGGATGAAGCGGCAGGGCATCCTTTACCGGGACACCCCGCCCCCGTACACAGCGGTGATCCACGAGTGCGCCCTGCACATGGGCTACGGCGGCGCCCACACCGTCAGAGCGCAGCTCCAGCACCTCCTGGAGATGAGCGAGCTGGAGCACGTCACCGTTCGGGTCATCCCTTTCGGCAAGGGCTCATTTCCCGGCACTGGACAGTCCGTCGACTATCTGGTCGGCCCGGTGCCTCAGCTCGACACTGTTCAGCTGGACACCCACCATGGCTGCGAGTTCCTGGACGCGGAGGCCCAGTTGGAGAAGTACCGCCAAGTGCTGGATCGCATGGAGTCGAACGCACTCAAGCCCGACGAGTCCCGCGACCTGATTCATCGCATCGCCCAGAGCACCTGAGAGAGCCACTCATGCCCGACTACGACTGGCAGAAGTCCACCTTCAGCCCTGACGCCTCCAACTGCGTCCACATCGCCACCCACCCCACCGGCGCCGTTCTCCTCCACGAGAGCGACACCCCCGGCACCGTACTCACCACGAGCCCGGCGCCGTTCGGTCACCTCATACGCGCGCTCAAGGTCTTCCCTCTGTCTGCCGCTGGCGGAAACTCAGGTGGGCTCCGGGCCCGAGGTGGATAGGGTCGGGTGATGCCAAGTCTGGAGCGGCTGGATGCCGGCCACGCCCCGGCGGTTCTGGCCTTCGAGTTGGCGAACCGCGCCTACTTCGCCGCCTCGATCCCCGACCGCGGCGACGACTTCTTCGACCAGTTCACCGACGGGTACAGCGCCTTGTTGGCCGAGCAGGAGGCCGGCGTCTGCGCCTTCTACGTGCTCGTCGCCGAGGACGGCTCGGTGCTCGGCAGGTTCAACCTGTACGACCTGGAGGACGGCACCGCCAGACTCGGCTACCGGGTCGCGGAGCGGGTCGCCGGCCGCGGTGTGGCGACCGCGGCCGTCCGGGAGCTGTGCCGACTGGCGGCAGCGAGGCACGGCCTGCGCGAACTGCGGGCGGCCACCTCGCACGAGAATGCCGCGTCCCGAAAGGTCTTGATCAAGGCCGGGTTCGTCCCGGTCGGCCCCGCCACCCCGGCCGACCTCGGCGGTGAGTCAGGCACCTGGTACCGACATGAACTCCAGCCATAGAGCGTGTGCTTGCTCGTGGGGCGGCTGCGGGAAGCCCTCGGCCACCGCCGGTCACGGCTCTGGTCACCGCTGGTCACCAGAGCCCTGCCGCAACCGCACCGCCGGTGCACACGCCCACTGCACTCAGAGGCCGCGTCAGCCCGACGCCTCCCCCACGTAGCTCAGCTTGTCCGTGCCGCCGCCGTCCTCCCAGGTGATGACGACGTCGTTGCCGGAGCGGCGGACCGTGGCGAAGGTGATGTCCTTGTCGTCCACGTTCTCCGAGGCCATCGGCCGCAGCGCCATGCGGAAGTTGTTCTCGTCGCGGTACTTGCCGACGCCCGTCAGGATGCCCTTGCCGCCGACCATGTCGATGTAGGACAGCGGGTGCTGGCCCTGGAGGTCGCCCGAGGACTGCTCCTTGCCGATCGTCAGGGTGCGCGCCTCGTCGTCCTGCCACTGGCCCTCGACACCCGTGCGGGGCGCCGTGGACGCGTCGCCGCCGGCGTCGGTGTCCTCGGGGGTCGGGGAGTACTCCTCGGTCGGCTCGGAGGTCGGCGTCTCGGACTCGCCGGCCCGCGCCGACACGCTCTGCCGGGGCTTGGCCGCGGTGTCGTCGCCGTCGTCGGAGGTGAGCAGGAAGATCCCGCCGCCGATCACCGCGAGGGCGGCCACCGCGGCGACCACGATCAGCGCGATCTTGCCGCCGTTGCCCCCGGAGGGCGGAGGGGGCGGATAGCCGCCGTACTGCTGGCCGTAGTTCGGCGCACCGGGCGCTCCGGGGGCGCCCGGCATGCCCGGCGCGCCGTAGGGCGGCTGACCGGCGCCGTACGGCTGCTGCGGGGCGGTCGTGTAGGGGTTGGGCGGGGGACCGGGCTGACCGGGAGCCTGACCGGACGCCCCCGGCGGGGGCCCGTACGGCCCCGGGTACGGCGGTTGCTGCGGCTGCTGGGCCCCGTAACCGTCGTACGGCGGCTGGCCGGGAGGCTGAGTCATCGGCGGGTGTCACTCCTCGGGTCGCTTCGGCGAGGCAAGGAACACCTGCCTCAAGCGAGCCCAACATCCATCACCAGCTCAGTCGTACGCAAGTGCGTATCCCGGTTGGTTACGGGGTCAGTACATGACCGGGCGGCGGACGGGAGACGGGGGCGGCGACACCACGGCCGCGCCGCCCCCGGAGCCGGTCAGTGCCTGCGCGCGCTGCGACCGGCCCGGCCGCCGTTCGGCCACAGTCTCGGCCGGCGTCGGGCCGCCAGGTCCTCCGCCCAGCCGAAGGCGACGACACAGCCGACGATCAGCACCCAGGTGAGGGCCAGCACGGGCCAGACGCTCTCCAGCAGCCAGGGCACGTTCTGTTCGAGGACCACCACGGCCCACAGCCGGTCCCACTGGGTCGCGGCGACGAGGATGCACGTGTTGTGCCACAGATAGATCGTCACCGCACGGGAGTTGAGGAAGGTGATCACCCCGTCCCAGCGGCGCAGCCGGCGCGGCCACTCGGACCACGAGGGGCTGAGGTGGAGCAGCAGCGCCACCGTGCCGAGGGACCACAGCGCCTGGGCGAACGGCATGGCGTCGAGGTCGTTGCCGTTGCCGAAGTCGTGGTTCAGGGCGTACCAGAGGCCCGTCAGGGCCACGGCCGGGGCGACGGACGGGACGATGTAGCGGGGCAGGCGCCTGAGGATGCCCTCCTGGTGGGCCATGCCGAGGATCCAGCACGCGCCGAAGGTGCTGAAGTCCGTGAGCCCCGACGCGAACCGCTCACCGGGCAGGGACAGATAGCCCAGTTCGAACGCGGCCGACAGGGCGACCGGGAAGAGGAGCGTCACCACGGGCACCGCGCGCAACGCGCGCAGCAGCACCGGGGACAGGACGACGTACCAGAGGTAGGCGCGGACGTACCAGAGGGGCCCGGCGAGTTCCACGGCCCAGTCGGCGCCGATGAAGCCGTGCACGCCGGGCAGGCCCTCGGCGTACGGCGGGTCGCTGATCGGGAGGATCCAGAACGTGAGGTGGAACCACCACCACGCGGGATGCCCCTCCGCGTCGGGCCCCCAGCCCTGGGCCACCATCCCGCTCACACCGATCACGCCCAGCAGCCAGATGGGCGGCAGCAGCCGGCGGAGCCGGCCCTTGACGACCTGGACGGCCGGGCGCTTCAGCGAACGGGCCATGAGGTTGCCGGCCAGCGCGAACATCACGCCCATGGAGGGGAAGACGAGCGGCAGCCAGGCCCAGCCGGAGAGGTGGTAGAGGACCACGCGGAAGATGGCGAGGGCCCGCAGGAAGTCGAAGTAGCGGTCGCGGGCGGGCGCGGCCGGCGCCGGCGCTTTGGGGGTCTCTTCCGTCGAGGTCTGCGTCAGGGTGCTCATCCGACCGGGCTCCCTTCACGCGGCTGGGACTCGGCGGTCGCCGCGCCCGACCCGCCGGGGTCACCCGGCAGTCCCACCGCCCCCGTGCGCCGCAGCTTCTGCCAGCGGAGTCGGCCGCCGGTCAGGGCGGTGATCCACGACTGGAGCAGGACGACGTACATCAGCTGGCGGTAGAGGAGTTGTTGCAGCGGCAGGGAGATCAGATGGGTCATGCGTTCCTTGTCGAGGTGGAAGGCGTACGCCGCGCACACGGCCTGGACGGCCAGGACGCCGAACCACGCGCCGATCGTCTTCTCCGTCGGGCCGAACACCAGCCCGTACAGGAGGAACACGTCGATGAGCGGGGCCAGCAGGGGCGCGACCACCATGAACAGCGACACCAGCGGCAGGCCCACCCGTCCGAAGCGGCCCGAGGGGCCTCGCTCGAAGAGGGCCCCGCGGTGCTTCCAGATCGCCTGCATGGTGCCGTAGCACCAGCGGTAGCGCTGCGACCACAGCTGCTGCACGGATTCGGGCGCCTCGGTCCAGGCGCGGGCCTTCTCCGCGTAGACGACGTGCCAGCCGTCGCGGTGCATGGCCATGGTGATGTCGGTGTCCTCGGCGAGGGTGTCCTCGCTCATGCCGCCGACGCGTTCGAGGGCCTCGCGGCGGAAGGCGCCGACGGCGCCGGGGATGGTGGGCATGCAGCGCAGGACGTCGTACATGCGGCGGTCGAGGTTGAAGCCCATCACGTACTCGATGTGCTGCCAGGCGCCGATGAGGGTGTCCCGGTTGCCGACCTTCGCGTTCCCGGCGACGGCGCCGACGCGCGGGTCGGCGAACGGCTGGACCAGTTCGCGGACGGTGGACGGTTCGAAGACCGTGTCGCCGTCCATCATCACGATCAGGTCGTGCCGGGCGTTGGCGATGCCCCGGTTGAGGGCGGCGGGCTTGCCCGCGTTGAGCTGCCGCACGACCCGCACGTCGGGCAGGTCACGGCTCAGCTCCTCGACGATCCGGGCGGTGCCGTCGCTGGACCCGTCGTCGATGACGAGGACCTCGATGGGATGGTCACTGGCCACCAGCGAACGGACGGTCGTCTCGATGCACTTGGCCTCGTTGTACGCGGGGACGAGGACGGACACCGGTTCGGTGACGGGGCCGTCGGGGCCCCAGCGGAAGTCCCGGCGGCGGACCTTGCGGGCGTGGCACACCGACAGGATCAGCATCAGGCCGAAGCGGGTGAGGACGAGGACGCCGACGACCGAGAGGGCCACGACCAGGATGCCCGTGATCCGCTCCGACGCCTGGACGAGCGCCACCCACGCCTTGCCCTTCCACAGGCCGACCCCCGTGACCCCGGTGTGCGCGCTGGGCGCCTTGAGCGCACCGGTGAGGGTGTGGAACGCGTAGCCCTGGTCGCGCAGTCCGACGATGAACCGGTCGAGCGCGGCGACGGTCTGCGAGCGGTCGCCGCCGGAGTCGTGCATCAGCACGATCGCGCCCTCGCCGCCCTTCGGTGTGGCCCGGCGGATGATCTCGTCGACGCCGGGCCTGCTCCAGTCCTCGCTGTCGGTGTCGCTGACGACGGTGATGTAGCCGCGGCTGCCGATGTACTGCGTCACCGGCCAGGACTGGTTGTCGAAACGGGCCGAGAACGACGAGTACGGCGGTCGGAACAGCGAGGTCCGGATGCCCGCGGCGCCCGCGAGCGCCATCTGGTTCTGGGACAGCTCCCAGTCGATGCGGCCCTTGGACTGGAGCGAGAGGTCGGGGTGGTTGAAGGTGTGCAGCCCGATCTCGTGGCCCTCGTCGACCATGCGCCGCACCAGGTCCGGGTAGCGCGAGGCCATGGTGCCGGTGATGAAGAAGACGGCGTGCGCGTCGTGCTTCCGCAGCACGTCGAGGACCTTGGGCGTCCACACGGGGTCGGGGCCGTCGTCGAAGGTGAGGACCAGTTCGCGGTCGGGTACGTCGAGGCTGGCCGCACGGCCCGAGCGGGTGTCGATCACCGGCCCGCCGTCGAGGATCCGCTGCGGTACCCGGTCGTTCGACACGGGTGGCCGGACCCGGTGGTCGGCGAGGATCTCGCTGTGTACGTACCCGCGCAGCATCAGCATCGCCATCAGGGCGACGAGGAACAGGCACGGCAGGATGTGGCGGAGCGGCAGCCGCCCGGTCCGGCGCTTCGGTGAGCGCTTCGACGAGCCCTTCGGGGGGCTTCCGGCCGTGCCGTCGGCGGCCTCGGGCGAACGGGGTGTGCGGGTACGGCGCTTGGCGGCGGCACGCGCAGGTGTGCCGCCGCGCCTGAAGCGGGTCATTATGCGGGGGTCTCCGAGGTCTGCGGGTCCTGCGGGCTCTCCGGTGCCGCGGTGGCGGGCTCGACCGGTGCCGGGGTCGGCGGGCCGCCGGCGACGGTGTCCGTGCCGGATCCCGGGCCGGGAGCGGGGCCGCTGGACTCGGAGGGTGTGGGCGTCGGGGTGGGCGTGGGGCTGGAGCCGCCGCCCGCCGGTTGGGACGCGGAGACCGAGGGCTCGGGCTCCTTCACGCCGGTGGTCGGCTTCGGCTGCGGGCCGGCGCTCGCGCCGCCGCTGGGCCGGGCGCTCGCGGAGGCCTCCGGGGCCTTCTTCCCGTCGTCGCGGGCGTCGTCGCGGGAGTCGCCGCGGACCGGCGCGGGCGTCACTCCCGGGGAGACCGACCCCGCGCTCGGCGGCGGTACGACCCCCTCGGCGGTGTCGGCGACGTCGGACGACTCGGCCGGCTGCGGCGGGGTGTCCACCTTGTCCGCCGGCGCCTCGTCCTTCTGCATGGGCATCGGCAGCCAGGGCGCGTCCGAGTTGCCCGACACCAGCGTGCCGACGATGACGACGGCGTACGCGGCGCAGGCGGTGCCGACGGCGATGCCGAGCTTGCGGTACCGGTTGCGGCGGCGCCCCGACTCGTCGACGAAGACCGGCCCGTCGGGCTGGCCCCCGGCCGCCTTGTCCGGGTCCTTGCCCGCGTGCCTGCCCGGCCCGTCCAGTTCCCGTCCGACGCCGTCGAGCTGGACGGTCACCTCGTGCGGGTCGTGGTTGCGGCCGGGCTGGTCGGGCTGCTCCCAGGGGGACGCCACGGTGCCGGGCCGGCCGGCGTCGCGCCCGGCGGCGTCGGGTTGCCGGGGCACACCGGCGAAGGCGGTCGACGGCCGGGGCACGGACCCCGTTCTGCCGGCGGCCTCGGGCCACACCACCTCGTCACCGGCGGCGCCGGTCCGGGCGAACGGGTCGGTACCGGGGCCGCCCTCGACGTCACCACGGTGTTCGTCACGGCTGTCGCCGTCGGACCGCTCCGGCTGGGTGCCTTTCGGCCACTTCTCCACGTGCACGCGCTTCCCCCCACGGGTTGCGGATGCGTGTTCGATGCCGGACTCTCGCACTTTCCTGTACCGGACCGGGCCCCCACCCGATCCGGGGCGCCCCGCCCATCACACGCACCCGGGGGCCCGAATGTAGAGGTGGGAGAGATGTGACATGTGTGCTATCAGGCGAAACTCATCATGATGAGTGCATCTGTAGCCGGAATCCACCCGTCCTCCGGATATGAAAGCCATACTTCCGCGCTCGCTCGTTCGGTGGCGGCCCGCCGCAGGGCATCGAGCCCCGGATGCGTGAACCCCTTCCGCCACACCAGCGAGACGGGGGACAGCGGGACGGGGTCGACGAGCGGCCGCAGCACACTGCGCGGCATGGGCGGGAAGTCCACCACCGCCAGCACGGGCGTCCGCGTCTTGGCCATGACCCGCGCGAACTCCTCCTCGCCCACCACGAGGGGCACCGCGGGCGCGAGGTCGATCCCCCGCCCCGCGAACAGCTCCCGCGCCAGCTCCGTCCACTCCGGCGTACGGGCATTGCCGGCACCCGCGTACACGGTCTCGCCCCTCAGCTCCGCCAGCGGCACGGCGTCCAGCGCGGCCAGCCGGTGGTCCTCGGGCAGGATCACCGCCATCGGCTCGTATCGCACGGGCTGTTGTTCCAGCCGGGCCCGCACGGCCGGGTCCAGCCCCGCGAACCTCCCGAACGACACGTCGAGGCGCCCGGCGAGGATCTCGGCGGCGGCGTACGTGAGCCCGCTCTCGTACCGCGCCAGCAACTCCACGTCGGGCACCAGCTCACGGGCCCGCCGCAGCACCCGTACGCCGGTGGCGAGCCCCGGCGAGTTCAGGTCCACCAGCAACGGCCGGGCCTGCCGGAACGCCCCCACGAGCGCGTCCTGCGCCTCCAGCACGCGCCGCGCGTACGGCACCAGCCGCTCCCCGTCGGGCGTCAGCGCCACCTGCCGGGTCGTCCGCACGAACAACTCCACGCCCAGCTCCCGCTCCAGCCGCCGCACATCCCGGCTGAGCGCCTGCTGAGCGATGTAGAGCCGGGCGGCGGCTGGAGCGGGAGCT
>NZ_LIRK01000830.1 GCF_001419765.1 Streptomyces torulosus
AACAGACGGAACTGCGCCACCTCCACCGCGAACAGAGCAGGCTGCGCCCAACCGGTGGACTCCAACACCTCAGCAGGACCGCCGAAGACCACGTCCTTCAACGACCCCGGCAACAACCCCTCAAAGCCCGCGCACACCTCGTCAAACGCAGCCGCGAACACCGGGAACGCCTCATACAGACCACGCCCCATCCCCACCCGCTGCGAACCCTGACCCGAGAACACCACCGCCAGACCGCTTCCGGCGGCCCTCCCCCGCACGACCGAGGGATGGGGGCGGTCCTCGGCCAGCGCGTCGAGCGCGGCGCGGAAGGACTCCGTGTCGGTGACCGGGACGGCGGCCCGGTGGTCGAGCGCGGCACGGTGCGCGGCCAGGGTGAGGCCGATGTCGTGCAGGTCGGGCGTGTTTCCGTCACCGTCCAGGTGGTCGCGCAGTCGCGCTGCCTGTGCTCGCAGGGCGGCCGCGCCGCGGGCCGAGAGCAGCATGGGGACGACGGGCAGCGGGCGGACGGTGTCGGTGGCGGGCTCCGCCGGGGCGTCGTCGCCCTGTTCGAGGATGAGGTGGGCGTTGGTGCCGCTCACTCCGAAGGCGGACACGCCCGCCCGGCGCGGACGGTCGGTGTCCGGCCAGGGGCGGTTCTCCGTGAGCAGTTCCACCGCGCCGGCCGACCAGTCCACCTCGGCCGTCGGCGCATCCACATGCAGGGTGCGCGGCAGCGTCCCGTGCCGCAGGGCCAGGACCGTCTTGATGACGCCCGCCACACCCGCCGCCGCCTGGGCATGCCCGATGTTCGACTTCAACGACCCCAGATACAGCGGCCGTTCACGGTCCTGCCCATACGTCGCGAGCAGGGCCTGCGCCTCGATCGGGTCACCGAGCCGGGTGCCGGTCCCGTGCGCCTCGACCGCGTCCACGTCCGCCGGGGAGAGACCGGCGTTCGCCAACGCGTCCCGAATCACCCGCTGTTGAGAGGGGCCGTTCGGCGCCGTCAGACCGTTCGACGCACCATCCTGGTTCACCGCCGAACCCCGCACCACCGCCAGCACCGGATGACCGTTGCGGCGGGCGTCCGACAACCGCTCCACCACCAGCACGCCCACGCCCTCGCCCCAGCCGGTGCCGTCGGCGCCGTCGGCGAACGCCTTGCAGCGGCCGTCGGAGGCCAGGCCGCCCTGGCGGGCGAACGCCTCGAAAGCGGCCGTGGTGGCCATCACGGCGGCGCCGCCGACGAGGGCGAGGCCGCACTCGTCGTCCCGCAGTGCCCGGACGGCGTTGTGCAGGGCGACGAGGGAGGACGAGCAGGCCGTGTCGACGGTGACCGCCGGGCCCTCCAGGCCCAGGGTGTAGGCGATGCGGCCGGAGAGGACGCTGCCCGCGGAGCCGGTGATGGCGTAGTCCCTGCCCTCCTCGGTGGTGAGGGCCAGGGTGGCGTAGTCGAAGTGGCCCGCTCCGACGAAGACCCCGGTGCGGCTGCCGCGCAGCGAGAGGGGGTCGATGCCGGCCCGTTCCAGGGCCTCCCAGGAGGTCTCCAGCAGGAGCCGCTGCTGGGGGTCCGTCGCCAGGGCCTCGCGCGGTGAGATGCCGAAGAACGCGGCGTCGAAGCCGGCGAGGTCGTGGAGGAAACCGCCCTCGGTGGGGAGGGCGCGGTCGTCGCCCGGAGTGGCGGTGTACCAGCCCCGGTCGGTGGGGAAGGGCGTGATGCCGTCGCGGCCCTCGGCGACCAGCCGCCACAGGTCCTCGGGCGAGCCGACACCGCCGGGCAGCCGGCAGGCCATGGCGACGACGGCCACGGGGTCGTCGCACACGCGGTCGTCGGGGGACGCTCCGGTGCGGGACGGTGCCGGTGCCGTGGCGGGTCGGGACGTCAGCAGGGCGCGCAGTTCGGCGGCCACCGCGCTGGGGGTCGGATGGTCGAAGACCAGGGTGCCCGGCAGCCGTAGGCCGGTGGCGGTGGTGAGCCGGTTGCGCAGGTCCACGGCGGTCACCGAGTCGAGGCCCAGGTCGCGGAAGGGGGCGTCGGCGGCGACCTCCGCCGCGTCGGTGTGGCCGAGGGCAGCCGCGGCCGAGGAGCGCACGACGTCCAGCAGACGGCGGTCGCGTTCGCGGTCGGTGAGGCCCGAGAGGGCCTCCGCCAGGGAGGTCGCGGCGGTCGTCGGCTGCTCGTCCGGGGCCGGTTCGCCCGTCCGGGACGCCGCCTCGGGGAGGTCGTCGAGGAGGGTGCGGTTGTGGGAGAGGCGGTAGCCGCCGGCGAAGGCCCGCCAGTCCATGTCGGTGACCGTCAGCGCGCTCCTCGACGCCGTCACCCACGACGAGACCGCGCTGACGGTCACCGACAT
>NZ_LIRK01000831.1 GCF_001419765.1 Streptomyces torulosus
GCCCCCGGGCGATCCCGCCGCGCGCCCCGCACGCCCGCCCGGCTCATCCGTCCCCGTACGTACGAGGAGGCCGCGGCCGCCGGGCGAGCGTGCGGGGCGCGCGGCGCGATCGCCCGGGGGCTGGGGCGGGCGTACGGGGACGCGGCGCAGAACGCGGGCGGCGCCGTGCTCGACATGACGGGCCTGGACCGGGTCCACGCCATCGACGCGGACGGCGGCACGGTCCTGTGCGACGCGGGGGTGTCGCTGCATCGGCTGATGGAGGTGCTGCTGCCGCTGGGCTGGTTCGTGCCGGTGACGCCGGGGACCCGCCAGGTGACGGTGGGAGGCGCGATCGCGGCGGACATCCACGGCAAGAACCACCATGTCTCCGGGGCGTTCGCCCGCCATGTGCTGTCGCTGGAACTGCTCACCGCGGACGGCGGGATCCGCACGGTGGTCCCCGGCACCCCGCTGTTCGACGCCACGGCCGGCGGGATGGGCCTGACGGGGGTGATCCTCACCGCGACCGTACGGCTGCTGCCCGTCGAGACGTCCTGGATGTCGGTCGACACCGAACGGGCCCGCGATCTGGACGACCTGCTGGCCCGGCTCACGGCCACCGACCGGTACTACCGCTACTCCGTCGCCTGGATCGATCTCCTCGCCCGGGGCTCGGCGACGGGTCGCGCGGTCCTGACCCGCGGCGAGCACGCGTCCCTGGAGACGCTGGAGTCCTCGTCGGCACGCGCGCGTGGGGCACGTTTCGGCCGACGGGGCGCGCTCGGCCGTCCGTTGGAGTTCCGGACCTCGCGATTCCCGGCCGCCCCCGCGTTCGTCCCCGAGGGTCTGCTGGGCCGGTCGACCGTGGGGCTGTTCAACGAGCTGTGGTACCGCAAGGCCCCCCGGGCCCGCGCCGACCAGCTCCAGCGGATCTCCACGTTCTTCCACCCCCTGGACGGCGTCCCGCACTGGAACCGGCTCTACGGGCGTTCCGGGTTCGTGCAGTACCAGTTCGTCGTCGGGCACGGCCACGAGGAGGCCCTGCGGCGGATCGTGACCCGGATCTCCGCGCGCCGCTGCCCCTCCTTCCTCGCCGTGCTGAAGCGGTTCGGGGAGGGCGACCCCGGCTGGCTGTCGTTCCCGATGCCCGGCTGGACGCTCGCCCTCGACATCCCGGCGGGCCTGCCCGGCCTCGGCACCTTCCTCGACCGGCTGGACGAGGAGGTCGCGGCGGCCGACGGGCGCGTGTACCTGGCCAAGGACGCCCGGCTGCGCCCCGAGCTGCTGGCCGTGATGTACCCCCGTCTGCCCGAGTTCCGGGCGCTGCGCCGCGAGTTGGACCCCGACGGCGTGTTCGTGTCGGACCTGGCCCGCCGCCTGGGCCTGTAACGCCCGTACCGCGACCTGCCCCCCGTTTCCCAGTCGCTCAGGAGCTGTCATGAAGGACGCGTTCGGCACCCCCCAGTCGCTGCTGATCCTCGGCGGTACGTCGGAGATCGCGCTCGCCACCGCCCGCCGGCTGATCGCCCGCCGCACCCGCACCGTCTGGCTCGCCGGACGCCCCTCGCCCGACCTGGAGAAGGCCGCCGCCCATCTGCGGGGCCTCGGCGCCGAGACGCACACCGTCGCCTTCGACGCCCTCGCCCCCGACTCGCACGAGACGATCCTCGGCAAGGTCTTCGTCGAGGGCGACATCGACATGGTGCTCCTCGCCTTCGGCATGCTCGGCGACCAGGCGCACGACGAACGCGACCCGGTGGCCGCCGTCCGCGTCGCCCAGACCAACTACACGGGTGCCGTGTCGGCCGGCCTGGTCTGCGCGCGGGCCCTCCAGGCGCAGGGCCACGGCTCGCTCGTCGTCCTGTCCTCGGTGGCCGCCGAGCGCGCCCGCCGCTCGAACTTCATCTACGGCTCCGCCAAGGCCGGCCTCGACGCCTTCACCCAGGGCCTCGGCGACGCCCTCCACGGCACCGGCGTCCATGTGATGGTCGTACGGCCCGGTTTCGTACGCACGAGCATGACCGCGGGCCGCCCGGAGATGCCTCTCGCCACCACTCCGGAGGCGGTGGCGACGGCGATCGAGCTGGGGCTGCGGCGCCGCTCGGAGACGGTGTGGGTGCCGGGGGCGCTGCGGCTGGTGATGACGGCGCTCCGTCATGTGCCGAGACCGCTGTTCCGCCGGCTGCCGCTGTAGGGCGCCGACCGACCCGGCACCGCACGGGGCCGACTGCCGCTGGAGAACCTGGGGGCGCCCGGCCTCAGGTTCTCAGGGGGTTCTCAGGGGGTTCTTTAGTGGGCTCTCAGTGGGTGGGCAGCGTGGTGTCGCCGACCGGGGCGCCCGCCTGCGGGGGGACGACCGAACCGCCGAAGGCGAACTCGCGGAGCTTGCGCCAGACCCCGTCGGCGCCCTGCTCGTAGAGCGCGAAGCCGGTGCAGGGCCATGCGGCCTCGTACCCGGCGAGCTCCTCGAACGCCCGGTCCATCGCCTCCTCGGCGATGCCGTGGGCCACGGTGACGTGCGGGTGGTACGGGAAGTTCAGCTCGCGCGCCACCGGTCCCGAGGCGTCCCTGACCTGCTTCTGCAGCCAGGTGCACGCCTCGGCGCCCTCGACGACCTTGACGAACACCACGGGCGACAGCGGCCGGAAGGTGCCCGTGCCGGCCAGCCGCATCGGGAAGGCCCGGCCGACGGCCGCGACCTCGACGAGATGCGCCTCGATCGCCGGCAGCTCGGTCTCCTCGACCTCCGTCGGCGGCAGCAGCGTGACATGGGTGGGGATGCCGTGAGCAGCGGCGTCGCCGAAGCCCGCGCGCCGCTCCTGGAGCTGGCTGCCGTGGGGCTCCGGGACCGCGATCGACACACCGATCGTTACGGTCCCCACGTCGTCTCCTGTCGTCGTGTCATGCGTCCGTGTCTTCGTCTGTCGTGACGCGCCACCGGCTATCGACTGTACGGCCACGGCGGTGTTCCGGGCAGGCGCGGCCGGAGTGATGTACAGCGCTGCCGGTGGCGCGATCGGCGCGCGGCCGACCGGGGTGGTGCGGCTCAGTGCTTGGCGGGCAGGAATCCCACCCTGTCGTACGCCTGGGAGAGCGTCTCCGCGGCGACGGCGCGTGCCTTCTCCGCGCCCTTGGCCAGGATCGAGTCGAGCGTCTCCGGGTCGTCCAGGTACTGCTGGGTGCGCTCCCGGAAGGGCGTCACGAAGTCGACCATGACCTCGGCGAGGTCCGTCTTGAGCGCACCGTAGCCCTTGCCGACGTACTTCTGCTCCAGTTCCGCGACACTCGTCCCGGTGAGGGTCGAGTAGATGGTCAGCAGGTTGCTGACACCGGGCTTCTCGGCGGCGTCGTAGCGGATCACGGTGTCGGTGTCGGTGACCGCGCTCTTGACCTTCTTGGCGGTGGCCTTCGGATCGTCGAGCAGGTTGATCAACCCCTTGGGGGTCGACGCCGACTTGCTCATCTTGATCGCGGGGTCCTGAAGGTCGTAGATCTTCGCCGTCTCCTTGAGGATGTACGGCTTCGGGATCGTGAAGGTCTCACCGAAGCGGCCGTTGAAGCGCTCGGCGAGGTCACGGGTGAGCTCGATGTGCTGGCGCTGGTCCTCGCCGACCGGGACCTCGTTCGCCTGATAGAGCAGGATGTCGGCGACCTGGAGGATCGGGTACGTGAAGAGGCCCACGCTCGCGCGGTCGGCGCCCTGCTTGGCGGACTTGTCCTTGAACTGGGTCATGCGGGAGGCCTCGCCGAAGCCGGTGAGGCAGTTCATGACCCAGGCGAGCTGGGCGTGCTCGGGGACATGGCTCTGGACGAAGAGGGTGCACCGCTCGGGGTCGAGACCGGCGGCGAGCAGCTGCGCGGCGGCGAGCCGGGTGTTCGCCCGCAGGTCCGCGGGGTCCTGCGGAACGGTGATCGCGTGCAGGTCGACGACCATGTAGAACGCGTCGTGGGACTCCTGCAGAGCCACCCATTGGCGCACGGCGCCCAGGTAGTTGCCGAGGTGGAACGAGCCTGCGGTGGGCTGGATTCCGGAGAGCACACGGGGTCGGTCAGAGGCCATGCTCACCATTCTCTCAGGTATCGGGACCCGTTCCGGAACCTACCGGAAACAGACGGCACACGGGTGGGAACCGATCGGGCCCGGGCGGTGTACCCCTGTTGTGAGAACGCGGGAGGGGGGCCGCATCGTCGATGAGGCCGCGGTGGTCGCACGCGTACGCGCCGGAGAGCCGGAGGCGTACGCGGACCTGGTGCGCGCCCACACGGGCATCGCGCTGAGGGCGGCCCGGGCGCTCGGCGCCGGTCCGGACGCGGAGGACGTGGTGCAGCAGGCCTTCTTCAAGGCGTACTGCTCGCTCGGCCGCTTCCGGGACGGGGCCGCGTTCCGGCCGTGGCTGCTGTCGATCGTGGCCAATGAGACGAGGAACACAGTGCGGACAGCCGGACGCCAGCGGTCCCTGGCCGACCGTGAGGCGGCCCTCGTGGAGGCCGAGCCGCTGATACCACCGGCGGCTGATCCGGCGGTCGCCGCGCTGGAGATAGAGCGCCGGGTCGCCCTGCTGGGCGCGCTGGAGCAGCTCAGCGAGGAGCACCGGCTGGTCGTCACGTACCGCTATCTGCTGGAGATGGACGAACCGGAGACGGCCGCCGCCCTCGG
>NZ_LIRK01000832.1 GCF_001419765.1 Streptomyces torulosus
GGGGAGCGACGGCCCCGGGCGATCCGGCGCGAGGCGGGAGGGGGGGCGGCAACACCGGATGTACGACGGCGCTCAGCCGTCTCCCTCTCCCTTCCGCCGTTGATCTCCGATTCCTCACGAACCGGGACTCACCGTCCCTGTTGTCGTCGCCTCCGTCTAGGCTCCCCGCATGAGCAGAACGGAGCCCGGCAGACGGGTGATCGACGGCCGCTTCGAACTCGTCGGGCGGCTTGGCGGCGGGGGAATGGGATGGGTCTGGCGGGCCCGCGACCTGGCGCTGCACCGCGAGGTCGCCGTGAAGGAGGTCCGCCCGCCGGACCCCGGCCTCGCCGAGTACGACCCGGAGGGCGCCCGCACCCTGCGTGAACGCGTACTGAGGGAGGCCCGGGCCCTCGCCCGCGTCCACCACCCGAACGTCGTCACCATCCACCACATCGTCGACGGCGGCGAGGGCACCTACCCGTGGATCGTGATGGAGCTCCTCACCGGCGGCTCGCTCCAGGACCGCCTCGACCGGGGCCGCCTGGAACCGTCCGAGGCGGCCCGCATGGGCCGGGAGGTGCTCGACGCACTGCGCGCCGCCCACGCGGTCGGCATCGAGCACCGTGACGTGAAGCCGGCGAACGTTCTGCTGCGCCCCGACGGACGCCCCGTCCTCACCGATTTCGGGATCGCCGCCGTCCGCGAGGCCACCAGCCTCACCGCCACCGGTTCCGTCATCGGCTCGCCCGACTACATGGCGCCGGAGCGGGTCAGCGGCAAGGAGGGCGGCCCCGCCTCCGACCTGTGGTCCCTCGCGATGATGCTGTACGTGGCCGTCGAGGCCCACCATCCCCTGCGCCGGGACAGCACGCTCGCCACGCTCGCCGCGGTGCTCAGCGAGGACGTTCCGCCGCCCCGTCAGGCCGGCCCGCTGACCGGCGTACTGACCGCCCTGCTCGTCAAGGACCCGCTCGCGCGGCCCGGCGCGGAGGAGGTGGACCGCATGCTCGCCGTCGCGGCGGGACAGGCCGCGCCCCCGGCGACCGGCGGCACACCGGCCGACGCCGCCCCCGCCTTCG
>NZ_LIRK01000833.1 GCF_001419765.1 Streptomyces torulosus
TTAGAGCGCCGCGTGCTCCGCATGGAGCTGACCAGCACATTCAGGCAGTGCACGGACGGGAGAACGAGGTTGAGCAAGGTCTTCTGCGGCATCGACTGGGCCGAAAACCACCACGACATCGCCCTGGTCGACCAGGACGGCACCCAGCTGGCCAAGCTGCGCGTCAGCGACGACAGCGCCGGATTCCACGCCCTCCTGGAACTGCTCGCCCGCCACGGCGACACCCCGGAACACCCCATACCGGTGGCCATCGAGACCCCGCGCGGCTTGCTTGTCGCATGCCTGCGCGCCACCGGCCGGAAGATCTACGCCATCAACCCGCTCGCCGCCGCACGCTACCGCGACCGCAGCAGCGTCGCCCGCGCCAAATCGGACGCCGCCGACGCCCGCGTCCTCGCCAACATCCTGCGTACCGACGTGGCCACCCACCGACCCCTTCCCGCCGACAGCGAACTCGCCCAAGCCGTCGCCGTCCTGGCCCGAGCCCACCAGGACGCGGTCTGGGACAAGACCCAGATGGTCAACCGGCTCCGTTCCCATCTGCGCGAGTACTACCCGGCTGCCCTCGCCGCGTTCCACGGCAGCGGCACCCTGGGACTCGACTCAGCCCACGCCCGTGCAGTCCTGGCCGCGGCGCCCACCCCGGCGGCAGCGGCCCGGCTCACCCGGAGCCAGCTGCAGGCACTTCTGAAGCGGGCCGGACGGCTGCGACGCGGGATCGAGGCCGAAGCCGAGCGGCTCCGAGAGGTCTTCCGCAGAGAGCACTTGCACCAGCTGCCGCAGGTCGAACAGGCCATGGGCAAGCAGACCCAGGCCCTCGTCCAGCAGCTCGACGCGGCCTGCCGCAGTGTGGACGACCTCGCAGCGGCCACCGAGGAGGCGTTCCTCACCCACCCGGACGCGGCGATCATCACCAGCTTTCCCGGCCTGTCAGTCATGTCCGGAGCCCGCGTCCTGGCCGAGGTTGGCGACGACCGAGACCGGTTCGCCGATGCCCGGGCCCTGAAGGCATACGCCGGCGCGGCACCCGTAACACGGGCCTCCGGCCGCAGCCACGTCGTGGTCGCCAGGGCTGTCAAGAACCAACGCCTGGCCTCCGTGGGCTACATGTGGGCCTTCGCCGCCCTCCGCTCAGCGGAACCCCGTGAGCACTACGACCGCCGACGTGCCGGCGGCGAACGGCACACCGCAGCCCTGCGAAACCTGTTCAACAAGCTCCTGGGCTGTCTCTACCACTGCCTGCAAAACCGCACGATCTACGACCCCGAGCGGGCCTTCCCCCTGCCCGTCGCGCTCGCGGCCTGACTCGCGAAGTTGACCTCTAGCGACATGAGATGTCTTGCTGGTCAGCCCGCCGCGGGACCGTCCGGTAGCCGGGCTGCGGAGCCCCCTTTTCGGGCTCCGCCGGCGTGCTGGTGGGCCCGGACGATGCTGGAGTCCACC
>NZ_LIRK01000834.1 GCF_001419765.1 Streptomyces torulosus
GGCGTGCCCGAGGGCGCGGGCCGCACGGGAACCGCAGCCGACCGCCACGACGACGGCCCGGGTTCGGCGGGCTCGGCTGCGGGCCGGGCCGCCTGCTCCCGGCGCACCCTCTCGTCCGTTGGGCCGGCCGGATGAGCTGGGGTTGTGTGGCCGGTTGCCGGGCCGACCGCATCAGCGGCGGTCGTGTGGCCGGTTGCCGGGCCGGCCGGTTCGGCCGGGGAGGAGTGGGCGGCTGTCGACTGGGCCGGGTACGGCGTGGCAGTCGGGTCGGCTGCCGGGTGGGCCTGGGCGGTGCGGCCTGCGGCCGGGCCGGCCGGATCGGCCGGATCGGCCAGGGTCGTGTGGTCGGTCGCCGGAGGGTTCGGCTCGGCCGGGGTGGTGTGATCCGTCACCGGGCGGTGTGGCTCGGCTCGGTCGTGGGTCAGCCGACTGCGGTCGGTGCCGACGAGGGGCTGGGAGCGGTCGGGTGCAGGCGTCCGGTGGCCGTGCCCGGTTGGCTGGTTCTGGTCGAGGGAAGGCGTCCGGTGGCCGTGCCCAGGCGGCTGGTTCTGGTCGGCTGACTTGTCCTGGCCGGTGGTCCCGTACTCGCCGGTGGCCCTGTCCTGCCCGGGCGGTGTCGCCTGGTCTGCCTGGCCCGGCCCGGCGTCGGCCCTCGCGGTGACGCGCGGCCTGTTCGTCTCGGCGGGAATGCCTCGCCGTTCGCCCCTGCCGGCGACATCCGGCCTGCCCGCCCCCGCAGCACCACGCTCTGAGGCTCGCCCCTCGCCTCCGACGGCCCCGCCTACGACGCCGGCGCCCTGGCCCTCAGCGCTCGCGGACCCGCCCCCGGCGTCTGAGGTTTCGGCCCCGGTGGCTCGCCCCTCGTGACCGATGGCCCCGCCTACGACGCCGGCCCTCTGGTCCTCAGCGCTCGCGGACCCGCCCCCGGCGTCTGAGGTTTCGGCCCCGGCGGCTCGCCCCTCGTGACCGATGGCTCCGCCCTCGACGTCGGCGCCCAGGCCCCCCGCGCTCGTGGCTCCGCCCCCGGCGCCCAGGCCCCTCGCGCTCGTGGCTTCGCTCCATGCACCGGAGGCTCGGCCCTCCCGGCTGGCAGCCAGGCCCTCGGCGTTCCCGACTGCGCCCCCGCCGCCGGCGTCTTGAACCCCGCCACTTACGGCCAGTCCCTCGCCACTGACAGCCAGTCCCGCGCCACTGACCGCTCCCCCCTCGCCGCCGGCGGCCTGGCCCCCGCTCTCGCCGCTGACGTCTCCGCCCCCACCGCCTGCCCCTCGCCCCCCGGCGGTCTCCCCCGTCGGGGCCTCGCAGGCCGGGACCACGCGGACCATCACGCGGATGTCGTGGCCGTCGCGGTGGCGGGCGGTGACGATGCCGGACCAGCCGCCGCGGGCGCGGTGCGTGTCGGCCAGGTGGGCGATGCGGGCGCCGTCCTCGGGGTTCAGGAGCGTACGGACGCTGCGGCCCAGGATCTCGGCGGCCGGGTACCCGAAGAGCCGCTCGGCGTCCCGGGTCCAGCTCGTCACGATCCCGTCCGCGTCGATGAGCAGCGGCGCGGCGTCGGCCACGTCGAAGCGCTGACGGGTGACTGCACTGTCCCTGTCGGTCCCCACGGCGACCCTCTCTGTCGCTGAGACGCCCTCTGAACCCATTATTCACCTTGTGTGATCGCGAATAGGCCAACTTGTGACGGCCCGATTCACCCGGCGCCGCACCACGGCGCGCGGACATGTGCGGCAGAGGCGCCCGTCCACGACCCGCACGGCGCCGGATCGGGCGGGAACGGGACGAAGCCGTACGCGCGAACGCCACCGAGCCGAGGGCGCCTCCGCCCTCGCCCCCGCCGACCGTGCGGCCGTACGCCGGTAATGCGCCCCCGTACGCCCCCTGCGCTCCTGCGTGTCGAGCCGACCGCCCCCTCCGCGAGAGGGGGGTGGAGGGGGCGGTCGGCCCAGTTCAGGGACGCGGCGCGGGCGTCAGCAGTCGCGGAACTCCGGTGACTGGTTGAGGATCTGCGACCGCAGCGACGTGAACTTCGTGTACGTCGCCCCGCCGCGCGCCTCCGCCGGGAACACCGCCACCCGGTGGCAGTTCTGGAAGGCGAGCGCCACCCCGAAGTGCCGCTCCAGGCTGCCCCGGATCGCGTCGCTGGACAGCGCCCGCAGCAGCTGCCCGCGCTCCTTCTCCGACGGCGGCGGTGTCTGGTTGTCGGCGAACTCGACGCTGCCCGCGCGCAGTTCACCGACAAGGGAGGCGATCAGGTCGTACGCGTACGGCAGTGACGTACGCACCGTCTCCACGAACTCCTCCTCCCGCACCTCGCCCTTCTCTGCGTCGGCGAGCAACTGCGGGGAGACGTCGAGCGACATGGGTGTTCCTGTTCTGTGGATGTGCCGGGGGCAGCGGGCGAGGGAGAGACAGAGGGAGAGGGGGAGCGGGTGTGAGCTGGCGGCTGGTTCGGTCAGGTGAGCGTCGTGGTCGTCTTCAGGGCCTCCGGGCCGTGGCGGAACTCCGGGTCCACCTGGGCCGAGAGGTCGTGGCCGGTCGCCGCGTTCGCCCAGGCCGCCGCGTTGCGGAGGTGGAACTCGACGGCGTGCCGCTGGAAGGCGGCCCAGTCCTTCGTGCGGGCGTCGACGGCGGCCTTGAGCGCGTCGAGGGTCCGCCGGTTGTGGGACTCCAACTCGCCGTGCTCACGGCCCTGTTCCTGCGCCCGGACGTAGGAGGACTGCACGCAGTGCGCGAGCAGGTCGTCGCCGACGTGCTCCTTGAGGAAGAGGAGGTCGTCCTCGCCGGTGACCTTGTTGCCGACGACGGCGACCGGGATGCCGAACTCGGCGGCGTGCTCCTGGTACTGCCGGTACACCGACACGCTCTTCCGGGTCGGCTCCACGACCAGGAACGTCATGTCGAACCGGGTGAACAGCCCGGAGGCGAAGGCGTCGGCGCCGGCGGTCATGTCGACGACGACGTACTCGCCGGGGCCGTCGACGAGGTGGTTGAGGTACAGCTCCACCGCGCCGAGCTTGGAGTGGTAGCAGGCGACACCGAGGTCGCTCTCGTCGAAGGCGCCGGTGACCATCAGCGGGACACCGCCGACCTCGCGGACGTGCGTGCCGTGGACCTCGTCGTCGCCGAGCAGCCGCAGCAGACGCGAACCCCGGCCGGGCGGGGTCGTCTTGACCATGGCCTCGCGGGACACGATCCGCGGGTTGCCGCCGCGCAGGTGGTCCTTGATCTCACCGGTGCGGGAGCTGAGCGGCGGGGCGCCGAACGTCTCGTCCTCGTCGAGGCCGAGCGCGTGTGCCAGATGCTGGTTGATGTCCCCGTCGATCGCCACGAGCGGGGCGCCGCTCCGGGCGAGATGGCGGGCGAAGAGCGCGGACAGCGTCGTCTTGCCGCTGCCGCCCTTCCCTACGAAGGCGACACGCACGGACGACCACCCCGTTCGGCGGCGCCCGCGACGGACACGGCACCGCAAATGAAAATGGATGTCATGAACGTAGAGTCGGGAGCGGGTCGGACGTTGTCAAATCCCGCCACGCCGGTCCCCCGTCGGGCGGCGCGCGTTGGTGAAGACTTTGCGCGCCGGTGGGCAGCCGGCGGGGGGTTCATGGGGAGCCCGTGACACCACCGGAGCGCGGGATTCCCCATGTGTCCCGAATGTGTGCCCTCCGTGCGCACATCTCCGCACGGACCCAAATGACCTCCCGTTTCCCGAGGTTGACAGCCCCTACTCGGTGGTAAACGATGTGCTCACTCTGCGGCTCATGTGACAAGTGGGCCCGGTGTCTCTTCGACGACCTCACACCCCGGCGCGGCCCCGGTGACCCCGGTGCTGCCCTGTGCCGTCGCGCGCCCGCCGCCGTGCCCGGGGTCTCGCACCGCCAAGCTCGAGAATGGGATCTGCATGTCCATAGCGAGACGTGTCACCATGCGCCGCCTGCTCGGCACGGGCGCAGCCGCCCTCGCCCTGACCGCCGCCGCCTCCGGCTCCGCCTGGGCCACCGGCCCCGGCGGCGACGGCTGGGGTGAGAAGAGCTACGCCCCCGGCCAGGGCGCGGGCACGGCCACCGAGACCGACCGCTGCGAGTTCTCCCTGGACGGCGTGAAGTTCGCCGACTGGGTCAAGCTCGACGACCAGAACCTCAAGCCCACCGAGGACGGCAAGGTCCACATCACGGTCCGTGCCGCCGCCGACGCCACGACCTGCACGGTCTCCCTGGCCTCCTACCTCGCCCACGGCCCGACCTTCGCCACCTCCGGCGAGCAGGTCTTCGTCGACTTCGACACCGTCACGGTGAAGCAGGGCGGCACGGACACCCTGGACATCGCGGTCCCGGACGCGGGCTGCTACGCCCAGATCGACCTCTACCGCGGCAAGGTGAAGTTCGACGGCAAGCTGGACGCGGCCGACGGCTTCGAGCACGGTGACGTCCCCAAGGGCCCCGACCGTCCGGTCATCAAGGACAAGCTGATCGCGGCCTGGAACGGCGGCTCGAAGAACTGCGTGCCCACCGAGGAGCAGCCCCCGGCGGAGGAGGAGAAGCCCCCGGCCGACGAGAAGCCGCCCACGGACGAGAAGCCGCCGGCCGACGAGAAGCCCCCGACGGACGAGAAGCCCCCGGCGGACGACAACCCGTCGCCCTCCGAGTCCCCGAAGACCCCGGCGGACACCCCTGACTCCTCCCCCAGCCCCAACGGCGGCTCCGGCGACCTCGCCGAGACCGGTGGTGGCAACGCGATCCCGCTCGCGCTCGGCGCGGCCGGCCTGGTCGCGGCGGGCGGTGTCATCTTCGTGGTGACGCGCCGCAAGTCGGCGGGCCGCACGGGCGCCTGAGCCCCGGCCCGCCCGCGGGCCGCGGTCCGAGGTCCGCGGTCATCCGTGACGCGGTGACGTCCGACGCGCGCCCGGCCCCTTCTGTCCGGAGGGGGCCGGGCGCCCGGCGGTTCAGCGCACGTCGACGTAGTCCCCGCCCGCCTTGGCGGTGGAGGTCGTGCCGGTGCCGGTGAACATCCAGCGCCAGTAGCCGTCGACGGTGGGTTCCACCGTGGTCCTCAGGGCGCCGCCGGCGCCGCTGGTCACCTTCTTCACGGTCTTGTACGTGGAGGTGCCCGCAGCGCGGAACTGGAGGTTCACCGAGCGGCCGGAGTAGCCGGCGTACGTGCGGGCCTTCCAGTCGGCGCGGCTCAGTTTGCCGGTCACGGTGAGCGGCGCGTTCCTCCCCACCGGCTCGGGGCCCGCGTCGGCCGTCAGCCTGGCGAGCCGGCGCACGGTGAAGGTGCCGGCCCGGTCCGAGTCGAACCAGTCCCCGTCCTTCGCGGTCACATTGGTCTCGACGTACCAGTGGTCGTCGGCCGCGCCGTTGCTGGAGACGTTGCTCGTGTCGACCGTCCAGGAGCCGGTGCACGTGGAGGTCGTGGCGGTCTTCGCGGTGCAGGTGAGACCGCGGTCCGACGACCTGTAGACGTAGCCCGACAGCGTCACACGCAGCTTCATCTCCTTGATCCCGGAGTCGTCCCGCGCCGTGACGCTCACCTTGAAGGTCTTCGGAGCGGTGGGCCCCAGGGCGAGTTCGGCCCCGCCGTTGACGACGACATCAGTGATCGTCGTGTCCCCGTAGCCGGCGGCGTGGGAAGCCGGGGTCAGGAGGGCCGACAGGGTCAGGGCGCCGGTGAGGACGGCGGTTATGGAACGGATGCGCACGTGCGTGGTACCCCCACATCGGTGGTCCGTCCGCCGAGGCCCGGCGGACAGCTCGGGCCCCAACCGTCCCAGGGGAACCGGGCGATGAGAGGGAAATCACCCGAAACGGCCGTCTGCCCGGCCCTGATGTAGTACGCGTCGGCACCGGCGCGGTGTCACGGTGGAGTCCACTGCCGGGGCACCGGCACGACAGACGTACCGACGGAGGGCCCCAGCCGTGCAGCACGACCGAGGACCGGGTTCCGTGACCCACACGGCGCCATGCGTGCAGGCGGGCGCGACGGCGTCCCCCGAGGCGCGCCCCGCCCGGCCGGCGCGGGCGCCGCGACCGCTCGCGGCGCAGCTGCTCACCTTCGCCGTGATCGGCGTGATCAACACGGCCACGTACTACGGCCTCTACCTGCTCCTCCTGGCCGTCGTCCCCTATCTGGCCGCCCACCTCCTCGCCTTCGCGCTCAGCATGACGGGCTCCTTCTTCCTCAACGCCCGGTTCACCTACCGCACCCGCCCGACGCTCCGGAAGTTCCTGCTCTTCCCACTGGGCAACGCCACGAACTTCCTGGTCACCACCGCGGGCGTCTATGTCGTCGTCGACGTGCTCCACCAGGGCCATCGCCTCGCCCCGCTCCTCGCGTCCGGGGTGGCGATCCCGGTGACGTTCCTCGTATCCCGCACCATCATGTCGCCGGCCCCGCGCTGAGCATTCCGGCGCCCGCGTACGTACGGAAGGGGAGCCCACGCGGCAGGAAGCAGACCGGTACCGAGCACGCGGAACGGAGTACGGCACGTGGTGAGGAAGCTGACGCGCGGAGTCACGCTGGCGGCCGGTCTGGCGGTGCTGCCCCTGGTGGCAGGATGCGGCGGCGGTGACGGGGACGGGTCCGCCAAGAAGGCGGACGACACCAGCAGGGTGGCCGAGGTGGTGGCCCCCGCCAAGGTCGAGGTGATCGCCTCGCTCACCGGCTGCGAGGTCAAGATCCGCACCGAGGCGGAGGAGCTCCGCGAGGGCGTCTGCCACACCAAGGCCGGCGACTACCTCATCACCACGTTCCCCAAGGAGGAACTCCTCCAGGTCTGGCTGGACTCCGCCTCCATATACGGCGGCAAGAAGCTGGTCGGCCCGCGCTGGGCCATCTCCGCGAAGGAGGAGGTGCTGGAGCCGCTGCGGAAGAAGGTCGGAGGCACCGTCCAGGACCTGAGCACCTACGGCAGGACGGGCGGCCCGGGTCCGAGCGCGTCGTGACCGCGGCTCACCGGCCGTCCCGGTCCGGCCCGTCCGACGGCCGGTAGTCCCTGATCTCGTACACCGCCTCGTCGTCGATCGCGTCCTCGTCCCAGTCCAGGGAGATGCGCGTGGGCCGGCCGTCCGCCGCGTGGTCGACGTCCACCCGGTCGGCGTCCTCGCCCCTGGCCGCGTCCGCCTCCGCCAGCAGGTCCCCGATGGTCGGCATCCGGCCGTCCGCCTCCCGCGCCACGCGCCGTGAGTCCTCGTCGGCCCCGACGGCCCTCGTCACCTTCCCGTCCCGCACGGTCACCTCGAACGTCCCGAGCAGGGACCGCTCGCCCTCGCTCGACGTGAGCGTGTACGTGTAGGAGGTGGGCTCCCGCCACGTCGGCCGCGTGGACGCCGTCCCCGAGGACGACTCGCTCCCGCACGCCGCCACCACCCCCGACACCGCCACGGCCAGGACGGCCACAACCGGCTTGCTGATACGCGTCTTCGACATGGAGAGCCCCCTCGGTGAGTCGGTCCCCCCTGTGACGGGGCGGGGGCGGGAAACGTTCGCGAGGGCCGTTCCCAGTGCGGAATTCGTGCGCCGTGGTCGCTCTCGGCGTCACATCGTCGTGTTCTGCCCCACCCGTTGACTTCCACCCCGTCCGGCTCTACTTTCGGCCAGCCGATACGTTCGGCAAGCCGATCCTTGTTCGAGATATCGCCCCCCGGATATCCATCGAAGGAGCCGCATGCCCCCCGCC
>NZ_LIRK01000835.1 GCF_001419765.1 Streptomyces torulosus
AGATGTGTATAAGGGACGGGGCTTTCGGGTGGTACCGGTTCCAGATGGGGCCCGTTCCAGGTGAGGCCCGAGGTCGCTGTCGGCCCTCGGCGTTCAGGCGGAGGGGCGGCATGTGGTGGCTGGCCGCGCGTCGCAGAGAGCCCCGAGCAATACCGTCCACCTGTCATGCCGGTCGGAAACAGTCGGCCTCAGCTCGCGGTCTCCTGGCTTGCCTCCGGCTCAGGCCCAGCCCGACCCGGCCCGCAGTCCGCCCACCTTGCCCAAGGTCGCCCCACGGTGCCTCGGCCAGCGCCCGGCCAAGCCCGCACCCGTCCAGCCCGAGCCGCCTCGGCCCGTGCGAGGGCAGAGGCAGCGCGGGAGACTGTGAACCGGGAGCGGTCGTGTCCGTGCTCAGTCGCGGCGGATCAGTTCCGGGTCGATGCGCCGTCCGACGAGCGGGAGCGTTCCGAGGACGGACAGGGCCGCCACGCCGGCCGCCGCGAGGGCGAGCACCGGGAGTCCGGCGAAGTCCCAGTAGATCTCACTGCCTCCGGTGATCAGATAGGAGGCCTCGGCAAGCTTGCCCGTCACGAGCGCCAGCGCGAGCCCGATGCTCAGGGGGAGCACCACCTGGACACACTGCACGGTCCGCATCGTGCGGGCGCGTGCGCCGATCAGCGTGATCGCGGTGACCTGGGCGCGCCGCTCCACCGCCCGGTCGGTCGCCGAGACGACGAAGGCCGCGGTGCCGATGACCAGGCCCATGATCATGCCGACGCCGAGCAGTGTTTCGAGGACGGCAATCTGCTGGAGGCCCTCGATGTTCACTCCCACGGGGTTGATCTCGGCGGTCGGGGTGACGGCGGCGATGCCGTCGAGAACCCGGCGGACCTGGTCGCGGTCGGAACTGCTGGTGAGGATGTACTCCGCCGCCTCCGGACGGGCGGAGGCGGCCAACGCCGACGGCGGTATGAGCACCTCGGCTCCGCCCACCCCGGAGGGGTCGTACCCGTTGTAGGAGATCTCGTCCTTCGGAAGGGTGATGCTCAGGCTCTTGCCCTGACCGCCTTCCGGCACACGGAAGACAAGGGTGTCACCCGGGCGCGCGCCCTGGCCTGTGCCCGAGTTCGGATCACTGAGCCGCATCACCTTGCCGTCGACACAGCCCTCGGAGCGCTGTACCAGCTTGGTGAACTGATCACAAGTGGCGACGACGGCGCTCGCGTAGGGCTGGTCGGCGGGACCGTCGGGGTCGCTCCAGGAGCTCATCGTCACCGCGTGCGCGCGAACCCCCCGCACCTCGGCGAGCCTGCGCTGCTGGTCCGTGGTGAGGGTGGCGAGCGGGATGGCGTAGTCCTGCACGGGCGCCGACGGCCGGGAGACCTGCTCCAACTGGATCAGGACGCCTTGGGCCAGGGAAGCGGAGAAGACGAGCAGCACGAGCCCGGTGACGACCCGCATGGTGCTACCCGGCTCGACCTCGTTGCGGCGCATCGCCAGGTTCAGGGTGAGAGACTGGGTGGTTCGCGCCAGCCGGCGGGCGAGGGCGAAGGACAACAGGGGCAGCGTCAGCACCAGCCCCAGGCCCGTCAGCAGGATGCCCGCCGGGATCAGGATCGTGTTCGGGCCGACGCTGTTGGCGGGTTGGCCGGTGAAGCCCGTGGCGCAGTAGCCGGCGACGATGCCGAGACCCGTCACCAGCAACAGGGCACCCCACTTGGTGGGACGCTTGGGCGCGGCGGTGCGGCGCACGGCCAGCGGATTGGCGGCGGCGTCGCGTGCGCTGGCCCGGCCGACGAACCAGGCGAGGAGCGGTGCGCCGATCAAACAGACGGCGACGGTCGTCACGGACAGCGCGCCGTCGGCCGGGTACCACCGCAGGCTGGGCAGACCGGTCCGGGTCATCACCTGGTTGAGGATCCAGTACTCACCGAGGCCGAGAAGCGCGCCGAGCAGGGCCGCGACGACGGTCTCGGCGGCGTTGACCCGCTGCGTGCCCTTGGTGCTCAGGCCCAGCAGTCGCAGCGAGGCGAGGCGGCGGTTCCGGCTGGCGGCGGAGAGCCGGGCGCAGACGGAGAGGAAGATGCCGAGGGGGAGCAGGACGAGGGATCCCAGGGCGAAGCGGATGTAGGTGAGGGTCGAGGGTTCCACGGCGGGGAAGGGCGCGTAGCTGTATCCCCAGCCCTTCAGCGCACGGCCCTCGTCGGCGATCTTGTCGCGGGGCGTGCCGATGTAGGCGAACAGTTCGTCGGGGTGGGCGAGCCCGGTCGCGCCGATCAGGCCCTTCTCGTCACCGGGCAGGAGCGACGCGATCGCGGGCCGGTCACGGAGCAGGTCGTGTGCGCGAGGGGAGAGGAACACCTCGCCCGGGGCCGGGAGTCGCTTCAGTCCCGGCGGGGCCGCGTCGGCACCCTTGGTTCCCTTGGCGATGAACACCCGGGTGAACGGCCTGGACCCGTAGGGGTCGGTGCGCTGGAGGACCAGCGTGGACTGCGCGGACCTGGCGGAAGCGGACTTCGGCTCCCTCGCGGCGGCCCTGCCGTCGTGTGCGTCGAGGATCTGCGGGATGGTGAGCACGAGGGCCAGGCAGCAGACACCGAGCGAACCTCCGCCCGCCATGAGGAAGAAACGGACGCGGTTGCCGCGACCGGCGCCGAACAGCAGGCGCAGGCCGAGCAGGAACTCCCTCACGCCGCCCTCCCGGGGGTGAGGACTCCGTCGGCCATCGTGTAGTGGCTGTCGGCCTGCGCCGCGACGGCGGGGTCGTGGGTGACCAGGATGACGGCGGTGCCCTGGGAACGTGCCAGATCGAGGAACTCCTTCAGCACGGCAGATGCGTTGGCACTGTCGAGGGATCCGGTCGGCTCGTCGGCGAACACGACGGCCGGGCGGTGCACCAGGGCCCGTGCGACGGCCACACGCTGGCTCTGGCCGCCCGACACCTGCGACGGGCGGCGCTCGCGCAGATCGCCGAGACCCAGCCGGGCGAGGACCTCGCCGGCGGCCACGAGCGCGGGCCGCTTGCGCTGCCCGGCCAGGCGCAGCGGAAGGGCGGTGTTCTCCTCGATGGTCAGCTCGGGGAGCAGTTCGCCGTACTGAAAGACGAAGCCGAAGCGTTCCCGGCGCAGCGTGCTGACCTCGTCGTCGGTGAGATCCCCGAGCGACCGGCCTTCGAACCGCACGTGCCCACGCGCCGGAGGCAGCACTCCCGCGAGGCAGTACAGCAGCGAAGACTTCCCCGAACCGCTCTGGCCGGTGATAGCCGCGACCTCGCCTCGGGAGATCGAGAGGTGGGCGTCGCTGACAGCCAGTTGCGTGCCGTAGGAGAGGTCAACACCCGTGGCGGAAAGGACTTCTGACGTACTGATGGCTTCCCCCAAAGAAGCGACCGGACCCGGGGGTCACCCCGGGCCCGGTACTTGGCGTTGCAGCTACTGCTTACCGCTGGTAGTGCTTGGTCGTCGAGCAGTTGTCGGGGTTCAGGGAACCCTTGTCCCGGCAGACGCGGATGTACGCGTCGTCGGTGTACCGCTGCGGGGCCGCCCAGTTGAGGTAGTTCAGGGGCACGGTCTTCTTCTGCTTGCCGTCGTAGCGGCTCCAGCCGTAGCCCTCGACCTTGACCTGCATGTACACGTTGTGGTCGTCATCGTGGTCGGTGTCCTGGAGTTGGCCCTTCCACTCGAAGGCGCCGTGGTTCGTGCCCGCGGGGTGCCACTTGTACTCGCCGTGGTGGAACTTCGCACCACCGGTCGAAAGCGCCGGAATATCCTGCCACGAGGCGGCGAACGCCGTCCCTGCCCCCATGGCGAAGAGTCCCGCCGCAAGGGCACCGACTGCCAACTTGCGCATATTTCCTCCCGTTTGAGTTCTTCTGCACGGCTCTGGAGGTCAGGCCAGAGCGGCGCTGAAAGTTAACATCCAGCAACAAGGGGATTCGGGCGATGAGTTCGACCCTGCCCCATCTGCTCGGCCTTCCGGCGGCGACCCATTACCGAAACTTTGACGCTTTACGCGGACATGACATTACGCAGAGTGGCAACTCGACTCGCGACAGTCACCACCGCGCCGTACGTTGGGAGAGAAGCCATCACCTCACCCCTCACCGAGGAGGAACCATGGTCGCCAAGGACAAGGGCAACATGGACAAGATCAAGGGCAAGGCCAAGGAGATGACCGGCAAGGTCACCGGCGACCGCGAGCAGCAGGTCGAGGGCAAGATGCAGCAGGCTCGCGGCGAGGCGAAGAAGCTCAAGGGCAAGGCCCAGGAGCGCGTCCAGGGCACGCGTCGCACGGCCCCCAAGGACGAGCGCGTCTGAACGGCGCCGACCGCGCGCGCTCGGCGCACGCCGAGCTGAGCCGGTGAAAGGGGCCCCGCGGCCGCGGGGCCCCTTTC
>NZ_LIRK01000836.1 GCF_001419765.1 Streptomyces torulosus
GGCGTACGACTGCTCGGGGCTGACCTCCCTCGCCTGGTCGCACGCCGGACGCCGCATCCCCCGCACCAGCCAGGCCCAGTGGGCCCGTCTCCCGCGCATCCCCCTCACCAAGCTGCGCCCCGGTGACCTGGTCCTGTACTACCCGAAGGCCACCCATGTCGCGCTCTACCTGGGCAAGGGCCTGGTCGTGCAGGCCCCCCGCCCCGGCACCACCGTCAAGGTCTCCCCGATCGCCGCCCACCCCCTCCTGGGCGCCGTACGCCCCGACCCCAAGGCCAAACCCCTGAAACGGTTCGCCCTCCCGAAACTCCCGAGGGCGGCGAAGAAGGGCTCGGACACGGGCTACAACGTGTGGTGAGGGAGGAGGGGGCCCGTGATGTCGTGTGAGGGGAGGCCGGCGAGCGTCTCCGGCGCGGTGGCCGGGGCGCGTCGCCCCCGCGGCGCTCAGCCGCCCGCGACCTCCGACAGGTACGCCTCGGTCTTCTCCGCCTCGAAGAAGTAGTTCTCGAAGTCCGCCGGGTCGTCGAAGCCGTTCGCGAAGCGGTCGGCCACGCGGGGCAGGGCGCCGGCCGCGCCGATGAGGGTCAGCACGTGCTCCGGCGGCTCCCCGAGCATCGCGTTCGTCCACTTCGTCGCCGGGCCCGCCGTCTGCGCCCAGAACCGTTCGAACGTGCGCCGCATCCACGCCTCGTCGAACTCCGCGTCCCCGTGGTCCAGGATGGCCCGCAGATACGCCGCCGCGCACTTGGACGCCGTGTTGGCGCCCTGGCCGGTGAGCGGATCGTTGGCCACGACCACGTCGGCCACGCCGAAGGCGAGCCCACCGCCCGGCAGATGGGCGACCGGCTGCCGCACGACGGGGGTGTACCGGCCGGCCAGCACCCCGCCCGCGTCGGTGAGTTCGACCCGGCCGGTCCGCGCGTACTCCCACGGGACGAACCGCTCCATGAGGTCCAGGGTCAGGGCGAGGTGCTCGGACGGGTCGGTGACACCCTGGAAGACGTCCGCCGGGCCGCCGGGCACCCCCTCCCAGAAGAGCACGTCCGCCCAGCCGGACGTGGTCAGCGTGGAGGTGACGAAGAGTTCACCGACGCCGGGCACCAGATTGCAGCGGGCCACCTCGTGGTCGGGGTGCTCGGGGCGGGGCTCCAGGCCGTGGACGTAGGCCGCGGCGAGGGAACGCTGCGGACGGGTGAACGGCGAACGGGCGGCGTCACGGGCGAACATGGAGACCAGCTCGCCCTTGCCCGCGGCGACCAGGACCAGGTCGTGGACCCGGGCGAAGTAGTCGAGGTCGGAGACGGCCGCGCCGTGGATGACCAGTTGGCCGCCCCGCTGGGCGAACGTGTCCAGCCAGCCGGCCATCTTCACCCGCTGGTCGACGGACTGGGCGTACCCGTCGAGCCGCCCCACCCAGTCGACGAGGCGCTCGGCGCCGGGGCCGGAGACGGAGACGCCGATGCCCGTCATCCTCGGCGCCTGGGACTCCCAGAAGTTCAGCCCGAGATCCCGCTCGTGCTGGAGGGCGGTGTGGAACATGCACTGCGTCGACATGACCCGCCCGTGCCGGATCTCGTCCGCCGTACGGTTGGACATCAGCGTGACCTCGTACCCGTGCGACTGGAGGCCGAGGGCGAGTTGGAGCCCGGACTGGCCGGCTCCGACGACGAGTATCTTCCGCATCCGGACTGGTCTCCTACGCCTCTGTGTGCCCCGCGCCCCCCGCCGGGGCTACTCGGGGCTGACGGATATCGCGTGGCCGCAGAGCGCGAGCAGGGTCTCCAGCACCGAGGCCCGGTTCCGCGCGTCCATGATCATGACAGGTACATGGGCGGGCACGGTCAGCGCGTCCCGTACGTCCTCCGGCTCGTAGCGGTCGCTGTCGTCGAACTCGTTGACGGCGACGATGTACGGCAGGCCGCAGCTCTCGAAGTAGTCGAGCGCGGGGAAGCAGTCGGTGAGACGGCGGGTGTCGGCGAGGACGATGGCGCCGATCGCGCCGCGCACCAGGTCGTCCCACATGAACCAGAACCGCTCCTGGCCGGGCGTGCCGAACAGGTAGAGGACGAGGTCGTCGTCGAGGGTGATGCGGCCGTAGTCCATGGCCACGGTGGTGGTGATCTTCTCCGGGGTCGCGGAGAGGTCGTCCGTGGCGGCGCTGGCCTCGGTCATCAGGGCCTCGGTGCGCAGCGGGGTGATCTCGGAGACCGCGCCGACGAGGGTGGTCTTGCCGACGCCGAAGCCGCCCGCCACCACGATCTTGGTGGCGATGGGGGCGCGGGACAGGTCGGCCTGCCAGGGTTTCAGGTCCTCCTCGGGCTCCGGCGCGTACCGGGGCATGGGCGCCCCGGCCAGGCGGTCGAGACCGCGGGAGGCGGCCCGGGCGAAGCCGCCGGGCCGGGGGGCGTCGACGGTGACGCCCGGGGTGACGCCGGGCGAGGCGTCGGGGGTGACGCCAGGCGAGGCGGCGTCAGAGACTGCGGAGTCCACTCAGCACCCTTTCCAGCAGAGCGCGGTCCGGCTGTCCCGGGCCGTGACCTGTTCCGTACACACGGATCTTTCCCTGGTCCGCGAGATCGCTGAGGAGGACGCGGACCACGCCGAGCGGCATCTTGAGCAGCGCGGCGATCTCCGCCACCGTCCGCATACGGCGGCAGAGTTCGACGATGGCCCGCATCTCGGGCATCACCTTGCCGGTGAGGGAACCTCCGCCGCTGCCGGACGCGTGGGCGCTGAGCCCGTCCGGCTCCGGCCTGTCGGCCGGGGCTTCGAGTACGGCGACGAAGGTCTCGACGAGGAGCACATGACCAAAGCGGGTGCGGCCGCCCGTCAGGGAGTAGGGGCGTACGCGTGCGGGTTTGCGGTCCCCGCCGCGCATCGGGAGTCTTTTGTGGGGGCTCCGTTGCGGGCCCGGCTTCCTCGCCGAGCCCGGCTTGGGGGCACGCGCCCTCGTCTTCTTGGCGCCGCTCATCGCCTGCTCCCGGCCGCCTCGATCTCCTCGGCCTCCAGGGACTTGCGCAGTTCGCTGCGGAGTTCGGGCGTGAGGACGTGTCCGGCGCGGCCGACGAAGAGGGCCATGTGGTACGCGACCACGCTCATGTCGCAGTCCGGGGAGCCGTGGACGCCGAGCAGCGAGCCGTCGCTGATCGACATCACGAAGAGGCTGCCCTCGTCCATCGCGACCATCGTCTGCTTGACCCCGCCGAACTCCATCAGCTTGGCGGCGCCGATGGTGAGGCTGCCGATGCCGGAGACGATGGTGGCGAGGTCGGCGGCGGAGCCCCGGGGGCCCTGGGGCCGTTCACCCTGGGCCTCGCGGGCCTCGGCGTTGCGGCCGGGGTCGGAGGAGAGCAGCAGCAGACCGTCGGAGGAGACCACCGCGACCGACAGCAGTCCCGGCACCTCCTCGACGAGGTTGGTCAGCAGCCAGTGCAGGTTGCGGGCTTCACTGCTCAAGCCGAAGGTACTGGGCGCGGTCAACTGCTTGCCTCCTCGGAAGTGCCCCCCGTGGTGTCAACTGCCTCTGTCCGGTACTCCTGTGGCTCGGGTGCCCGTGTCTCGCCCGACTGCTCGGCGATCTCCGCCTCGACGTCACGGCGTCCCTCCCTGGCCCCCTGGTGGAACCCGCCGAGCCGACGCCTGAGCTCCTCGGCGTTCACGCCCCCCGCGCGCGGCTTGGGGGTCGTGGGCACGGGCGCGGTGATCCGGGGCGTGCGCTTGGGCAGGCCCTTGTCGGTGAGGCGCGGGGCCTTCGCCGGCGTGCGCGCCGCGTCCCCCTCGTCGGCGGCGCGCTCATGGGTGTCGGGGCCGATGGTGTACGGGTCGTCGGCGTCCTCGTCGGCGGCCTGCTCCGGGACCACGGGAGCGAACAGCTCCATGGTGGTCTCGGAGACGGACTCCGTCGGTGCCCCCGGCGGGTCCTCCCGTACGTCGTCGTCCTCGTCGTCCCCGGCCGTGTCCGCGTTCCCCGCGCGGAGGGCCGAGTCGGTGTCCGTGGCCGTGTCCGCGTTCCCCGCGCGGACGGCCGTGTCCGTGTCTGTGGCCGCGTCCCCGTTCGTGGCGGGTGCGGTGTCCTCGTCGTCCGCCGTGCCGGCCGCGTTCCCCGCGCGTCCGGCGGTGTGGGCGGCGTCCCGGGCGAGCAACGCCCGTTCCGCGGCCTCGATCAGCGGGTCGCCGTCGCCCTCGGGTTCGCGGACGGCGACGGTGCGGGCGGGCAGGGCGCCGTCGTTGGTCTCGGCGGCGATGCCGGGCAGCGACAGCACGGGCCCCGCGGTGGGCGCCGGCCCGGCGGCGGGCGGGGCCGGCGTCGTGGCCAGCAGCGTCCTGGGCAGGACGACGACCGCGGCGGTGCCGCCCGGTGTCTGCTCCTGGAGCCGGACCCGGGTGCCCAGCCGGTGGGCGAGGCGGGCCACCACGTAGAGGCCGAGGCCGAGGTCCTCCCCGTCCTCCTGGTCGTAGGGGGCGTCGGGGTCGAAGTCGGTGAGGCGGGCGTTGAGCTTCGCGAGCCGGTCGGCGGGGATGCCGATGCCGCCGTCCTGGACGGAGACGGTGACCTCGCCGTTCTCCATCAGCCGACCGGAGACCTCGACGCTCATCTCCGGCGGCGAGAACGTCGTGCCGTTCTCCAGGAGTTCGGCGAGGAGGTGGCTGAGGTCGTCGGCGGCGAACCCGGCGATGTGCGCGCTCGGCGGCAACGCGGCGATACGGACCCGCTCGTAGCGCTCGATCTCGCTGACCGCGGCGCGCACGACGTCGACCAGCGGGACGGCTCCGGCGTGGTGCTGGATGTGCTCGTGGCCGGCGAGGACGAGGAGGTTCTCGCTGTGGCGGCGCATGACCGTCGCGAAGTGGTCGAGCTTGAAGAGGGTGGCGAGCCGGTCGGGGTCCTGCTCGCGCTCCTCCAGGGACTCGATGACGGCGAGCTGCCGTTCGACGAGGCCGAGGGTGCGCAGGGCGAGGTTGACGAACGTGCCGTTGATGCTGTGCTGGATCCTGCCCAGGTGGGCGCCGGCCTCGGCGAGTTCGGCGCGCAGCCGGTCACGTTCGTCGGCCATGGTCTGACGCTGGCCGATGAGGTGCTTGCGGTCGCCCTCCAGGGGCGCGAGCCGCTCGTGCAGGGCGAGGGCGTGCGCGTGAAGCGCGTTGACGGAGCGGACGACCTGGGCGAACTCGTCGTTGCGGCCGGTGAACTTGACGGGTTCCTCGGCGAGGGGGTCGCCGGCGACACGCGCGGAACCGATGCGCAGTACCGCGAGCGGGCGGGTGAGCGAGCGGGCCATGCCGGTGGCGACACCAACGGCGAGGAGCATCAGCGCGCCGAGGAGGGCGACCCGGATCTCCAGCGCGGTGACGTCGTCGTCGCGCAGTTGGGCGAGGTCCTTGGTGCGCCGGTCGTAGAGGGAGGACTCGGCGCCGCGCATCAGGTCGACACGGGCGGAGAGCGCGGCGTCGACCTTGGTGGCGCTGGTGGTCTTCTCGTCGTCGGAGAGGGTGGGCTGGTCGGTGAGGCGCGTGAGGTACTTCTCGGCGGTGTCGGCCTCGGGGCCGGTGACCGTGGCGTCGTACGAGGAGCGGGCGGTGGCGGGCGCGGTCTCGCGGAAGTGGGCGAGGGCGGCGTCGGAGCGGACGCGGGCCTGCTGGGCCGCGGCGCCGAGGGCGTCGCGCTGCTTGTCGTCGGCGGCGGAGGAGCCGGTCGTGGTGGTGGGCAGCCCGGTCGCCGGGTCGATGACGGTCTGCGTGGTCCGCGGCACGCTGAGCGCGGCGACGAGCAGTCCGCGGGCGGCGGCGGCCTGCTGGACGGCGGTGTCGAGTTCGGCGAGGGCGTACGCCCCGCCGCCCGCGCGGGGCGGCAGCTGCTGGGCGAGTTCCTCGGCGAGCGCGTGGAGTTCGGTGACGACGGCGGTGTACGCCTGGTGCGCTTCGAGAGCGGTGCTCTTGCCGGAGAGCGCCGCTTTCCGTACGGCGGCGATGGACCGGATGTCCTCGCGCAGCGCGGCGGAGGTGTCGGTGTCGGCGCTCAGCTCCGCGACCTGGCGGTCGACGCGGTCGGCGCGCTGCTCGTCGGGGGCAGCCGACTTGGGCCGTCCGGCGGCGATGTACGCGGTGACCTCGTCACGCTCGTCGGCGAGAGCGTGGGCGAGGGTGAGCGTCTCCTGGGTCTGCTCGGCGAGCGTGACCAGGGACTGGGTGTCGTGCAGTTGCTCCGAGGCGGCGAGGACCGACGGCGACCCGGCGCCCGCGATGGCGGCGGCGACGACGGCCACGGCGATGATGAGCCGGTTACGTACGTGCGCCTTGCGCCCGGTGCCGACGGTGGGGGCCTGCTGTGCCGTCCCCTGCTGGTTCGGGGAGGCCGCGGAGGCCTTCGAAGCTGCCTTCTTGCCTGCGCGCCGAGGCCGCGTCTTCTGCACCGGTGCTCGCATTCCTGACTCGTGTACCCATGGGCCCGGGTGACGTTCCGTCAACTTGTGAGCGTCCCCCCGGTACGGCTCCCGACCCTCCCAGTGCCGGTGGGTGGTGGTCCCGCATCATCAGTCCCGCCACCCGAAGGAGTGAACATCGCCGGGGAGTTGGCGGGCAAGTTCCCCCGGCTCGTGCCGATGCCCCGCCCGGTCGGCCGGTTGGACGTCGGCGACGCGCTTTGGCAGTATTCGCCGCCGCGCTTCCCCACTCACGATCATTCCATGCCAAACCCGGCGCCCGGGCTGGAGGGTCCGGGGCGTACGGCGACCATTGTCGGCCTTTCGCGGATCTCGTGGAGGGCTCGTGCAGACTGGCCGAATGCGTACGGAACTCGTCTCTGAGCCCGGCCATCCCTCCCGCCCCAACGAGGACTTCGCGTCGGTCGCGCTTCCCGCCGGGGGACAGGGCGGTGCCGTGGTCCTCCTCGACGGCGTGACACCACCGCCCGCCGACTACGGCTGTCGACATTCGGTCGCATGGTTCACCTCCCGCCTCGGCGGCGCACTGACCGAACTGTCCCTTTCGGAACGGGATTCACCCCTGGCCGCCGTTCTTGCGCAGGCCATCTCTCGTACCGCCCGGGCGCACGCCCAAACCTGTGACCTTTCTCACCCAAGAACCCCACAGGCCACAGTGGTTCTGGCGCGGTGGTCGGCACAGACGCTGGAGTACCTGGTCCTCTCCGACTCCGCGCTGCTGTTCGAGGGGCCGGACGGGCTGCTGACGACGGTGCTGGACGACCGTCTGTCCCGGCTCCCGCGGGCCTCCCTCGCCACCGCCGCGATCGCCGACTCGACGGTCCGCAACAAGGAGGGCGGCTTCTGGACGGCGGCGGCCGATCCGGCCGTGGCGGCGCGGGCGGTGACGGGGGCCGTCCCGCGCGAACGGGTCCGGGCCGTGGCCGCCTTGACCGACGGGGCGACCCGCTGGGTGGACATGTTCCGCGAGGGCGGCTGGGAGGACTGCTTCACGTACCTGCGCAAGGAGGGCGCGGCCGCCTTGGTGGAGCGGGTACGGGACCTGGAGGACGCCGACACCGAACGCCGTTTCCTCGGCCGGGCGAAGACCCACGACGACGCGAGCGTGGTGTTCGCGGAGCTGTGAGGGCGCGGAAAGGTGCGGGCACGCGGAGGTGTGCGGGCGCGGGCCGGTGATCGGCGGCGCCCTGAAGACGGCGCCGCCGAGGGGTCCGTGGTGAGGCGCGGTCACCCGGCCCGGCGCGCCGCTCGCGGCGTCAGCCCTCCACGCCCCGGTTCAGCTGATGCAGGAGTCGTGCGAGTTGGGCCACCTCGTCGCGGTCCCAGTCGGCCAGTTGGCGTACGTACGCCACCCGCCGGGCGTCGCGCACCGCGCGGAACCGCGCCCGCCCCTCGTCGGTGAGGTGGACGAGCCAGGCGCGGCCGTCGGCCGGGTCGGGTTCGCGGGCGATGAGGCCGAGGTGTTCGAGGGCGCGCAGCTGACGGGACATCGTGGCCTTGCCGACGCCGATGTACGCGGCGAGTTCCGTGGCGCGCAGCCGTCCCGTCTCGTCGAGCCGGGCGAGGAGGCCGTACGCGGCGGACTCCAGGTCCGGGTGGACCGCCCGGGCCATCTCGCCGGACTTGGCGCGGGCGCGCCGCAGCAGGACCGTCAGTTCCCGCTCCAGCGCGAGGAACGCCTGGTCCATGCCGCCGGTCGGCATCCCGGGCCCGATGTCGCCCTGGCCGCCGTTTCCGCCCTCGTCCTGCACGTCAGCGCTCCTGATCCCGGTTCCGCGTCGCCGAAGAGTTGCCGAAAGTTTCCGCCGCGGACCGCCGTCGCGGGCGGCGCCGTAAGTATTCCGCAGGTGAGGGGTGACACGGACCGCCGGGAACGCGCGCGTGACGGGCCACACCCGTGGCGGGCCACCCAAGGGAGAGGCCCGGGCCTCCCTCACGGGACCCGGGCCTTCCCTCGTCCGGCGGATGTCCGTCACGTCACCGCCGGAGCTTCGCGGGGCCGCCCGTGTGCCGGGCGGCCGTACTGTCGTGCGGCCGTCAGGCGGCCGCCGGGACCGCCACCTCCGCGGGGGCGAGGGCCAGTTCCAGCACCTGGCGGACGTCGGTGACGGCGTGGACCTCCAGCTTGTCGAGGACCTCGGCGGGGACGTCGTCCAGGTCGGCCTCGTTGCGCTTGGGGATGATCACCGTGGTGACCCCGGCCCGGTGCGCGGCGAGCAGCTTCTGCTTGACGCCGCCGATGGGCAGGACCCGCCCGGTGAGCGAGACCTCACCGGTCATCGCCACGTCCGTGCGGACCAGCCGGCCGGACAGCAGCGAGGCCAGGGCCGTCGTCATGGTGACACCGGCGCTCGGTCCGTCCTTGGGCACCGCGCCCGCCGGGAAGTGGATGTGCACGCCCCGGTCCTTCAGATCGGCGACGGGCAGTTCCAGTTCGGCGCCGTGCGAGCGCAGGAAGGAGAGCGCGATCTGCGCGGACTCCTTCATCACGTCGCCCAGCTGCCCGGTGAGCGTCAGTCCCGCCGCGCCCGTCTCCGGGTCGGCCAGCGACGCCTCGACGTAGAGGACGTCGCCGCCGGCGCCGGTGACCGCGAGCCCCGTGGCCACCCCGGGGACGGCCGTGCGCCGCTCCGCCGGGTCCTGGGCGGACTCGGGCACGTGGTGCGGGCGTCCGATCAGTGCGCGCAGGTCGGCGTCCGTGACGGTGAACGGCAGCTCCCGCTCGCCCAGTTCGTGCTGGGCGGCCACCTTGCGCAGCAGCCGGGCGACCGACCGCTCCAGGTTCCGCACCCCGGCCTCGCGGGTGTACTCACCGGCGAGCTTGCGCAGCGCGCTCTCGTCGAGGGTGACCTCGTCGGCGTCGAGGCCGGCCCGCTCCAGCTGCCTCGGCACCAGGTGGTCCCGGGCGATGACGATCTTCTCGTCCTCCGTGTAACCGTCCAGCCGGACGAGCTCCATACGGTCGAGCAGCGCGTCGGGGATGGCTTCCAGGACGTTCGCCGTGGCGAGGAAGACGACGTCGCTCAGGTCCAGCTCCACCTCCAGGTAGTGGTCCCGGAAGGTGTGGTTCTGCGCCGGGTCGAGGACCTCCAGCAGCGCGGCGGCCGGGTCGCCCCGGAAGTCGGAGCCGACCTTGTCGATCTCGTCGAGCAGGACGACGGGGTTCATCGACCCCGCCTCCTTGATGGCGCGGACGATACGGCCGGGCAGCGCGCCCACGTACGTACGCCGGTGGCCGCGGATCTCCGCCTCGTCCCGTACGCCGCCGAGGGCGACCCGGACGAACTTCCGCCCCATGGCGTGCGCCACGGACTCGCCGAGGCTGGTCTTACCCACGCCGGGCGGCCCGACGAGGGCGAGCACGGCACCGCCGCGCCGGCCGCCGACGACACCGAGCCCGCGGTCGGAGCGCCGCTTGCGCACGGCTAGGTACTCGGTGATGCGCTCCTTCACGTCCTCCAGGCCGGCGTGCTCGGCGTCCAGGACACCCTTCGCGCCCTGGATGTCGTAGGCGTCCTCGGTCCGCTCGTTCCACGGCAGTTCGAGCACGGTGTCGAGCCAGGTGCGGATCCAGCCGCCCTCGGGGGACTGGTCGCTGGACCGCTCCAGCTTGTCGACCTCCTTGAGCGCGGCCTCCCTGACCTTCTCGGGCAGGTCGGCGGCCTCGACCCGGGCGCGGTAGTCGTCGGACTCCTCACCCTCCTTCTCGCCGTTCAGCTCGCGCAGTTCCTTGCGGACGGCTTCGAGCTGACGCCGCAGCAGGAACTCCCGCTGCTGCTTGTCGACGCCCTCCTGGACGTCCTTGGCGATGGTCTCGGCGACGTCCTGTTCGGCGAGGTGGTCGCGGAGCTGCTGGGTGGCGAGCTTCAGCCGGGCGACCGGGTCGGCCGTCTCCAGCAGCAGCACCTTCTGCTCGGTCGTCAGGAACGGCGAGTAGCCGGAGTTGTCGGCCAGCGCGGAGACGTCGTCGATCGCCTGCACACGGTCCACGACCTGCCAGGCGCCGCGCTTGCGCAGCCAGCTACTGGCCAGTGCCTTGTACTCGGTGACCAGTTCGGCGACATGGCCGGGCAGCGGCTCCGGCACGCTCTCCTCGACCCGGGTCCCCTCGACCCACAGCGCCGCCCCGGGCCCGGTGGTCCCGGCCCCGATCTTCACGCGGCCGCGTCCCCGGATCAGCGCGCCCGGGTCGCCGTCGGCCAGGCGGCCCACCTGTTCGACGGTGCCGAGCACACCCGTGGCCGCGTACGCGCCGTCGATCCGCGGCACCAGCAGCACCCTCGGCTTACCGCGTTCCGCCCGCGCCGCCGCCTGCGCGGCCTCCACCGCGGCCCGTACATCCGTGTCATTGAGGTCCAGCGGCACCACCATGCCGGGCAGCACGACCTCGTCGTCGAGCGGCAGTACGGGCAGGGTGAGCGGTGCGGACATCGAAGCCATGATCTCTCCCTCGGCATTCAAGTTGAGCTATGCCGACTCAATGCACATGAGCCCGCGGATGTTCCCCGAGGGCCGGGTCGTTCGCTGTGGGCGATCAGGGACGGGACGACGGACCGGCGGCCACCCGCTGACACATCACCCTCACAGGTAATAGCCTGAGCGCCGCTACACCCATTACAGATGGATTGATGTGCCACACCTACACGGGGGCGACAGTGGACGGAATCGTGCGGGCCTGGGTCGACGGCTGGGTCGTCTCGCGGGGCGCGGCGCCCCCGGTGGTGGAGCCCTGGGGCTGCACGATCGACAACGGAACGGCCGCCCACGTCACCCGCCATGTCCTCGCGGGGACCCATGACGACGTCGAGGAGGAGACGGTCCGGAAGGTGGCCGGCGCGGTCACCGGGGTCGGAGTGTGGCTCAAGGTCTTCGCCGACGCGTCGAGAGTCGCCGCCTGCCTGGGCGAGGGCTGGTGGGTCGACCCCGAGCCGGGCTGGCTGATGACCGCGCCCCTGGGGACACCGGAAGGCCCTGCCGTGACCGCCCCGGAGGGCTACCGCCAGCGCACCTGGGCCCGGGGAGGCGTGATCCGCACGATGGTCGCCGCACCGGACGGCTCGTGGGCCGCCCGCGGGCAGATCGCCCCGACGGGGCGGACCGCGGTCGTCGACCAGATAGAGACCTCCGCGTCCCACCGCCGCCGGGGCCTCGGCACGCTCGTCATGCGCACCCTGACCAGGGCGGCGTTCGAGGAGGGCGCGGAGGTCGGTGTACTGAGCGGGACACCGGACGGCCGGGCCCTGTACGCGTCCCTCGGCTGGACGACGGTCGCCCCGCTGACGAGCGCGAGATTCGACGGCGGGCAGTGAGGCGGCCGACCTGCCGAGCGTAGGCGCAGATCACCGCCTCGGGCGGCGGCCGTCGCCGTCAGGGGTTTCGGTGAGTTCGGCGCACAACCGGGTGACGGGTGCGCACCGGAATCCGCCCGGGCATGTCCTTGCCGTTCCCGGTCCTGCCCCGGCCCCGGCCCCGGCC
>NZ_LIRK01000837.1 GCF_001419765.1 Streptomyces torulosus
CCTGAGTCCCCCACGCCCCGCACCACCCGACACCTTCCTTCCACCCGCGTGGAACCGAACGAACAGGACAGCCATGCCCACCCAGCTCTCCCGGCGCAGCCTGCTGCGCGGCATCACCGCGACGACCGCCGCCGTCACCCTCGCCGCCGGACTCAGCGCCTGCGGAGGGGACAGCGACGCCGCCACGAGGACGGCGAGCGACACCGCGGGCACGGTCACCGTGGGCCGGTTGTCCAACGGCGCCGCCACCGAGACCACCCTGAAGGTCTCCGAGGTGAAGTCCATCAGCGACCGCCTGCCCGCCGCCGTCAAGAAGCGCGGCACGCTCGTCATCGGCTCCGGCACCCTGCCCTCCGGCAGCCCGCCGCTCGGCTTCATCGGCGACGACCAGAAGACACTCACCGGCTCCGAACCCGACTTCGGCAGACTGGTCGCCGCCGTCCTCGGCCTCGAACCCGAGGTGCGCCAGTCCACCTGGGAGAACCTCTTCATCGGCCTCGACAGCGGCAAGGTCGACGTGGCCTTCTCCAACGTCACCGACACCGAGGAGCGCAAGAAGAAGTACGAGTTCGCCTCCTACCGCAAGGACGACCTCGCCTTCGAGGTGAGGAAGGACAGCGACTGGAACTTCGACGGCGACTACCGCAAGCTCGCCGGGAAGACGGTCTCCGTCGGCAACGGCACCAACCAGGAGAAGATCCTCCTGGAGTGGAAGGCGAAGCTGGCGAAGGAGGGCGCCAAGCCCCTCACCGTCAAGTACTTCCAGGAGAACAACAGCCTCTACCTGGCCCTCAACAGCGGCAAGATCGACGCCTACTTCGGCCCCAGCCCGAACCTCTCCTACCACGCCGCCAAGACGGCGAACACGCCGCAGGCGACCCGCATCGCGGGTCAGTTCTCCGGCGCCGGAGAGACCCTCCAGGGCTTGATCGCCGCGACCGCCAAGAAGGACAGCGGCCTCGCCGAGCCCCTCGCCGCGGCCATCAACCACCTCATCGAGAACGGCCAGTACGCCAAGTGGCTGAAGGCCTGGAACCTCTCTAACGAGGCGGTCGAGAAGTCCGAGGTCAACCCACCCGGCCTGCCCCTCACCAACTCCTGACGCTCCCTCACCGCGCCACGTCCCCGTGGCCTCACGAAAGGACTCCGCCCCCGTGGCCCAGCACACCGACATCCACGGAGGCGGAGCCCTTTCGTGAGGCCACGGGG
>NZ_LIRK01000838.1 GCF_001419765.1 Streptomyces torulosus
CAGTCAGTGCCGCCCGCTCGCCGAACATCCTGAGCGCGAGGATCGCGAGCGGGACCGCGAGCCAGGTGTAGCCGCTGCCGTGCTCGGCGGGGACGGCCCAGGAGATCCAGCACCACAGGCCCAGCAGCGTGCCCAGCCAGACGGGTCTGCCCCGCCGCCCCAGCCGCCCCCAGAGGGCCAGTCCGCCCACGTACCCGACGGCGAGCAGCACGGTCGGGGGCACGACGATCCAGCACAGCGCGGAGTTGCGGTCGACGAGGCGGACCAGACCTCCGATGACGACGGTCAGGAACACCAGGTCGGGCAGTCGTCCGGGCGACAGCAGACGGCGGCGTACGACGGCGGGGGCGGCGTTGGCGGGCACGGCGGCGGTTCCCTCCGCGACGGTCCGGACCGGCGGGCAGCCGGCCGAGTGTGGGTCGTTACCCGTGTGACCGTAGTGAAGGGTGATGCCGTGCACGCTGTTTTGAGTCAGCCGGTCACCGACCGGGGTGCAGGCCCAGGGAGCCCGGGGTGGGGTCGCCCTTGACCTCGCCGAAGTAGAGGGCGAAGGTCTGCTTCAGCCGTTCGACGGCGGCGCGGTCCTCCATGAAGCGGGGGAAGCCGTCGACATGCGCGTCGGCGTACTCCCAGACGGGCTTGAGCCCGCCGGCCGGGGTGACGTCGGTACGGACGGACCAGCCGTTGCGGGAGCCCTGCTGGCGTTCGGTGGACAGCGACCAGTTGAGGTACAGCTTGGCGGCGGTCGGGTGGGCGGCCCTGCGCAGGATCGCGGCGCGCTGGCCCCAGGCCATGAAGGGGTGCCCGTCGGCCACGACCCAGCGGGTCGGGGCGCTCGCGGGGGTGGTCAGTGAGCCGGAGCCGCCGACGCCGATGACCTTCTGCCCGGCGTTGACGGCGACGCCCGGGGTGTGCGAGCCCCGGTTGAACTGCGGCTGCTGCGCGGCGAACTTCGCGATCCAGTCCCAGCCGTACGCCTGCTGGTAGAGGGAGAAGAGGTAGAGCACCGCGTCGTCGTCGTGCGGGTAGGAGGACGCGATGCGGCCCTTCCAACGCGGATCGACCAGCTCGTAGGGCGACTTGGGCGCGTCGGCGCCGGCCGCGGCCACGTCGTACAGGTAGCTGAAGCCGATGACCGACACGGCCGTCCACGCGCCGTCCGGGTCGCGGAAGGGCCGGTACACCTTCGAGAACCCGGCGGGCCGGTACGGCAGCAGCTCGCCCCGGCGCTTCCAGCGGGTGAAGTCCTGGAGGGTCTGGAGCTGGACGACGTCGGGGACCAGGGTGTCGGTGGCGAGCTGGTTGTCGACGCGGACGTCGTGGTACTTGCTGTAGTCGACGACGACCGTGAGGTCGATGTCGGGGAAGCGGGCGCGGAACGCCTCGGCCATGGCGTTCTGCTGGGTGGCGGTGTCGCCGCCCGCGTAGAGGACGAGCCTGCCGCCCTCGGCGACGGCGGCGCGGTACAGCTCGTCGAGCGACCGGGTCTCCTCGCCGCGGGCCGCCGAGGAGCGGCTCGACTCCGTCCCCGGGGCGGCGGCCCGGGCGGTGCCGCCGGCGGCGGCGAGTACGCCGAGCGCGGCACCCGCCGAGGTGGTGAGGATGCGTCGTCGGCTGAGGTTGCTGGCCATGGGGGGCACGGTCCTTTCCGCGGCTCTGAGTCGTTCGGCGTGCCGCCGGGGCGGCGCCGTCAGTCTGCGGCCGGGTGAGAACCCCGCGCGTCGCCCGAAGGCCGGCGACGGGTTCAACCGTTCGATTGAACGGGGCGGCCCTCCGTATCCAGGAGGTCCAGCGCCCGCTCCCACCGGAACTCGGGGCGTACGCCGTCGGATCGGACCTCACCGGCGTACGGGTCGCCGAACCGTACGCCCATGCCGCGCAGTCGCTCCAGGCTGGCGCGGTACGCCGGGTGGGCCGCCAGGGCCTCGGAGACGCAGGGCAGGACGGCGATGGGGACGCCGAGGCCGTACGCCTCGCAGAGGGTGCCGAGGGCGAGGGTGTCGGCCGTGCCCGCCGCCCACTTGTTGAGGGTGTTGAAGGTGGCGGGCGCGACTACGACGGCGTCCGGCGGCGGGAAGGGCCGCGGGTCGCTCGGGGAGCGCCAGGCGGAGCGGATGGGGCGGCCGGTCCGCGCCTCGACGGCCGCCGTGTCGAAGAACCCGCCCATGGCGACGGGGGTCGCGAAGACCCCGACCTCCCAGCCCCGTCGCTGTGCCGCCGCGATGAGTCTGTCGACCTCGACGGCGATCCCGGCGGCGCAGACGACGACGTAGAGGAAGGGTCGGTCGGGGGCGGGTGCCGGGCTCTGCCGGGTTCCGGGCGCGGTGTCGGTCATCCGTGGAACCCTACTGAACCGCCGTCAGCCGCCGGGCGCCCGCTCGACGAAACGTTCGACGTCCGCGGGGGTCGGGCGGAGAAGTCCGTCCCGTACGGCGAGGGCCGTGGCCTCCGCCCGGGAGGCGGCGCCGGTCTTGCGCAGCAGATGCTCGACGTGGGTGTGCACGGTGCGCGGCGACAGGTAGAGCGCCTGCGCGATGGCCTGGTTGGTCTGGCCGGTGGCGGCGCGGGTGAGCACCTCCAGTTCACGCGGGCTGAGGCCGTACGGCAGTGGGCCGGGCGCCTCGTGCACGAGGACCGCCCGCCGGGCGACGGCCGCGCCGAGGGTGTGCCGGCGGAGGGTGACGCGGTACCAGTCCTGGCCGACGGGCCACAGCAGGCGCAGTCGCGTGCCGTGCGACGCGGCGAACGCGCGGGCCAGGCTACGGAACTCGGTGTCCCGCAGCACCGCCGCAGGGGCCCGGCCGGGGACGTCGAGGACGTCCTCGGCGACGAGCAGGCTCGCTCCGGCGTCGGGCGGCAGGTCGTGGAGGTCGTCGGCGTGGGCGGTGGGGTCGGCGAGGACGCCGAGGGCGGGCAGGAGGGAGGCGAGGAGGCGGCGACTGCCGGTGTCGTAGGCGTTCGGGGTGTCGGTGGCGAGGGTGATCAGGCCGACGAGCCGGCCCTGGTGGCGCAGGGCGCCCGTCACCGCGTCACGGACGCCCGCCGGGCGCATCCGCTCGGCGTAGAACCAGCCCTCGCTGTAGCGCTCCCCCGGTTCCTCGATGTCACCGGAGATGGAGGGTGGGATCTCGCAGCGCAGGACGTTGGCGTACCAGGGTGTCGAGACGAACTCGGCGGCCAGGGCGTCGGACACCGCGGCGTCGTAGCCGACACCGGCGATCTGCGCGTAGGCGCCCGTGACGGGGTCCATCTCCAGGAGGGTGGCGGTGTCGAGGGGCAGGGCGCGGCCGAGTTCGCGCAGGGCCTCGGCGCAGGCGGAGGCGGTGTCGCGTTCACGGGTGAGCATCCCGATGCGGGTGGCGGCCGCGATCTGCTGGTGGTCGAGCATGCGAGCCTCCTGGGGCCGCCCCGAGACCGGACAGCGGTCTTTTGGGCCCCAACGATATGAGGGCGGTCCGTCGCCGGACAAGGCGTTCACCGATCCGTGACCCGCCCCGCGGCACCCCGCGCCCGTCGTGGGCGGGCCGTGCGACCGCCGCAACGGGACCGGTCCGCCCCCACCCGGCGTTCGGGCGGCGGACACCCGCCGTACGCACTCGGTATTTGTACGGATGGTGGGGCGGGGCGCGGGGGTCTTTCCTGGTCGGCACAGCCGGACGCACGTCGCTTCCGGGCCCACGCCCCCTTGGAGACCCCCGCCATGACCAGACGCCCGTCCCCCGTCGTCCCGGCCTCGCGCAGGCAGTTCCTCGCGTGGTCCGCCGGAGCCCTCGCCACGACCGGGCTGGCCGCCACGGGGTGCAGCGCGCCGGAGAGCGGCTCCGGCGCGCCGAAGGCCGGTGGCGCGTCTCCCTCCGCGACGACGCTCACCCGGATCGGTCTGGACTACCCGTACACCCAACTCCCGCTCTACACCACGCTGGTGAAGCTCTCGACGGCCGCGGCGAAGAAGCACGACGCGAAGCTGCTGACGACCAGCGACGCCGGCAACCCCGACACGCAGGCCAGCAACCTCAACGCCTGGGTCGCGCAGAAGACGCCCGCGATCGTGTCGTTCCCGATGGTCTTCGAGGCCACCGAGTCGATCGCCGAGGCGGCGCTGGACGCGGGTCTGATCTGGGTGACGTACGGCGGGTCTCTGGAGCACCAGAGCGCCGACATCCAGTTCAGCTTCCGGGAGAGCGGCACGCTGCTCGGCGAGGCGGCCGCGAAGTGGGCCGAGGAGGAGCTGAACGGCAAGGGCAAGGTGGCGTTCCTGATCGACGAGACGATCGAGCTGGGCCGGGAGCGCACCAAGGGCATGATCGACGCGTTCACCAAGCTGGCGCCGGGCGTCGACGTGGTGGCGCGGGAGCAGGCCATCGACCCCGACACGGGGCTGTCGAAGACCAACGCGCTGCTCGCCAAGCACCCCGACCTCAACATCGTCCTCGGCATCACGGACTCGGCGGCGTACGGCGGTTACAAGGCGTTCCAGCAGGCGGGGCGGAAGAAGGACGACAGGAAGACGTTCGTCGGCGGCCAGGACGGCTCGGTCCCCTCCCTCCTCGCCATCAAGCAGGGCACCTTCTACCGGGTTTCCGCCGCGCTCGCGCCGCGGGACATGGCCGACGCCATCGTGGAGGTGCCGCTCGCGGTCGCCGCGGGAAAGGCGGACCCGAGCGCGCAGGTGCCGGTCAAGCTGGTGCAGCGGGGCGACACGGCGGAGATCGACGCGCTGCTCGCCCAGAACGGGTAGGGCCGCGCGATGGCCGACAGGAACGAGGCGACGGGCGCCGACGATGCGAAGGGCGCCGACCGGGCAGCAGAGGCAGGTGCGGTGGCAGGGGCGGCCCGACCGTCCCACCCGCCGAATCTGCGGATCACCGCGCTGGGCAAGTCCTTCGGCGGGGTCCGGGCCCTGGACGGGGTGGACCTCACCGTGCCCGCGGGGCAGGTGCACGCGCTGCTCGGGCACAACGGGGCCGGCAAGTCCACCCTGATCAAGTGCCTCGGCGGGGCGTTCCCGCCGGACACGGGGACGATCGAGGTGGGCGGTGTGCCGTACGGCCGCCTCAGTCCCCGGGAGTCGATCGCGGCCGGGGTGGCGATCATCTTCCAGACGCTGAGCGTCGTGGACTCGTTGACCGTGGCCGAGAACATCTTCCTCGGCCAGGAGTGGACCCGGTACGGCCGCATCGACCGGCGGGCCCAGGAGAAGGTGGCCGCCGAGCTCCTCGACCGGGTCGCCGCGAGCTGCTCGCCGCGCGACCGGGTGGGTGAACTACCCATGGGCCAGAAGCAGTTGGTGGAGATCGCCAAAGCGCTCAGCCGCAGCGCGTCGGTGCTGGTCCTGGACGAGCCGACGGCCGCCCTGTCCGGCGCGGAGAGCGACGCGCTGGCCGCTCGGGTCGAGGATCTGCGCGGCCAGGGTCTCGCCGTCGTGTACGTCACCCATCTGCTGGCCGAGGTGGAACGGCTCGCGGACGCGGTGACGGTGCTCCGCGACGGCCGGGTCACCCACCACTCGGCGGCGGGGAACCACAGCCGCCGGGACCTGGTGGAAGCGATCACGGGGGGCCGGGTGCGGGGGGCCGCCGCGGACGAGCCGAGCGTCACCGCACGCCCACCCGCCGGGCCGGGCCTCAGCACACACGGACCCACGAGGCCGAGCCCCAGCACACGCCGACCCTCCGGGCAGAGCGTCGGCGCACCCTCCGAGCACGGCGCCCCCGCCAGGCGTCGTGTGTCGGCGGAGGACGCCGTGCGCAAGGCCTTCGGGCGGGGCGGGGCGCTGGTGCCCGCCTCCGGCAGGGCCGCGCACGCCGCCCGGCTCAGTCTGCGCGGTCTGCGAGGGCCCGGGTTCGGGCCCGTGGACCTCATCGTCGGCGAGGGCGAGATCGTGGGGCTGTACGGGCTCATCGGGTCCGGGCGTACACGCGTACTGGAGACCGTGTTCGGCAGGCGCCGGGCGTCCGGAGGCACCGTGCGCGTCGGTGAGCGTGCCGTCGCGCCGACCCGGCCCGCCGACGCGCTGGCCGCGGGTATCGCGCTCGTCCCGGCGGACCGGCGCGCGCAGGGGCTGTTCGCCGGGCTGAGCGCGCAGGACAACGTGCTCCTGCCGTCGGTGCGGACACTCGCCCGGCGCGGGGTGCGGGCCCTCGGCGCGGAGCGGCGGGTGTTCGGCTCGCTCGCCGAGGCGGTCGGGCTGCGGCCCCCGCGACCGGGGCTGGCGGCCGCCGCGTTCTCCGGCGGCAACCAGCAGAAGCTGCTGCTCGGCCGGTGGATCAACGAGGCCCGTGAGGTCGACGTCCTGCTGTTGGACGAGCCGACCCAGGGCGTCGACGTGGGCGCCCGCNNGGCGGCCGCCCTCGCCCACCGCTGCCTGGTCGTCGACCACGGCCGCGTCATCGCCGAACTCTCCGGCCCCGCCCTCACCGAAGAGGCGCTGCTGGCCGCCGTCCACGACGCGGGTCCCCCGCCACGGCACGCCTCCTCGGCCGACGCCGACACCGCCTCCCATCCCC
>NZ_LIRK01000839.1 GCF_001419765.1 Streptomyces torulosus
CACCTGGGCCCCGCCCGCCCGCGTCGCCCCCGGCACGCCCGAGCCCTCCCCGGGCAACGGCCTGCTCGTCACCGAACTTCCGGTGCCGCGCCGCCCCCGATCGGCCCCGTACACCGTGAATGACCAGCTCATGGTCACCACGGCCCTGATGCTGGCCCACTGGAACCGGGAGCACGGCGCCCGCCCGCGCCCTTTCCGCATCACCATGCCCGTGGACGACCGCCCCCGCGACACCCGCATGCCCATCGGCAATGGCACCCGCCTGGTCGACGTCGCCTTCCTCCCGGAGGAGGTGGACCAGCGCCGCACGCCCACCGCCGTCCTGCTGCGCCGCACGGCCGACCGCACCCGTGCGCTGAAGTCGCTCACCCGACCCCAACTGGGCCACGGCGCCTCGCTCCTGACCGCGCCCGTCGTCCCCGTCTCCTGGCGGGCGGCCCTCACCCGGGGCCTGCGCCGGGCGGCCGCCCCCTGGACGTCGACGACCCTGCTCAGCAACATCGGCCGCATCCCGTACTCCCTGGACTTCGGTCAGGAGGCCGGCCGCGCCCACGCCGTGTGGTTCTCTGCGCCCGCCCGCATGCCGCGCGGCCTCACCGTCACGACCGCCTCCACGGCGGGCCGTCTCCACCTGGCCCTGCGCTGGTCCCGTGCCCTGCTCGGCCACGGCGACGGCGCCCACCTCCGCGACCTCTTCGAGCACTACCTGCACGCGACGGAAGAGGACACCCCCTGATGTCCACGAAGACACCGAGGACAACGGCACCGACGGATCCGACGGACACGACCGGCACCACGAACCGGGCGGGCGGGGCGGACCCGACCACCGGCACCACCACCACCGCAGCCACCGGCACCACGACCACCGCGGACCGCCCCGGCCTGCGGGACTTCTACGAGGACCCGGCCGTTCCCGTCGCCTCCGGCAACCCCCGCAGTCTCCGCCAGGCCCGGATGCTCGCCGAGGCGCTCGGCCCGGCCGCCCACGGCGCCCGCACGATCCTCGACATCGGCTGCGGCGACGGCACCGCCGCCGCCACCGCCGCGCCCCTCCTGCCCGGCCACCGCCTCATCGGCGTCGACTGGTCCCAGGACGCCCTCCGCCGCGCCCGCACCCGTCTGCCGTACGCCGTGCGCGGCGAACTCAGCGACGGGGGGCTGCCGTTCCGGGCCGAGTCCGCCGACGCTGTGCTGTTCAGCGAGGTGATCGAGCACCTCGTCGACCCGGACGCGGCGCTCGACGAGATCCGCCGTGTGCTGCGCCCCGGCGGCCATCTGATGCTCTCCACCCCGAACCTCGCCGCCTGGTACAACCGGGCCCTGCTGCTCGCGGGCGTCCAGCCGGTGTTCTCGGAGGTCAGCCTGCGCGGCATCCACGGCCGGCCGGGCACCGAGGTCGTGGGCCATCTGCGGCTCTACACGGCCCGCGCGCTGCGGGAGTTCGTGGCCGCCTCGGGCTTCGAGGTCGTACGGCTGCGGGGCGCGCCCTTCCACGGCGTACCGCGTCCGATGCGCCCGCTGGACCGGCTGGTGTGCGCGGCCCCGTCGGCCGCGTCGATCCTGCTGCTGCACGCGCGCAGGCCGTCGACGCGGGGCGCGTGACCATGTGGTGGGGGGTGGCCGCGGCCCTGCTGGCGAACGCGCTGTACAGCACCGGGTTCGTGCTGGAGAAGCGGGCGCTCGGCGCGCTGCCCCAGGTGTCGGTGCGGCAACCGCTGAGACTGCTGCGGCTGGTCCTCGGCAGCCCCTTGTGGATCGGGGGTTCGCTGTCGCTGGCCGCCGGGTTCGCGGCGCAGCTCGCCGTGTACCGGACGCTGCCGATCGCCGCCGCCCAGGGCATCTTCGTCTCCGGGCTCGTGCTGCTGGTGCTGCTGTCGGCGCGGCTGCTCGGGGAGGAGACGACGGGCAGGGAGCGGTACGCGCTGGGCGCCATCCTCGCCGCGCTGCTGATGGTGGTGCTGTCGCTGGACGAGGGTTCCGACACGGTCAGCCGCGACGCGCCGTACGCGCTGGTCCTCACCATCTGTCTGCCGTCGCTGGCGCTGGGCGTGTGGTTGTACCGGTCCGCTGAGCGGCGCGCCCGGCACCGGCACCGGCTGCCGACCACAGGCGTCGAGTACGGCGTGGCCGTGGGTCTGCTGTACGGCGTCAGCTCCCTCGCGATCAAGGGGGTGTCGAGCCGTCTCACCGTCGGCGGGATCGGGGACGCGGTGGTCGCCGTGCTGCGCTCCCCGTACCCGTATCTGCTGCTGTTCACCGGCGCGTTCGGCCTGGTCATGTCGCAGGCGGCGCTGCAGCGCTGCCGGGCGTCGCTGATCGTGCCGGTGTGCACGACGGTGACCAGCCTGTTCACGGCCGTGCTCGGCACGCTGTCGTTCGGTGAGTCGCTGCCGGACGATCCGTTGCGGCTGGCGCTGCGGCTGTCCGGCACGGTGCTCGCGGTCGGTGTCCTGCTGAGCATGCCCAAGCACGACGCGCCGCCGTCGGCGCAGCAACCCCCCGCCCCGGCCAAGGAGTTGACGCCGCCATGAACCCCGACGACCCGTTGCTGCAGATCCTGGCGTGCCCGCTCGACAAGGGCCCGCTGCATCTGGTCGTGCCCGAGGAGGGCCCGGACGAGGCGTCCCGGACACCGGAGTCGCTCTACAACCCGCGGCTGCACCGCCGGTACCCGATCGTCGACGGCATCCCGCAACTGCTGCCGTCCTCGGGCGAGCAGGTCACGGAGGACGAACACGAGGAACTGCTGAGGAGGATGTCTTCATGACCACGCTCGCCGCCCGGCTGGCCCCGCTGCTGCCCGACCGGGCGGTCGCCGCGACCGCCCGGTTCGTCTATCCCCGGTTCGAGCCCGAGCTGACCCGCCTCGACGAGCTGTGCCCGCCAGACTGCGGCACGGCCGTCGACGTCGGCGGCTGGTACGGCCCGTGGACGCACCGGCTCGCCCGGCGGGCCGCGCGGGTGGTGACCGTCGAGCCGGTGCCCCGGCTGGCCCGGCTGCTCGTCGCGGGCGCCCCCGGCAACGTCCGGGTCGTCCAGGCCGCCGCCTCCGACCGGCCGGGCACCGCCCGGCTGTGGCTGCCGCCCGGCGACGACGGCGGGCGGGGCGTGTCGTCGCTGGTCCGCCGGGACATCCACGCCCGCGCCCTCGACGTCCCGTGCGTCACCCTCGACGGGCTCGGCCTGAGCGAGGTCGGCTTCGTCAAGATCGACGTGGACGGCAACGAACTCGCCGTGCTGCGCGGCGCCTCCACGACCCTCGCCCGTGACCGCCCGGCCCTCTTCATCGAGCTGGAGTCGCGTATCCAGCCGATCGCCCCGGTCGTCGACCTCCTCACCGGCCTCGGCTACACCGGCTGGGTGCTGCCCGCCGGGACCTGGCACCGGCTGAACCCGGCCGTGCTGGAGGCCCACCAGGCGCGCACCTCGTACGTGGCGTCGCACGGTCTGCTGCGCCGGGTCCTGCCGTTCGGTGGGCCGCGTTATGTGAACTCGGTGCTGTTCCTGCCGGACGGGCGCCGCCCGGGCGGGGGGACGGTGGGGGAGCATGGCTCCCATGCCCTCCGCGAAGCGCCCCGGTAGCCCCTCGGGTCCGTTCACCCCGCTCGACTTCCAGCTCGTGCTGCTGCGGCGCATGGCCGACCACAATCCCGGGCTCGTGGAGGAGGCCCGGCGGGAGCTGGGGGTGTCGATCGCGGAAATGCGCGAGGCGAACAAGCGGTGGCAGGCGATGGTCCGCTCGCCCCGGGCGCGGGGCGCCGCCGCCCGGTACCGGTCCGTGCTGGGCGCGCCGGAGTCCGTGGCGCCGCGCCGCATCGGCGACCTGGACTGCGAGGCCCGGCTGTGGCCGGTGCCGCTGTGGCCGGACCTCCGGTTCGAGGTGCTGGTCGGCCCGGACGGGGCGGTCTGGAACGAGTGGCTCGTCCGGGCGCCGGGTACCGCCGGCCCCGCCCCGGCCACCCTGGAGGACCTCACCCCGTGGTCGTGCACGGTCGACGAGGTGGCCCGCGCGTTCGCCCCGGCCCGGCCTTTGGAGGGCTCGGCGCCGACCCGCTGGGGGCTGGCGTTCGTCGCGCCGGACGCGCGGGGCACGCGACGGGAGGTCGTCGCCGAGTTCACGTGGGGGCTGCTGCAGCGGGTGAGTGCCCAGTAGGGCCTGCCGCTGGTCCGGGTGTTGGCTGTTGGCTGTTGGCCGGTCGAGGGCCTTTGGGTCGCGGGTCCGGGGCGCGGGTCCGGTTCGCGGTCACGAGTGGGGGACGTGATCGTTCATCCTTGCCTCTCATTCGCTCGCCGCCGGACCCAAGTCGGCCAGTCGTGATCATCCCCTCAACGGCGGCCCGCGAGGGCTTACCCTCCGCGCAGAGTCCCGTACCGCCAGGGAGGCGCCCCCATGTCGTCCGAACGTTCCGCGGAGCGTCGCATGGTGTCCGTCGACGCGCTGCGGCTGGGGGATCACGCGTGCATGGGGACGGCGGACGTGGCCGGGGAGTCGCCGTGGAAGGTGTTCACGGCGTACACGCGGACCAGTCTGGCGCGCCGGGAGAAGGTGCTGCTGGTGATGGACCCGGACGACCTGACGGACGACGAGGTGGTCACGCTGCTGGACGGGGGCAGCGGTCAGGCGGTGGCGGCTCGGGACAGCGGTCAGCTGGTGCTGCGGCGGAACACCGAGATGTACGTCCCCGACGGCCGCTTCGAGGAGGAGCGCACGATCGACGCGTACCGCGCCCACTTCGACCGTTCCTACGCGGAGGGCTGGTCGGGGCTGCGGGTCACCGCCGACATGAGCTGGGCGCCCCGCGTCCGTCTCGACCCGGAGCGGCTGTTGGACTACGAGGCGTCGGTGGCGCCGCTGTTCGCGGACCCCTTGTTCACCGCGATCTGCTGGTACGACCGGCGGCGGTTCGGTGACGAGGTGACGGAGCGGATCGCGGAGGTGCACCCGGTGCGGGTCGTGGAGCTGCTCGACTCTCCGCCGGTCACCGGGACCCCGGAGGGCGGCCGGATCGCCGGTGGCGCGGAGCCGGGCACGGGCCCGGAGTTCGTGGAGGCCCTGCGTGAGGCGCTGGACCACCGGAACGACTCGGGGCCCGGTCACGTCGTCCTCGATCTGCGGGACCTGTGCTTCATGGAGGCGCACTGCGCGTGGCAGCTGATCAGTCTCGCCGCGTCCCTGCCGCCCGGCAGCGCCGTGACCGTGCGCTGCGGGGAGCTGCTCGCGCTGGTACTGGAACAACTGGGCGCGGCGGAGGTCCCGCAGCTGGTGGTCAGGGTGGAGGACGAGGCGGCGCCCGCCGGGTGAGCCGTGGGGGCAGGGTCGGACAGGGTCCTAGGACCACGACCGCGCGCTGAACCAGGCCGCCACCTGGCTGCGGTTGCGGAACCCCAGCTTGACCAGGATCCGTTCGACATGGCCCTCGGCGGTGCGGCGGGCGATGACGAGATGGTCGGCGATCTGCTTGTTGGTGCGGCCCTGGGCGACGAGGGCGGCGACCTGGAGTTCCCGCCGGGTGAGCGGCACGGGCTCGGCGGAGGGCCCGGTGGTCACGGCGGTGTCGGGGACGCGACTCCCGGCCGGGGTCCGGGCGTCGCGTAAGCCGGGTGCGGGCCCTTCGGCCGCGGCCGGCCCGGGCCCCGTGTGCCCGGCCGGGGCGGGGCGGCCTCCGTGTACAGCAGGGGTGCCGCCGCGTAGGCCGGAGGAGGCGGGG
>NZ_LIRK01000084.1 GCF_001419765.1 Streptomyces torulosus
GGGCGGGGGTTGTTCGCGCAGTTCCCCGCGCCCCTGAACGCTTGGGCCTGCGCCCCGGCCTTCATATGAAAAGCACGGGGCGCAGCCCCGGTCCCTTACCAGGGGCGCGGGGCGGTGACACATGCGGCTCCGCCGAGTGGGCGCGAACAACCCCCACTCACCCGCACCCGCCAGAACCACACGCACCCCCGAGCTACTAGGCGCCCGGCCCCCCTCAAAACGCGGTTTCGTGGTTATGGCCAGAGCTGGGAGAATGGGCCCCGTCGGCCGGGGACCGTACCGGTCGGCCCCGGAGAACACTCAGAAAAAGAGGACGTGCCGATCGTGGCTCAGAGCACCGAGACCACCGACTGGGTCTCCCGTTTCGCGGATGAGGTCATCGAGGAGTCGGAGCGTCGGGCCCCGGGCAAACCGGTCGTCGTCGCGTCCGGGCTCTCCCCGTCCGGCCCCATCCACCTGGGCAACCTGCGCGAGGTGATGACGCCGCACCTCGTCGCCGACGAGATCCGCCGGCGCGGTCACCAGGTCCGGCACCTGATCTCCTGGGACGACTACGACCGCTACCGCAAGGTCCCCAACGGTGTCGAGGGCGTCGACGGCACCTGGGCCGAGCACATCGGCAAGCCCCTCACCTCCGTCCCGGCCCCCCGCGGCTCCGCCCACCCCAACTGGGCCGAGCACTTCAAGGCCGCGATGGTCGACGCGCTCGCCGAGATGGGCGTCGAGTTCGACGGGATCAGCCAGACCGAGCAGTACACCTCCGGCGTGTACCGCGAGCAGATCCTGCACGCCATGAAGCACCGCGGCGACATCGACGCGATCCTCGCCCAGTACCGCACCAGGAAGGACCCGGCCAAGAAGCCGCAGTCCCAGAAGCCGGACGCCGCCATGGAGGCCGCCGAGCTGGAGGCCGCAGAGGGCTCCGGCGCCGCCGCCGAGGACGACGGCAGTTCCGGCTCCGCCGGGTACTTCCCGTACAAGCCCTTCTGCGGGCAGTGCGAGAAGGACCTCACCACCGTCACCGCCTACGACGACGCCACCACCGAGCTGTCCTACACCTGCACCGCCTGCGGCTTCGCCGAGACCGTCGCGCTGAACGAGTTCAACCGCGGCAAGCTCGTCTGGAAGGTCGACTGGCCGATGCGCTGGGCGTACGAGGGCGTCGTCTTCGAGCCCAGCGGCGTCGACCACTCGTCGCCGGGTTCGTCCTTCCAGGTCGGCGGGCAGATCGTCGGGATCTTCGGCGGCAAGCAGCCCATCGGCCCCATGTACGCCTTCGTCGGCATCAGCGGCATGGCCAAGATGTCGTCGTCCAAGGGCGGCGTGCCCACCCCCGCCGACGCGCTGAAGATCATGGAGCCGCAGCTCCTGCGCTGGCTCTACGCCCGCCGCCGGCCCAACCAGTCCTTCAAGATCGCCTTCGACCAGGAGATCCAGCGCCTCTACGACGAGTGGGACAAGCTCGACGCCAAGGTCACCGACGGCTCCGCGCTGCCGGCCGACGTGGCCGCCCACTCCCGTGCCGTGCGCACCGCCGCCGGTGAGCTGCCCCGCACGCCCCGCCCGATGCCGTACCGGACCCTCGCGTCCGTCGCCGACATCACCGCGGGCGCCGAGGACCAGACCCTGCGCATCCTCAGCGAGCTCGACCCCACCGACCCGCTGTCCTCCCTCGACGCCGTACGGCCCCGCCTCGACAAGGCCGAGGCCTGGATCAACACGCACGTCCCCGCCGACCAGCGGACCATCGTGCGCGACGAACCCGACGCCGAGCTGCTGAAGTCCCTCGACGAGCAGGCGCAGGGCTCCCTCAGGCTGCTGCTCGACGGACTCGCCGACCACTGGTCCCTCGACGGGCTCACCCACCTCGTCTACGGCGTGCCCAAGGTCCAGGCCGGGTTCTCCGCGGACGCCACGCCCAAGGAGCTCCCGCCGGAGATCAAGACCGCCCAGCGGTCGTTCTTCGCGCTGCTCTACCACCTGCTCGTCGGCCGTGACACCGGCCCGCGCCTGCCCACGCTGCTCCTCGCGGTGGGCCAGGACCGGGTACGGGCACTGCTCGGCGAGTAGCACCCGCACATACGAGGAGGGGGCGCCCGGTGATCACCACCGGGCGCCCCCTCCGCACGTTTCACGCCGCTCACGCGATGTGGTCGTCCTCCAGCTCCGCGGTGTGGCGGTTCTGGAAGCGCAGCACCATGCGCTTGGCCTCGGCGTCCAGGACGCTGACGCCATAGGTCATCTGGATGTTGTCGCTGAACTCACGGGGGGTCGGGTACCCGCTGCCAGGACTTATCGACTGCTTGAAGACCTGGTAGTACGCCTCTTCGTCCGGCTCCGGAGTACCGCCGCCCTCGCCCAGTTCACGGGTGCGGCCCGGGGCCACCGGAATGGGGAAACTGCCGGTCTCCTCCGGCGAGGGCTCCTCCACCGGCGCCTCGGTCTCCTCGAACCGCTGCTGCTGGTACTGCTCGGCCGGGTACTGCTCCGCCTGGTACTGGTCGGCCGGGTACTGCTCCCGCTGGTACTGCTCCGGGTCCTGCTCCTCGTACCACCGCTCGTACTCCTCCTCAGGGTCGTACGACGGGTCGTAGCCGCCCTGGTAGGGGACCTCCTGCGGGGGGCGGGCGTGGAGCCAGGGGCTCTCCTCGGGCGGCGGTTCCTGTTCGGAGTACCCCCGCTGCTCGTACTCGGGGTGCTCCGGCTGCCGCGCGGCGGGGACGCTCTCCAACTGGCGGCGCTGCTCCGCGGCGGGCGCGGCCACCCCCGCCCGGGCCGTACCGGAGCCACGGTCCCCCGCGGCCAGGTCGACCTCGACCTGCGGCGTCGGCGGCAGCAGCGCCGGCTCGATGCCCGCGGCGGCCAGACCCGCCGGGGCCGTCTCTGCCAGCGGGACGCCGTACCGGGCCAGGCGCAGCGGCATCAGTGACTCCACCGGGGCCTTGCGGCGCCAGGACCGGCCGAAGCGGGAGCGCAGGCGGGCCTGGTAGACGAGACGTTCCTGCTCCAGCTTGATCACCTGGTCGTAGGAGCGCAGCTCCCACAGCTTCATCCGGCGCCAGAGGAGGAACGTGGGGACGGGCGAGAGCAGCCAGCGCGTGAGGCGCACGCCCTCCATGTGCTTGTCCGCGGTGATGTCGGCGATACGGCCGATCGCGTGCCGCGCCGCCTCCACCGACACCACGAACAGCACCGGGATCACCGCGTGCATGCCCACACCCAGCGGGTCCGGCCAGGCCGCCGCGCCGTTGAACGCGATCGTCGCCATCGTCAGCAGCCACGCCGTCTGGCGCAGCAGGGGGAAGGGGATGCGGATCCACGTCAGCAGCAGGTCCAGGGCCAGCAGGACACAGATACCCGCGTCGATACCGATCGGGAAGACGTAGGAGAAGTTCCCGAAGCCCTTCTTGACGGCCAGTTCCCGCACCGCCGCGTAGGAACCCGCGAAGCCGATCCCGGCGATGATGACGGCGCCGAACACGACCACGCCGATGAGAACGCGGTGCATTCGAGTCAGCTGCATTGGCGCGGCCACCCGTACTCCCCTCCCCTTGCGTGTTGTTGCGCGCAACAGGGTGGCACATGTGTACGGCAAACGGGTTGCCGGTACGCATCGGGCCCGGCCCACGAGAGGACCGGGCCCGGACGAAAGCCCTGGTGAGGGCAGGCGTCACCCGCCGCGCATTACGAGTTGGGCACTACGCCGGCCCGGCTCGACCGGCCCGCTGCCGACCGGTCGTGCGCGTCCGCTACCGCGAGGTCTTCCGCGTGGACGACGAGCCGCTCGTCGAGGTCTTGGAACCCGAGTCGGAGTCCGCGTCGGAACCGGTGCCCAGATCCGAACCGGAACCCGAGCCCGCCGCCTTCGTGGCGCCCGTCGACGGCGACTTCGACGCGGACTTGGACGGCGACTTCGACGCGCTCGCCGACGGGGACGACCCGCCGCCGTCGCCGTCGTTCGCGTCCTCGACCGCCTCCACGACCTCCTTCGCCGCGGACTTCGCCGACTTCAGCAGCGCCGCCGGGTCCGGGGTCTTGTCGCCGGCCAGACCGGCGCCGTTGTAGTCGAGCGTGACGACCACGTTCTCCGTGCGCACCACGATCGTCTGCTGCTTGAAGGTGTCGCCGTCCTTCTTCAGGTCGTAACGCACCACCGTCGCCTCGTCGCCCGTGCCCGTCACCGGCTCCGTCTTGACGTTCTTCGCCCCCTTCACCGCCTTCGCGGCGGTCACCTTCGACTCGAACGCCTCGTGCGCCCGGTCCTCACCCGGACCGTTCGCCGCGTCCGACGCCAGCAGATGCAGCGAGACACTCAGCCAGCGGTACTGCGAACCGTCCACACCGTTGTTGTCGAGGCTGGTCCAGCGGCAGTCGCCGGTCACGTTCTCTTCGGCGGTGTTGATCGCCTTCCCCGACTTCGCGCCCTGCGGGACCAGCGACTTCAGCGTCTTCGACGCGAACACCTCGCACGCGTCCGGCAGCACCGCGTACGCCGCCTCGACCACCTCAGGCGTCGCCGACTTCGCCGGCGCCGAGGTCGCTCCCGCCGACGGCTTGTCCCCCGACGCGCCGCCGGAGCCGGAGTCCGACGAACAGCCGACCGCCACCAGCATCACCGGGACGACAGCGGCGCCGACGAGCACCCGTGCCCGCCTCGGACGCCCGGCACGAGCGACGCTCGTGTCCCGCGCGGTACGCGACTGCTGCTGACGATGACCTGACTCTGCGGCTCGTTGCATGGTTCCTTCACTCATGACGTTCATCACGCTCGTGGTTCCTGCGGTCGGATCGGGTCCGAGGGGCCACGGTACGCGGTGAGGAGGAAACGCGGTCCTGAATCAGGGGGTTCGGCGGGCCGCCCGCCCCACCCCCGGAAACCGCTCACTCGTCGAACGCCTCCGCGAGCAACTCGGCCAGATTCCGGGCCCTGTCCTGCATTTCCTCGCTGTCCGGCACATCCGTCGTCGTCGCCGGCTGCTCCTCGTACTCGATCGTCACGATCACATTCGACGTGCGGAACACCACAGTCACCGTGCGCTGCCGACTCGTCCCGAGCGCGTCGTCCAGGAACGCCTCGTCCCCGAGACCGTCGAGCGTGCGGGGCTGAAGGGAGGCCGGAGTGGCGGACGCGGAAGCGGAACCGGACGCATCGGAAGAACCGGATGAGCCGGATGAATCAGAGGAACCAGAAGGTTCGGGCGAATCAGAAGAGTCGGGCGACTGGGGCGACTTGGAGGGCTTGGAGGTGCCGGAAGGCGAAGCGCTCTGCGACGGAGCCGCCGACGAGCCACCGTCACCCTCCCCTCCATTCCCCTCGTCCCCTTGGCCGTCCCCCTCGGTCGTGCTCGGCGACGGCTCCGGGAGGTCCGCGGCCTCCACCTTGCCGCCGTACACCTCCTGTGCCTTGCTGTCGTCGCTGACCGTGCCGTTGAACGACACCACGCGCTCGAAGTCGACGAACAGATAGTCGGTGGCGGTCGGCGACTCCACCTTCCAGCGGCAGCCGGCCTTCCGGTCCGTGTCATAGGTGAGCGTCGCCTGGCCCTCGTACGCCTCCTCGCGCTGCTCCGCGTCCGGGAGTTGCTTCAGGCCGGGGAGGAGGGCTTCGAGGGTGTCGTCGTCGATGGAGCCGCAGGCTTCGGGGAGCGTGTCGTAGCGGCCGGGCTGCGCGGTCGAGGCGGACGCGGTGACCTCGCCGGGGCGCGGGTCGTCCGGGGTGTCGTCGTCGCCCGATCCCGTGCATGCGGTCAGCACTGCCGCGAGGAGCACGGCGACGCCGGGTACGTACGCCTTCCGCTGCACCGTGGGGGCTCCTCTCGACGGGGTCCCTGGGGGACGCCTGCGCAGTTCTGTCCTGTGGCCTGTGCGTATTTCACTTGCCGACCGGGGGTGACCCCCGGGCACCATGTGTATCGCACGCACTGCCGCGGACGCCGGTCCGGCATCCCTTTCGTTGACCTTGGCGCCGGTTTTGCGTTCTGAGACTTTTGCTCGAATTGCGGGGGAATGAGGCTGAGATGTCGTATGTAGAGATACCGGGCGCGAAGGTGCCGATCCGTATGTGGACCGACCCCGCGTCGGTGGAGGACGTCGCCCTCCAGCAGCTCCGCAACGTCGCGACCCTCCCCTGGATCAAGGGGCTGGCCGTCATGCCGGACGTCCACTACGGCAAGGGCGCGACGGTCGGGTCGGTCATCGCGATGCAGGGTGCGGTGTGCCCCGCGGCCGTGGGCGTGGACATCGGCTGCGGCATGTCGGCGGTGAAGACGTCCCTGACCGCCAACGACCTGCCGGGCGACCTCTCCCGCCTGCGGTCGAGGATCGAACAGGCGATTCCGGTGGGGCGGGGGATGCATGACGAGCCCGTCGACCCCGATCAGCTGTACGGCTTCGCCTCGGCGGGGTGGGACGGCTTCTGGGGGCGTTTCGACGGTGTGGCGGAAGCGGTCAAGTTCCGTCATGAGCGGGCGCAGAAGCAGATAGGAACCCTGGGCAGCGGAAACCACTTTGTCGAGATCTGTACGGATTCGACCGGTTCTGTCTGGCTCATGCTGCACTCCGGCTCCCGCAACATCGGCAAGGAGCTCGCGGAGCACCACATCGGCGTGGCCCAGAAGCTGCCGCACAACCAGGGCCTGGTCGACCGCGACCTCGCCGTCTTCGTCGCGGACACCCCGCAGATGGCGGCCTACCGCAACGACCTGTTCTGGGCGCAGGAGTACGCGAAGTACAACCGCTCGATCATGATGGCGCTCCTCAAGGACGTCGTCCGCAAGGAGTTCCGGAAGGCGAAGCCGACCTTCGAGCCCGAGATCAGTGCGCACCACAACTACGTGGCCGAGGAGCGCTACGACGGCATGGACCTCCTCGTGACCCGCAAGGGCGCGATCCGTGCCGGCTCCGGCGACTACGGGATCATTCCCGGCTCGATGGGAACCGGTTCGTACATCGTGAAGGGCCTCGGGAACGAGAAGGCCTTCAACTCCGCGTCCCACGGCGCGGGCCGGCGGATGAGCCGCAACGCGGCGAAGCGTCGCTTCACGACGAAGGACCTGGAGGAGCAGACGCGGGGCGTGGAGTGCCGTAAGGACTCCGGCGTCGTCGACGAGATCCCGGGCGCCTACAAGCCGATCGAGCAGGTCATCGACCAGCAGCGGGATCTGGTCGAGGTCGTGGCGAAGCTGAAGCAGGTCGTCTGCGTCAAGGGATGAACACGGGTAGGGGAGGCGGTGTCGCGCCGCCCCCCGCCCGCTCCTGCCGCCGTATCAGTTCCTCCTGCGCCGGTTCCTGCCGCGTCAGCTCTTACTGCGTCAGTTCCTACTGCGTCAGTTCCTCCGGCAGCAGGCCCAGTTGGTTGAGGAACTCCAGTTGGTCGAAGTACAGCCGGTAGCTGGTGATCTGGCCGTCCTTCACCGTGGCGAAGTCCACGCCGCGGAGGGCGATGTCCTTCTGGGTCGCCGGCAGGGACGTGCCGTCGGGGAATGCCAGGGGGCCGGTGTTCCTGCCGCTGTAGATGCCCTCGTCGATCGCGGTGTCGCCGACCTCGAAGGAGCTGAGCGACTCGAAGCGGGCCTCGGGTACGGCGTCCGTCATCTGGCGCCAGTACTCGGCGATGTTCTCCCGGCCGTGTATCTCCCCGCCGTCCGGCGTGTGGGCGACCGCGTCCTCCGCGAAGAGGTTGCCGATGGTCTTCGGGTCCTGGTGTGTGGTGAGAGCCTCGGTGAGCTGGTCCATGACCTCGCGCGCCTGTCCCATGATCCACCTCCTGAACAGGGGATCACCCGTCTCGTTCATCTCATTGTCCCACCGCATGCCTATCCTGGCCGGGCAACTCAGTCGCCGCGCACCAGGAGCACTCATGGCCACCGCCGCACCGTCCGCCGCCTCCCGTATCGCCGTCGTCACGGGTGCGAGCAGCGGCATCGGCGCCGCCACGGCCCGGGGGCTCGCCGCGGCGGGGTACCGCGTCGTGCTGACGGCGCGCCGCAAGGACCGGATCGAGGCGCTGGCGGAGGAGATCAACACGTCGGGCGGCCAGGCGACGGCGTACGCGCTGGACGTCACGGACCGGGCGGCCGTGGACGAGTTCGCGACGGCCTTCCGGACGATCGGCGTGCTGGTGAACAACGCGGGTGGCGCGCTCGGCGCCGACCCGGTGGCCACCGGCGACCCCGCCGATTGGCGGCGGATGTACGAGACGAACGTCATCGGCACCCTCAATGTCACCCAGGCCCTGCTGCCCGCGCTGACCGCGAGCGGTGACGGCACGGTCGTCGTGGTGTCGTCGACGGCGGGGCACGGGACGTACGAGGGCGGCGCGGGCTATGTCGCCGCCAAGCACGGGGCGCACGTCCTCGCGGAGACGCTGCGGCTGGAGATCGTCGGGACGCCGGTGCGGGTCATCGAGATCGCGCCGGGGATGGTGAAGACCGAGGAGTTCGCCCTGACCCGGTTCGGCGGTGACGAGGCGAAGGCGGCGCGGGTGTACGCGGGGGTCGCGGAGCCGCTGACCGCCGACGACGTGGCCGACACGATCACCTGGGCGGTCACCCGCCCCAGCCATGTCAACGTCGACCTGCTCGTGCTGCGTCCCCGCGCCCAGGCCTCCAACACCAAGGTCCACCGGGAGCTGTGATGCCACCCGAGCAGCGGGATCCGGACGCCGAGCAGCGGGACCTCGACGCCGAGCGGGGCCTCGATTCCGAGCGGCGCCGGCTCGTCCAGGAGAAGAAGAACGAGCGGTACGTGTGGTGGTACCTCGCGTACTTCCTCTTCGGCATCCACCTCGTGGCGTTCGTGATGATCTACGCGGTCATGCACGCCAAGTGATCAGCCGGGCGCGGGCGGTGCGGAGGGTCCGGCGTTCGCGGACGGGTTCACGGACGTCTTGACGGACGGGGTCACGGCCTCCGCGTACGCCGTAGGCGGGACGCCCACCGTCGCCGTGAAGTCGCGGACGAGGTGGGCCTGGTCCGCGTAGCCGAGGTCGGCGGCGAGTGCGGCCCAGTCGACCGCGCGTTCGGTCTCGGCGCGTTCCAGGGCCTCGTGGATGCGGTACCGGAGGATGACCCACTTGGGGCCGACGCCGACGTACGCGGCGAACAGGCGTTGCAGCAGCCGTACGGAGAGGCCCTCGGCGCGGGCGAAATCGGAGACGCGGCGCACGGCGCGGTCGGTGCGGACGCGGTCGACGAGCGTCATGGCGAGGTCCGCCTGAGGGTCGGGGCGGGGGTCGAGGCCCAGCAGGAACGCGTCCAGGGCGGCGACGCGGGCGTCCTCGTCGTCGGGGGCGAGGACGGTGTCGGGGTCGGTGTCCGGGTACACCTCGCGGTGCCGTACGCGGCGGCCGGTCCAGTCGGACACGGGGCTGCCGGGGGCGAAGGGGCGGAAGCCGCCGGGCCGGAACTGGACGCCGCAGACCCGGCCCCTGCCCTCCAGTTTCTGGGTGAAGAGGCCGAGCCCGACGCCGGAGACCTCGGCGAAGGGGGCCTGTCCCTCGTACCGCTGGAAGACGATGTTGACCGAGGGGTGCGGGACGACCTGGGAGACGTACGGCTCGGGCAGGTCCCAGTCGATCAGCCAGTAGTGCTCCAGATACGGGCGGAGCGGTGCGGCGGGTTCGCGGCGGCGGAAGCGGACGCGCGCGAAGAGTTCCGCGGCGTCCACGATCCCTCGGGTGTCACGGCGTGGGGCGGCCATGGGGAGAGGGTAGGGACGGGGACTGACATTCTGCGGGGCCCGGGGAGGCCGGTGCGCGGTGCCGACGGAATAGTGGAGGCGGAGCACCTGTTTGGCGCTATGGTTGAATCATAAACAACCTGAGAGGGTGGCAACGATGATGCAGTTCGGGATCTTCAGCGTCGGTGATGTGACGCCGGACCCCACGACGGGCCGTACGCCGACCGAGCGCGAGCGCATCAAGGCGATGGTCGAGATCGCGCTGAAGGCGGAGGAGGTCGGTCTCGACGTCTTCGCCACCGGTGAGCACCACAACCCGCCGTTCGTGCCGTCGTCGCCCACGACCATGCTGGGCTGGATCGCCGCCCGCACCGAGCGACTGATCCTCTCCACCGCGACCACCCTCATCACCACCAACGACCCGGTGAAGATCGCCGAGGACTTCGCGATGCTCCAGCACCTGGCCGACGGCCGGGTGGACCTGATGATGGGCCGCGGCAACACCGCGCCGGTCTACCCGTGGTTCGGGCAGGACATCCGCCAGGGCATCAACCTCGCCATCGAGAACTACGCGCTGCTGCACCGGCTGTGGCGCGAGGACGTCGTGAACTGGGCGGGCAAGTTCCGCTCGCCGCTGCAGAGCTTCACGTCCACGCCGCGGCCGCTGGATGGGGTGCCGCCGTTCGTCTGGCACGGGTCGATCCGCTCGCCCGAGATCGCCGAGCAGGCCGCGTTCTACGGTGACGGCTTCTTCCACAACAACATCTTCTGGCCGGCCGAGCACACCCAGCGGATGGTGGAGCTGTACCGGGAGCGGTACGCCCACCACGGGCACGGCACGCCCGAGCAGGCGATCGTCGGGCTCGGCGGGCACGTGTTCATGCGGAGGAACTCCCAGGACGCGATACGGGAGTTCCGGCCGTACTTCGACGTGGCGCCGGTGTACGGCCACGGGCCGTCCCTGGAGGACTTCGCCGAGCAGACGCCGCTGACCGTGGGGTCGCCGCAGCAGGTGATCGAGAAGACGCTGGCGTTCCGCGAGTACGCGGGGGACTACCAGCGGCAGTTGTTCCTCGTCGACCACGCCGGGCTGCCGCTGAAGACGGTGCTGGAGCAGATCGACATGCTGGGGGAGGAGGTCGTGCCGGTGCTGCGGGAGGAGTTCGCGAAGGGCCGGCCGGCGGGCGTCCCGGACGCCCCGACCCACAAGGCGCCGGCCACCACCGGGGCCGAGGGCTGAGGGCCGCCGCCGGGGCGTGGACTGAGGGCCGCCGGCGGGGGCGTGGGCCGTGGGCCGCCGACGGCAAGTTCGTGGGCTGAGGCGGACGGCAAGGCCATGGGCCGCAAGGCCGCCGTCCGCAAGGCCATCGGCTGACGATCGCCACCCGAGTGGGCGCGGGTCGTGTCCCTCCGCCGGGGCCGGGGTGTGCTTCAGGCCGCGCGTTGTCCGTGACTGCTCGCGGTCGCGCGGCGGAGGCGTACGGGTGACAGGCCCGCGCCCCGCAGCGAGGACAGGGCCGCCCTCTTTCCTGCGGCGGCCCGGTGGTGCACCCAGATGCGCGCCCTCGTCGTCCAGTTCTCCCAGGTGCGCTGGAGCCTGGTCGCGCGGAGGTCCTCGAACAGTTCCTCGTACCGCGTCACGATCGGGGCCGGGTCGTAGCGGTGGGCCGACTTCAGGGCCGCCCGGCCCATGGCGCGGCGCAGCGCGTCGTCGGTGACGAGGTCCAGGATGGCGTCGGCGAGGGCGTGCGGGTCGTCGACGGGGACGAGGCGGCCGTCGACGCCGTCGGTGATGATCTCGGCGGGGCCGAGCGGGCAGTCGGTGCTGACCACGGGGACACCGCAGCGCATGGCCTCGACGAGGGTCATGCCGAAGGACTCGGCGTCGGAGGCGCTGACGACGAGGGAGGCGCGGGCGAACTCGTCCTCGATGGGGGTGTGCGGGCCCATCAGATGGGCGCGGCCGGTGAGGTCGAGCTCCTCGATGAGGGTCTGCAGGCGGCCCTTCTGCTTGCCACCGCCGTAGATGCGCAGCTCCCAGTCGGGTTCCTTCGGGGCGACCTTGGCGAACGCCTCCAGCAGGAGGTCGAAGCGCTTGCCGCGGGCGAGGCGTCCGGCGGCGGCGATGACGGGGGCGGTGCAGTCCGAGGGGGCGATGCCGGGCGCGGGGACGATGTTGGGCACGGACATCACCCGTACGCCCGGCAGTTTCATCCGCGCGCGGTACACCTCGGCGTCGGCGGCCGTGGTCGTGACGACCGCGTCCAGGGCGCGGTAGTGACGGGCGAGGACCGCACGCAGTTGCTTGGAGTGGGCGTCGTGGCGCAGGTGCTCCTGGCCGATGCGCAGGGCGCGGCGGGGCGCGAAGCGGGAGACGTACACATTGAGGCCGGGGCGGGTGCCGATGACGACGTCGGCGTCGCAGCCGGTCAGATAGCCGCGGACGCGCCGGTCGGTGAGGCGGCTGTACTGGCGGTGGCGCTTGTCGGCGGTCGGGAAGTCGACGGCGGGCTGCATCTGGGCCGGATCGCGCAGGTCGGCGCTGTTCGCTCGGATGTCGACCAGGGGCACGAGGGTGATCCGGGGGTCGACCGTGAAACGGGGTTCGTCGCGGTGGCGGGACATCGACGCGATCTCCACGTCGTGGTGGTCCGCGAGGGCCGACGCCAGGTTGAGGGTCGTTCGGACGGTGCCGCCGATGGCGTACGCGTTGTGCAGCAGGAACACGATCTTCATCCGGCGGCTCATGCACTACCTTCCCGACGGTATTGACGGTGTATCGGAGAATTGGGGCGGGTTCCGACCCTTTTTACTGCATCGACCCCCTCCACCCGGGTTCCCTTGCGGGCCGGTGTCACACGAACACCGTCCTGCGGTGCGGTAAGCCGGCCACGCGGTCGTGGTGAGAGGCCGGTAAGAAGGGGCGTTCGGGCGCACCCGGCGAGGTGGTGCGCGGCCGTGACCTTGGCAGACTGGTGGGGTGCCCCAGAACGTGCTGCTCGCCGAGGACGACCGAGCCATCCGCCATGCCCTGGAGCGGGCGCTGACGCTGGAGGGCTACGAGGTGACGGCGGTCGCCGACGGCGTCGAGGCGCTGGCGCAGGCGCACCGCAGGCAGCCCGACGTGCTCGTCCTCGATGTGATGATGCCCGGCATAGACGGTCTCCAGGTGTGCCGGGTGCTGCGCGCCGAGGGCGACCGGACGCCGATCCTGATGCTCACCGCGCTGGTGGAGACCGCCGACCGGATCGCCGGGCTCGACGCCGGCGCGGACGACTACGTCGTCAAGCCGTTCGACGTGGAGGAGGTCTTCGCCCGGCTGCGCGCACTGCTGCGCCGGACCGGCAACGCCGGTGACCTCACCGGGAAAACGTCCCCGGAGGCATCGGGCCCGGTCGCGCCGGGTGCCGTGGGTGCGGCGAGTCCCGCGCAGGAGTCCGGGCTGGTGTCGGCCGCCGGGGTGCGGATGGACGTGCAGGCGCGGCGGGCGTGGCGGGGGGCGCGGGAGCTGGAGCTGACGCGGACCGAGTTCGACCTGCTCGAACTGCTCGTGCGCAACGCGGGGATCGTCCTCGACCACGCCACCATCTACGACCGTATCTGGGGCTACGACTTCGGGCCCGGCTCCAAGAACCTCGCGGTCTACGTCGGCTATCTGCGGCGCAAACTCGACGAGCCCGGGGCGCCCGCGCTGATCCACACCGTGCGGGGTGTGGGGTACGCGCTGCGGGAAGACTGAGGCGGCGGGCGGTGCCGCAGCGTCTCGTCCGGCTGGTGTCGCGGGTGCCGGCCCGGCTGCGTCCGGTGCCGTCGCTGCGGGCGACGTTCACCGTGTCGTTCGTGGCGGTGGCGTGTGTCGTCACCGTGCTCGTCGGGATCCTCAGCTACAGCGCGGCCGCGCGGCTGGTGCGGGTGGACCAGCAGACCGTGTTCGCCGAGGTGGTCCGCGATCTGCGGGAGCTGGTGGAACAGGACCGGCTGGGGCCCGAGGACTTCGCGCCCTCGGACAGCGGCGGCCCCCGTGACGACCTGATCCGCTCCGGCCGTACGGACGTCCAGGTGCTCGGCTCCGAGGGGCAGGTCCTCGACAAGGGCGACCCCGGTCTGCCCGTGCGGCCGGCCGACCGCCGGACCGCGGGCGCGAGGTTCGCCGGGGCGATGGTCGAGCACGGCGAGGTCGAGGTGGGCGGCGGCCGGTACCGGGTGGCGACCGTCGCGCTCGGCGGCGGCCGTGGGGCCGTGCAGGTGGCCCAGGAGTTCAGTGACACCGAGGACCTGCTGCGGGAGTTGCAGCAGCGGACCCTGCTGTTCGTGTCGGGTGTCGTCCTCTCGGCGGGGTTGTTCGGGTGGTGGCTGGCGCGGCGGCAGACCCGGCGGCTGGTGCAACTGGCCGGGGCGGCGGAGGACGTGGCCAGGACGGGGCAACTCGGGATCCAGGTGCCGGTCGCGGGCCGGGACGAGGTGGGGCGCCTCGGGCGTTCCTTCGACCGGATGCTGGTGCGGCTGGCCCAGTCGGAGGAGGACCAGCGGCGGCTGGTGCAGGACGCGGGACACGAGCTGCGGACACCGCTGACCTCCCTGCGGACGAACATCTCGCTGCTGCGGCGCATCGACGAACTGCCCGCCCGGGTGCGGGAGGAACTGGTCGACGACCTCGCCCAGGAGGCCCGCGAACTGACCGACCTCGTCAACGAGCTGGTGGACCTCGCCGCCGGGCAGTCGAGCACCGAGCCCGTGCAGCGGGTGCAGCTCGCCGACATCGCCGAGGACGTCGCGGCGACCGCGCGGCGGCGCACCGGCCGGGAGGTCGCCGTACGGGTGGAGGGCGACACGACCGTCGAGGGGCGGGCGGGGGCGTTGCAGCGGGCCGTGTCCAACCTGGTGGAGAACGCCGCGAAGTTCGACCGCGCCGGGACCGGGGCGATCGAGGTGGTGGTCGCGCGGGGGCCGGCGCGAGGCGGCGGTGACCTCGTCGACCTCGACGACGTGGGCCAGGGCGACGGGCCCGACGTGGTCCGGGTGGAGGTCCTGGACCGGGGTCCCGGCGTCGCCGACTGCGACCTCGAACGCATCTTTGACCGCTTCTACCGTGCCGCCGACGCCCGCAGCCTCCCCGGCTCCGGCCTCGGCCTGTCCATCGTCCGCGCGGTGGCAGCCGCCCACGGCGGCACGGTAGAAGCGGT
>NZ_LIRK01000840.1 GCF_001419765.1 Streptomyces torulosus
GGGGTGGGACAACCGGCCGCGGTCGATCCGGCGGCGATCGATCGACGCCAGCCGGTCGGCATGACGGGAGCCGGGGTCCAGCGCGGGTTTCGCCCGTGTGGGGAGGACGACGACCCGGCACCGACGCCTACGGACAGCGACGCACCGACCGTCGAGCTGTCGGCCTGTCGCGCCGCCGGGCCCCGCCGAATCCCGGAAGGATCCGATGGGGTCCGGCGGCACACGGTTCGCCGGCCGATCAGGGTCGTCGAGGGCTCACACCGCGACCGTGCCGCTCCTGTCGCGCCCTGGGTGCCCTCAGTGCTCGCGCGGCGCGGGCACCACACGTTCCACCTCGGGGTGGACCGTCAGCAACTGCCGCATGGCCGTCTCGGCCGCCCCGCCGTCGCCCGCGGCAAGGGCGTCGACGAGCCGGGCGTGGTGCACGAGGGTCGACTCGCCCGGCCGGTCACAGCCGGTGGCGGGGCCGCCGGAGACCTGGAGCGCCGCCGTGACGATGCCGGAGAGGTGCTCCAGCATGCGGTTGCCGGCGACCTGGATGAGCAGCGAGTGGAACTCGGCGTCCGCGCGGGAGAAGGTCAGCGCGTCGCCCTGGGCCATGGCGTGCCCCATGAGCTCGACCATGTCGCCGAGCCTCTGTTGGACGTCGTCGCGGCCGTGCCCGGCGGCGAGGCGGGCGGCGAGCGGCTCGATCGTCCAGCGCAGCTCGCTGAGCTCGCGCCGCTGGTCGTCGCGCTGGGGGCCGAAGGCCCGCCACTCGATGATGTCCGGGTCGAGCAGGTTCCAGTCGCTGACCGGGCGGACCCGCGTGCCGACGTTCGGGCGGGCGCTGACCAGCCCCTTCGCCTCCAGCACGCGGAGGGTCTCACGGACGACGGTGCGGGAGACCTCGAACCGCTGACCGATCTCCTCGGGGACGAGCGGGCGGTCGGCCCCCAGGTCGCCGGAGACGATCATCTGGCCGAGCTGCTGGACGAGTTGGCCGTGGAGCCCGCGTCCACGGCTTCCGGCGGCGCGACGGCCCACGCGCCCCAGCTCGGGGTCCGTGCCGTCCCAGGAGGGAATGCCGACACGGTCGACGCCGGGGCGCTCGGCGTAGGGGTAGCGGTCGAGTTCGCCCGGTCCTGCGAGGCCGGAATCGGCGGAGCGGGCGGCGGTCATCATGGTGTGCGCAAGGGTACTCACGCATCCTTTGTCGGCTGCGTTCTCAACTCCCTTGAGGTCTTTGGTGAAAAGCACACGAAAGGGTGATCGCTCACCCCTTCGCAATTGACGCCTTATCGGAAAGAAATGGGCGTTCCACGAGGAGTTGTGCACATTGCGGCGACGGAAGAGCACGGAGGGTGAGCACGAAAGGGTGAGGACGATCCTCAGCGGACCCTGCTGCGCACCGTCGTGAACAGATAGGCCCCCAGCAACGCGGTCAGCGACAACAGCAGCGCCCCTCCCTCGGGTTGGACGATCACCTGCGCCGCCGCCTCCACGTAGCGATCACCCCCGAACGGCCACTGCGTCAGCACGAGCTCGCGCAGCCGCATCGGAAATCCGATCGCATGTCGCACAGCCGACCCCTGCAGCGCCTTCTGCACCAGGGGGACGACGAGGAGGGGGACGGCGACCACGGCCGCGAGCCCCGCACTGGTGGAACGGAAGACCCCCGCGGCGAGCACCCCCGCCCAGGCGCACCCCACGACGAAGCCGAGCCAACTCGCACCGAGCGGCAGCCAGGCACCGGGGACCGAGGTGAGTTCCGGTCCGTGGAGCAGGTAGAGCACCTCCAGGTCGCAGCCGACGGTGAGCAGGGCCAGCAGCAGCCCGGTGACGGCCGAGACCAGGAGTTTCGCCGCGAGCAGCCCCAGACGGCGGGGCACGGGGCCGCGGTCCACGGCCAGCGCCGGGTACCGGAACTCGTCTCCGAAGGCGATCGCGCCGAGCAGCCCCGCGCCGACGGCCGCAGGCGGCAGCGGAACCTCCCGCGGCCACGCGGCCAGCAGCCGTGGCTGCGGAGTGTGCCCCATCCCGGCCAGCACCACGGCCATGACCGCGGAGACGACGATCACGACGACCGCAGTCACATAACCGGTCCCGACCCCCGTGGCCCGGCGCAACTCGTACAGCACCGGACGCAGGGGGTTCGGCGCCGGGCGAACGGTGATGGGGGGCGGGAG
>NZ_LIRK01000841.1 GCF_001419765.1 Streptomyces torulosus
CCAGGTGCGGAGGTCGGCGGCGGCGAAGTCGATGCGGCCGCCGCCGACCTCCGCACCTGGGTGCCTGCCGAGCCGTACGACCTGATCGTCAGCAACGCGACCTTCCAGTGGGTGCCCGGCCACCTCGACCGGTTCCCGGTCTGGGTGGACGCCCTCGTGCCGGGCGGCACCTTCGCCTTCCAGGTGCCCGGCAACTTCGACTCGCCCAGCCACCGCCTCATGCGGGAACTCGCCCGGTCCGACCGTTGGCGGGACCGGCTCGGCGACACCCTCCGCCACGACGACGCCGTCCACATGCCCGCCGCGTACCTGGCCACGCTCGCCGACCTCGGCTGCGAGGTCGACGCCTGGGAGACGACGTACGTCCACCTCCTCCAGGGCGAGGACGCCGTGCTCGACTGGGTCACCGGGACGGGACTGCGGCCGATCCTCACGGAACTCGGCGACGACGCCGACCCCTTCGTCGCCGAGTACCGCACCGCCCTCCGCGAGGCCTACCCGGCCACCCCCCACGGCACCGCCTTCCCCTTCCGCCGCATCTTCGTCGTCGCCCGGAAGCCGGGAGGTGAGGGGTAGGACAGGGCCAGCCCCCACCCCGGCTCCGCCCCGGTCCTACGTACCCTTACCGCTGTGGAGGACGAGATCCTGGACGTCGATGTCGTCGACGTGCCGCAGCCGCGGCCGCAGTCGCTCGTGCTGGCCTTCTTCGGCAACCACGTGCTGGACCGCGGCGAGGGAGACCTCGGGGTGTACTCGGGGAGCATCATCGACGTCCTCGGACGCGTCGGCACCGGCGAGCAGGCGGTCCGGTCGACGCTGACGCGGATGGTGAACCGGGGGCTGCTGTGCAGGCAGCGCGAAGGACGGAAGATGTTCTTCGGCCTCACCCCGCACGCGAGCGGCATCCTGCGCGACGGCGGACAGCGCATCTGGCGCGACGGCGCCGTCAACGAGGACTGGGACGGCACCTGGACCCTCCTCGGCTTCTCCCTCCCCGAGTCCTGGCAACGGCAACGCCACGATCTGCGCTCCCGGCTCATCTGGTCCGGGTTCGGGGCGCTCTACAGCGGCCTGTGGATCGCGCCGGGGCGCGTCGACGTACGAGGGATCGTCTCGGAGCTGGGGCTCGACGCCCATGTGAAGGTGTTCCACGCCCGCGCCGACGAGTTCACCGACATCGGGCTGATGATCCGCGAGAGCTGGGACCTGGAGGCCCTCGCCGCGCGGTACGTCGCGTTCGACAAACGCTGGACCAGCGCGGACCTCGCCGCCGCCGACCCCGTCGCCACCCGGCTGCGGCTGGTCGCCGAGTGGCTGCGGATCATTCGGACCGACCCCCGGCTGCCCGTCCGGCACCTTCCGGAGGAGTGGCCGGCGCGGCAGGCCCAGGAGACGTTC
>NZ_LIRK01000842.1 GCF_001419765.1 Streptomyces torulosus
CTCCCGGACCAGGACACCCTCCACCCAGCCCCACCGACCGGAAGGACCCAAGACACCATGCCCGCCTACGTCATCGCCCACCTGCGTGACGCCGCCCCGCACCCGGACATCGCCGAGTACATCGAGCGGATCCCCGGCACCTTCGAGCCGTACGGCGGACGCTTCCTCGTCCATGTCACGCCGCACGAGGTGATGGAGGGCACCTGGCCGGGCCACGTCGTGATGATCGGCTTCCCCGGGATCGCGGAGGCCCGGGCCTGGTGGGACTCACCGGCCTACCAGGAGATCGCCCCGCTGCGCTCCCGGCACATCGAGGGCGACATCATCATGGTCGAGGGCGTACCCGTGGACTACGACCCGGCGGCCACGGCGAAGGCCATGCGGGAGGCACTGCCCGCCGATGTCACACCGCCGAGCCCGTGAGGCGGTCCAGCTCCTCCCCGATACCCGTACGCAAGGCGTCGTGGCGGGGCCCGAGGGCGTGGCTCGGGTCTGCCCAGTGCTCCGGCGGGTAGAGCCACACCGGGCGCCCCACCGACTCGGCAGGCTCCCACGCGTACCGCGGCCACACGTGCGCGTGCAGGAACGGGTCGGTGTTGCCGAGGATCTCCAGGTTGACCCTCCGGAACGCGGGGTCGAGCCGCCCGCAGACCCGCTCGACGGCCTCGCCGAGCCGCTCCATGTCCGACAGGAACGCGAGCCGCCGCGCCCTCGGCAGCTCCGAGAGCCGCGTCACGGCGGGGTCGTCGACGAGCAGGACGGCGTACCCGGGCAGGAACTGCACGTCGCCGATGACCGCGAACCCGGCGTCCAGCCTCCGCAGCACGGTGGGGTTGTCGCCGCGAAGGGCGCTGCCGATCCGATCACGCCGCCAGTCCTCAGCCATGACCGGTGACCCTATCCGGGGGTGTGCCGTGTGATCTGTCCGGTACCGCTTCGATACGTCCCGTGGGGCCGACGGTGCTCGTGTCCCCCCATAGACTCCGCGCCATGAAACGGGGAACAGCGGTGCTGTTGGCGGCAGTTGTGGCCCTCGCGCCCCTGCTGACGGCCTGCGGCGCCGAGCACGATCCCCTCTTCGTCACGGGCACGGCGGCGAAGCCCACGCTCGCCTGGCGGGACTGCGCGGCCGCGAAGGGCGACGGGATCACCGAGGCCGCGCTCTACGAGTGGGACGACTCCAGCACCGTCGACGACCCCGGCCGCACGCTGTGGCACATCAGGGCGACGGACGGGAAGACCCTCTCGCAGCGGATCCGGCTGGGCACCGCCCCGGACGGCTTCACGACGGAACAGCCCCTCACCGCCACCCTGGACCCCGGCACCACGTACGCCCTGCGCGCCAACATGGCCTCGGACGACCAGATCTCCGGCTTCCTCACCTTCCGCCCCGAGCAACTCGCCCCCGGCCAGATCGTGTTCGGTGAGTCGGACGCCGAGTCCCGGACGGCCTACGACGACCGGGACGACGAGGAGTTCGGCTGCTTCACGGAGTGAGTGACCCCGCGTACGGGGGCGGTGAGACCGGTCGCGTCGTGCGCCTGTGTGCCCCTCTGGGCTCCTTTCGCGCCCTGTGCGATCCGGGAGGCGTGCTTACGCTGAGATTCAGCCGTGGCGGGATGAGGCCTGCGGCAGGGTAGGCGCAGCGGGGGCGTCATGAGGGATGCGGACATCGGGGACTGGGTGACGGGGGCCGGCCCCTGTCTGTCGGCCGCGATCGGCGTGTACGGCGAAGCCGTGCTGACCCGGGCGGAGGGCGACGTCCGCGACTCCACCGTCGACCTGGGACGTCGCATCCTGCGAACGGTGTGGCGCCGCGGGGACGAGAGCGGTCGGCGGGCACTGGTGCAGGCGGTGGCCGAAGCGGCCGAGGAGCCCGAGAACCCCGATGCCGCTGGGGCGTTGCGGCAGTTGCTCAAGCGCGCTCTACGGGCCGACGCGGAGTTGCGCGCGGAACTGGCTGCCGTACTGCCTGTCCCCGGACCGGGCCCGGCGAGGCCGGCGCACACCCCCCAGGCCTCGCCGGGTGGGCCTGAAGCCCTCACGAACACCCGGGCCTCCGGCATCCGCTCGATCGGTGCGGCGACGATCGGCACCGCGGTCAGCGGCGACGTGGTCAGTCTGCCCACGGACGCTCTGTACGCACCGGACAAGGTCAACGCCGCACACGGTATGTCCAATCTCGCCCCGGTCGGGTTGTGCGTCGGGCGGGACGCCGAACTGGCCTGGCTGCGACGGAACTTGACCCGGCAAGGGGAAAGCGCGATCGCCCAGGCCGGCACCGTGCACGGGCTGGGAGGAGTCGGCAAGACCACCCTTGCCCTCCACTACGCCCACCGACACCGTGGCGAATACACCCTCATCTGGTGGATCAGGGCCGAGTCCCCCGACCTCATCGCCCGTTCCCTGGCCGAACTGACCCAGGAGCTGGTCCCCGCGTGGGCGGCCGACGCCGGGCAACAAGCCCAGGTGGTGTGGGCCAGACAATGGTTGCGGTGGCACCCGGGCTGGCTGCTGATCTACGACAATGTCGAGGAACCCGCCGACCTGGCCCCCTACCTGGGGTCGCTGAACGGCGGGCACCATCTGGCCACGAGCCGCCGGACCAGAGGCTGGCCCGACAGCGCACCGACACTCACTCTGGGAACGCTGCCGCCCGACGACGCGGTCGATCTGTTGTGCACCCTTGTTCTCAGGAACAGCACACCCACACCGCGCCAGGTGGCCGCGGCCCGGGCACTGGCGATCGATCTGGGACACCTTCCGCTGGCCCTGAAGCAGGCCGGCGCCTACCTCGCCCAGAACCCCGGCATCACGATGGACGCCTACCGCCGCAGCTTGGGCAAGAAGCTCGGCAGAGGCGCCGACGGGCTGACCGACGAGCACACCATCAACCGGATCTGGCAGGTCACCCTGCACACGCTGGCCCAGCGCGACCGACTGGCCGTGGACGTCCTGTACACCGCCGCGTGGCTCGCTCCCGACGACATCCCCCATGCCCTTCTCATGCCGCCGGCCACCAGCCCCGAAACGCTCGCCGAGGCCCTCGGCACCCTGGCCGCCTACAGCATGGCCACCGTCACCGAGACGTCCGTCAGTGTCCACCGCCTGGTCCAGACAGTCCTGCGCTCACCCAGTGCTGCTCGCCTCTCGGGAACCGGGGGCCGCCCCCATCACACAGGGCGCAGACGGGCCGAAAGGGCCGTCCTCCGCACCCTCACGTCAGCAGCGGGCCCGGACCGTGCCTCCGAGGGCCAATGGGACACGCTCATCCCCCATCTGGTGGCCCTTGCCGCGACCAGCCCTCACGGACATCGCAACGATCCACTCACCGACTGGTACGAGGAAACCGCTCAGCGGATGCACGAACAAGGCCACTCCGCGCGCACCGTCCCCTTGTACGCGGCGGTCCTCGCGCAGCGTGAGCAGACCCTCGGCGACCTGGACCCCGACACACTCACCAGCCGAAGCGACCTCGCCGCCGCCTACGAGGTCTCGGGGGATCTGGGGCGTGCCATCCCGCTGCACGAGGCGACGCTCGCCCAGCGTGAGCGGGTACTCGGCGACGCACACCCCGACACCCTGCGAAGCCGCAGCAATCTGGCCATCGCCTACGAGGCGGCGGGGGATCTGGGGCGCGCCGTCCCGCTGCACGAGAAGACGCTCGCGCAGTCCGAGCAGGTGCTGGGTGACACGCACTCCGACACCCTCATCAGCCGCAGCAACCTCGCCAATGTCTACCGGGTCGCGGGGAACTTCGAGCGTGCCATCCGGTTGCACGAGTTGACGCTCCGGCAGCGTGAGCGGGTGCTGGGTGACATGCACCGCGACACCCTCACCAGCCGTAACGCTCTCGCCAGCGTCTACCGCATGGCCGGAGATCTGGAACGGGCGGTCGCGCTGCACGAGACGACACTCGCCCAACGCGAGCAGGTGCTGGGTGACATGCACCCCGACACCCTGATGTGCCGTAGCAACCTGGCCGTCGCCTACGAGGTGTCCGGCGATCTGGGGCGTGCCATACCCCTGCACGAGAAGACGCTCGCGCAGTCCGAGCAGGTGCTGGGCGACAGGCACCCCGACACCCTGATGTGCCGTAGCAACCTGGCCATCGCCTACGAGGTCTCGGGGGATCTGGGGCGTGCCATCCCGCTGCACGAGGCGACGCTCGCGCAGTCCGAGCGGGTGCTGGGCGACAGGCACCCCGACACCCTCATCCGGCGGAGCAACCTTGCCATCGCCTACGAGGTGTCCGGTGATGTGAGGCGTGCCATCCCCCTGCACGAGGCGACGCTCGCGCACTCCGCCCGGATCCTCGGTGACACCCACCCCGAGACGCTGCGATTCCGAAGCCATGTCGCCCTCGCCCATCAAGCGGCGGGAGATCTCGGACGAGCCGTCCTCCTGCACGAGGAGAGTCTCGGGCAGCACGAGCGGATCTTCGGCGACGTTCATCCCGACACCCTGCGCAGCCGCCATGCCCTCGCCTACACCTACGCGGAGATGGGTAATCCGCGCCGTGCTGTTCCGCTCTGCGAGAGGACTCTCACCCAGCACGAGCAGGTCTTCGGCGACCTGCACCCCGACACCCTGAACATCCGCGACACCTTGGCCTACGCCTACGTGACGGCCGGGATGGTCGAACGAGCCGTCCCGCTGGCTGAGAGGGTCCTCGCCCAGCGCGTGCGCGTACTGGGCGACACCCACCCCGACACCCTGCACAGCCGCAACACCGTCGCCTTCGCCCACCGCGCGGCGGGAGACCTCGAACGCGCCACCCGTCTGTACGAGACGACGCTCGCCCAGCGGGAGCACCTCCTCGGTGAGAGCCACCCGGACACCCTGCACAGCCGCGGTCAACTGGCCGGGGCCTGCCTGGCCGCCGGGGAACCGGAACGGGCTCTCCCGCTCTACCGGGCATGCCTGGCCGTGTATGCGCGTGTGCTCGGCGACACCCATCCCGACACCCTGAACAGCCACATGAACGTCGCGATCGCCGAGCGCGCCGTACAGGACATTCCCTAGCGGGCCGGGGTGCGGGTGGCGCCCCGGCCCGCGTCCTGACGCGGATCAGCCGGTGATGCGCGGGAGCAGGGAGATCATCTTGTTGCCGTTGCGGGCGATCAGTACGTCGTCGTACGGGAGGAGTTGGGGTGGCATGCCGAAGTTCAGTGGCTTGCCCTTGCCGAAGAAGTCGACGTGGTGGCGCCAGACCTGGCGGCCCGTGCGCAGGTCGAGGCCGGACAGGTCGCCGGTGGGGCTGAGGAAGAACACGACTCCCCGCTTCTCCGACACCACGGGTGAGGCGATGCCCGTCATCGACTCCTCATCGGGCATGGGGACGCCCACCGGGCGGGTCCACAGGACCTTGCCCGTCCGCAGCGAGTAGGCGCGGGCCTCGCCCCGCCAGTTCACGGAGATCACACGGTCACCGATGACGTCCACGTGGGCCTGCGCTCCCTGGAGGGGCAACCAGCGCTCGACCCCCTGCCCGGAGCCGCTGACCAGGGTCAGCCTCACCTTCTTGCCGGCCGCGTCCCTCTCCGCGCCGAGCACCAGCCGGTCCTTCGTGGTCCCCATGAACGACTGTCCGCCGAGGAGGCGCGTGATCTGCTCGGCCTTCCCGGTGGCAGGGTCGAGACGGAAGACGTCGGTGGTCTGCGGATGCTTGATCTCGCGCCTGCACGCGAGGTAGGGCACCCCGCTCAGCACCGCCCGTTCACACCAGATGCCCTTCTTCCATGTGTGGCGCCACTTCGTCCTGCCGGTCCTCGGATCGAGGGCCGACATTGTGCGGTCCTTCGGGGTGTTCGCCAGCACGGCGCCGTCGATGAGCAGGGCGGACTGCGCGTCCCGGTTGTCGTTCGCCAGCTCCACCTTCCACAGCACCTTCCCGGTGCCGGCCTTCACCGCCACCAGATCGGTGCCGCCCGCGTAGTCGCCGTTCGGCTGGTTCCGCGCGGTGTGGTTCTGGTACGCGTAGACCACGCCGTCGCGCACCGCGAACGGGTGGTCGTTGCCGTAGCCGCCCTCGCGGACGACCTTGACGGTCCACTGCCGTTCGCCGGTGCGGGCGTCGAACTTCGCCGCGTCGTACCTGCTCCCGGCGCAGTACAGCGCGGCGCCGTCCACCAGGCAGCCCCGCTCGGCGGTGCCCTTGGCGGTGATGTTCCACGGCTTCCAGCCCTGCGGCGACGCCGCGGGCCGCGCCGGCCGGTCCTGGTCGGCCGCGCCGCCGCCCCCGAGGCCCAGCACCGCCCCGGCGGTGATCGCGGCGACGGCCACCGTCGACCCCGCGGCCTGCGCGAAACGGCGCCGGCCGCGCCGCCGCACGACCCTGTCGACCAGGTCCCCGGGCGCCCGCACCCGGTCCAGGTCGACCGCGCGCAACGTCTCCCGGACCCTCTCCTCCACCTGCTCCGTCGTCATCCTCGGACCCCCCCGGGTGCGTAGCTGAGCTGCGTGACCTGTTCCACGGGCGCGCCGGTCCCCTCGGGGCCCTCGGGCCCCAACTCCGGGACCAGGGCGCGGAGCTTGGCGAGCGATCGGTGCGCGGTGCTGCGGACCGTGCCGACCGGGCAGCCCAGCAGCGCCGCGACCTCGCCCTCGGGCAGGTCCTCGAAGTAGCGCAGGACGACCACGGTCCGCTGCCGCTTCGACAGCCGGCGCAGCGCCGCCCACAGCGCGATCCGCAGCTCGGACCCCGCCCCGGCGTCGCCCTCCGCGGCGGAGTCGGGCAGGACGGGCACCGTCGTCTCCGCGCGGTGCCGGCGCAGCCGCCACCGGTTGACCTGCTGCCGGTACAGGATCTGCCG
>NZ_LIRK01000843.1 GCF_001419765.1 Streptomyces torulosus
GCTCCAGCCGCGCCGAGCTCGTCGAACACCTCGTACGGACGCGTATCGCGGGCGACGTCGCCACGCCGCGCGAGAACAACCTCTCCCACTACCGCGAACTGGCCAACGGCAACCGCCACTACTGGCTCGGGCTGGAGCTCGGCGACCGCTGGAGCGACGAGCAGGACGTACTGGCCGTGATGGCCGAGCGCGTCGGCGTGAACGACGACCCCGGGTACCGCTACGGCCAGGACACCATCGACCCGGATCTGACGGTCGACGCGCTGGAGCGCATGGCGGCCCGGCTGCGCAAGGCGGCGGAGGGCGGGCAGCGCGTCCTGTTCGCCACCGGCCACCCCGGCGGTCTGCTGCATGTGCACCACGAGACGGCGCGGGCGCTGCGCGCGGCGGGCTGCGAGATCGTCGTGATCCCGGACGGGCTCCAGACGGACGAGGGGTACGTGATGCAGTTCGCGGACGTGGCCGTCCTGGAGCACGGCGCCACGCTCTGGCACACCCACTCGCCCGAGCCGATGCGGGCGATCCTGCGGGGTCTGGAGGGCGCGGGCCGGCCGCTGCCCGACCTGGTGGTCGCCGACCACGGCTGGGCGGGCTGCGCGGGCCAGCTCGGCATCGACTCCGTCGGCTACGCGGACTCCAACGACCCGGCCCTCTTCCTGGGCGAGGCCGAGGGCACCCTCCAGGTCGCGGTCCCCCTAGACGACCACGTGATCAGCCCGCGCTACTACGACCCGATGACGGCGTACCTGCTGGAACAGGCGGGGCTGGCGGAGGGCTAGGCCCTGCCGGCGGCGGCCTCAGGGCGTCTTCGGTCGCGGGACACGGACGACGCCCTCCTGGATCACGGAGATCGCGAGCCGGCCGTCACGGGTGTAGATGCGGCCCTGGCCGAGGCCGCGCCCGGCCGACGCGGACGGCGACTCCTGGTCGTACAGCAGCCACTCGTCGGCGCGGAACGGCCGGTGGAACCACATCGCGTGGTCCAGCGACGCCCCGACGACGTCGCCGACGGCCCAGCCGCCGCGCCCGTGCGCGAGCAGGATCGAGTCGAGCAGCGTCATGTCGGAGACGTAGGTCGCGAGCACGACGTGCAGCAGGGGGTCGTCGTCGAGCTTGCCGTTGGCGCGGAACCACACCTGGGAGCGGGGTTCGCGGGGCTCGCCGTAGCGGCCGAACGGCGGGTCGTCGACGTAGCGCAGGTCGACGGCGGCCCGCGCCTCCAGCATCTTCTCGACGACGGCCGGGTCCAGGCCGTACGCCGGGAGCCGCTCCTCGGCGGTGGGCAGGGTCTCCGGGTCGGGCGCGGACGGCATCGGGGCCTGGTGTTCCATGCCCTCCTCCCACCGCTGGAACGACGCCGACAGCGCGAAGATCGGCTGCCCGTGCTGGACGGCGACGACGCGGCGCGCGGTGAAGGAACGGCCGTCGTTCATGCGGTCGACCGTGTACACGATGGGCGCGCCGGGGTCGCCGGTGCGCAGGAAGTACGCGTGGAGGGAGTGGGGCAGCCGGTCCTCGGGGACCGTCCGCCCCGCGGCGACGAGTGCCTGTGCCGCGACCTGCCCGCCGAAGACGCGCGGGACGATGGCGGGCCTGGACGGGCCGCGGAAGATGTTCTCCTCGATCTGCTCCAGGTCGAGCAGATCGAGGAGATCCATAAGTGGTGCCTGACTCATGGGGTCAGTTGTACTGGACGGTAATTGCCGGGACCTTACAGACCCATGTCCTTCGCGATGATCGACTTCATGATCTCGCTGGTGCCGCCGTAGATGCGGTTGACGCGGTTGTCCGCGTACAGGCGGGCGATCGGGTACTCGTTCATGAAGCCGTAGCCGCCGTGCAGCTGGAGGCAGCGGTCGATGACGCGGTGCGCGACCTCGGTGGTGAACAGCTTGGCGCTGGCGGCCTCGGCCGGGGTCAGCTCACCGGCGTCGAGGGCCTCCGTGGCGCGGTCGACGACGGCCTCGGCGGCGTCCACCTCGGCCTGGCAGGCGGCCAGCTCGAACTTGGTGTTCTGGAAGGCGGCGACGGGCTGGCCGAAGACGACGCGCTCCTGCACGTACTGCTTGGCGAACCGGATCGCGGCCTTGGCCTGCGCGTAGGCGCCGTAGGCGATGCCCCAGCGCTCGGAGGCGAGGTTGTGGCCGAGGTAGTAGAAGCCCTTGTGCTCCTCGCCGAGGAGGTCCTCGACGGGGACCTTGACGTCGACGAAGGCCAGCTCGGCGGTGTCGGAGGTCTTCAGGCCGAGCTTGTCGAGCTTGCGGCCGACCGAGTAGCCCTCGGCCTTGGTGTCCACGACGAACAGGGAGATGCCGTGGCGGCGGTCCTCCTTGGTCGGGGGGGCCGTGCGGGCGCACACGATCATGCGGTCGGCGTGCACACCGCCGGTGATGAAGGTCTTGGCGCCGTTGAGGACGTAGTGCGTGCCGTCCTCGCTGAGCTTGGCGGTGGTGCGCATGCCCGCGAGGTCGGAGCCGGTGCCCGGCTCGGTCATCGCGATCGCCCACATCTCCTCGCCGGAGACGAACTTGGGCAGGTACCGCTTCTTCTGCTCGTCGTTGGCGAGCATCTTGATGTACGGCAGGCCGAGCAGCACGTGCACGCCGGAGCCGCCGAAGGTGATGCCGGCGCGGGCGGTCTCCTCGTAGAGGACGGCCTCGAACTTGTACGAGTCGATACCGGCGCCGCCGTACTCCTCGTCCACGCGGATGCCGAAGACGCCCAGCTCGGCGAGCTTGTAGTAGAAGTCGCGCGGCGCCTGGCCCGCGGCCAGCCACTCGTCGTAGACGGGGACGACCTCGGCCTCGATGAAGGCACGCAGGGTCTCCCGGAACGCCTCGTGATCCTCGTTGAACACCGTACGGCGCACGGCCGACCCCTTTCTGCGCCCGAACCGGCGCCATTCTCACCCACATGGCTGCAAGCCGGCGGAACCGGGCCGACGGCCGCACTCCGCTTGGCTAAGCGCTTGCTCAGACCCAACCGTACCGGCGAGTACGAACAGCCGTCCAGACAGCCGAGGGGGTAACGCTCGTCACGCCGGACGCCCGGCCCGGCCCGGCCCTCGCGGGGCGTGCGGCGCGGGGCCCGTCACCCGTCGGCTCACTCGGCGGCGGCGCCGGCCGCCGCGAACGCGCCGCGGGCCATCCGGTGGAGGAGTTCCGCCGTGGCCGCGCGGCCCGGCAGGGAACCCGGGCGACCCAGGTGGGGGGTGGAGTTCAGGAGGCCGAAGACGGAGTGGACGGCGGAGCGGGCGGCGGGCTCGGCGAGGGCGGGGTAGACCTCGCGGAGCACCTCGACCCACAGTTCGACGTACTGCCGCTGGAGCTGGCGCACCAGCTTGCGGTCGCTGTCGCGGAGGCGGTCCAGCTCACGGTCGTGCAGGGTGATGAGGGGACGGTCGTCGAGGGCGAAGTCGATGTGCCCCTCGATGAGCGAGTCAAGCACCGCCCCGGAGTCCCGCCGCCCCCCGTGTCCTTCCC
>NZ_LIRK01000844.1 GCF_001419765.1 Streptomyces torulosus
AGGGCGGCGAGGGCGGAGAGGGCGGCGAGGGGTGATGACCGGCGTGAGGGGTGGTGCCTATGTGGGGCGCGTTGACCGGCGTCAGGCGCGGTGACCGGCGCGAGCGGTGCTGAAGGGTGTGAGCGGCGCTGATGGGGTGTCAGTCTCACTCTTTCGTGGCTCGTCGCGCCGTCGTGCGCCGGGTAGATGTCCGCCCGACCCGAACCGCGGACCGGAGGCGCGCACCATGGAGCAGACCGCGTTGAGCCCCAAGGCCAGGCCCGGCGACGGGCCCGGCGGCGAGGTACCCGATCAACTGCCCGACCAGGCGCCCGACGAGGACCGGCCGTCCGGCCCGGCCCGGCGACCGCACGCCGCGCCCCGACGCACGAGGCAGCGGGTGGTCACCCTGGTGTTCGCCCTGGTCACCTGCGTGGTCCTGGTCCTGTCGGGCGTCGGACTCGGCGCGCTGGGCCTCACGACGACCGGTGTGGGCGCCCTCGCGGAGGCCCGGCGGGCCCCGGCCGCGTCTCCGCGCTCCGACAGCGGCGGGGTGCAGCCGACCACCCCGGTACCGGCGTCGGCCGCGGCCCCCGGCCCGGGCCCGGCGCCGGCCCTCGGCGGCTCGGCCCTGGGCGGTCCGGCCCCCGCCCGCGCGACCCTCGGCATCGAGGCCGTCGACGCCAGCGGGAGCGGAGGCGCGCTCGTCGTCGGGGTGCATGTGCCCGGCCCCGGCTACGGCGCGGGCCTGGTCCGGGGTGATGTCGTCCTCGCCGTCGGGGACACCCGCACCGGATCGGCGGCCGACGTCGCGCGGGCGATCGCCGCCGCGCGCCCCGGCACCCCGGCGAAACTCCTGGTACGCCACGCGAACGGCACCCGCCGCTACCTGGTGGCCGTACCGGGGGTGGCCATCTGAGCCCCGCGGACCGCTCCCCGATAGCCGGCACCGGACGGCCGACCCTCGACGGCAGCCGTACCGGGCGGTGGTCACACCCCCCCCACGGGCGGGGACGGGCCCTACGGCGCCACCCGGAAGTGGCTCGTCAGGCGGCCCTCGTCGTCCAGCACATGGAACGCCAGTCCGGGCGGCGCCTCCCGGTCGGCGACCTGGTCGCCCTCCCAGGGCAGCCGGAGCGTCCACGTCACCCCCGGCCCGACGACCAGCGGCCGCCCCGCGAACACGGTCGCGGCGGGCGTGTGGGCGTGCCCGGTGATGATCCCCGCGATCTCGGTCCGGCGCTCCAGCAGCCGGGCCAGCGCGGTGGGCCGACCCAGCTGGTAGGCGTCCGGCAGCGGGTGGTGCAGCGCCACCGGCGGATGGTGGAAGGCGAGCAGCGCGGGCCGGTCCCCGTCGAGGTCGTCGAGGGTTTCCTCGATCCAGGCGTACGTCTGCGCGTCCAGCTCGCCCTCGTCCCGCCCCGGCACGCTGGAGTCGCACATCAGCACCGCCGCGTCGTCGAAAAGACGCACGCTGTTGACCGGCCCGTCGGTGGCCGGCTCGCCGAGCAGTGCCTTGCGGTAGGGCGCCCGGCTGTCGTGGTTGCCCGGGCAGGTGAGCACCGGGAACGGGGCGTCCCCGTCCCGCAGCCCGAGCAGGCGCGCCGCCTCCTCGTACTCGGCCTCCGTGCCGTGGTCCGCGATGTCCCCGGTCACCAGCAGCGCGTCCACCCGGCCCGGCAGGCCCCACAGCAGGTCCCGCACCCGCTCGGCCCGCCGGGTGGCCCGGTCCGTCCCGTCCAGATGCAGATCACTGATGTGCGCGAGTACGAGCATCGCCGTACGCCTCCCTTGGGCCCACTGTCTTAATGGAACAGATGAATCTAAGCATTAGCGCTAACGGATGGGCAATCGGCAACCATTAAGGGGTCGCCCGGCGTACGGCCCGGAGGGCACCATGGCGGGATGCTGAGCACCCTCCTCGCCTTCCTCGGCGCGTGCACCCTGATCGCCGCCTCACCGGGCCCCAGCACCGTGCTGATCATCAAGGAGTCGCTGCGCAGCAGGCGCGCCGGCTTCCTGACCGTGCTCGGCAACGAGACCGGCGTCTTCGTCTGGGGCGCCGTCGCCGCGCTCGGCCTGACCGCGCTGCTGGCCGCGTCGGAACTGGCGTACGACGTCATGCGGATCGTCGGCGCGGTGGTCCTCGTGGTGTTCGGCGTACAGACCCTGTGGCAGGCGCGCCGAGCGAAGGGCGACCCGGCTCCGGGTCTGGGCGAGGCGGCCGGGAAGAGCGGCTGGGCCTCGTACCGGGGCGGGCTGCTGCTCAACCTCGCCAACCCCAAGGCGGCGATCTTCGCCATGTCGTTCCTGCCGCAGTTCGTGCCCGAGGGCGCGCCCCACCTGCCCGCCATGATCGGCCTCGCCGCGCTGTGGGCGGTCTACGAGATCGGCTACTACGGCGTGTACGTGTGGTGCGTCGGCCGGATGAAGGCCGTCCTGTCCCGCGCGGGCGTCCGGCGGCGCCTGGAGCAGGTCTCCGGCGGCGTGCTGCTGCTCCTCGGCGCCCGCCTTGCCCTGGAGAGCTGACGGCGCGGCCCGGCAACGGGCGCGCCCGAGCGCACGCGCGCCGACACCCTGCGGCAATGGGGTCGCGTGCGCTGCCGCGGACAGGCAGGATGCTGCCCGTAGGGCGCGCCGCGCCCTGCCCCAGGGAACTCCGAGCACACGGAGGCATGGATGACCGGCACGTCTGGCCATGGATCCGCGCCACTGACCGCCGACGACCCGTCCGGCCCCCTGACGCCCTTCACCGTCGACGACTACCGTGCCCGGATGCGGCGGGCCGCGCGCGCCGCGGCCGACGCGGGCCTCGACGGGCTGCTGGTGGCGCCCGGCCCCGACCTGGTGTGGCTGACGGGGTACCGGCCGCCGGAGACCGAGCGGCTCACCCTGCTGGTGCTGCGGGACGCCGAGGACCCGGTGCTGGTGGTGCCCGCCCTGGAGGCCCCGGACGCCGAGGAGGCCCCCGGCGGCCCCGCGCTGGACCTGCGCGACTGGGCCGACGGCAAGGACCCCTACGACACGGCCGTGGCCCTCCTCGGGCCGCGCGGCCGTTTCGGGGTCAGCGACAACACCTGGGCACTGCACCTGCTCGGCCTACAGGGGCGGCTGCCCGGCACGGCGTACGTCGGGCTGTCCGAGGCCCTGCCGATGCTGCGGGCCGTCAAGGACGCGGCGGAGCTGGAGCGGATGGCGGCGGCGGGCGCGGCCGCCGACCGGGCGTACGAGGAGATCCGGCGGGTCCGGTTCGCCGGGCGCCGGGAGACCGAGGTCGCCGCTGATCTCGCCGACCTGCTGCGGCGGTTCGGGCACTCCCAGGTCGACTTCACGATCGTCGCCTCCGGGCCGAACGGCGCCAACCCGCACCACGAGGCCGGCGACCGCGTCATCGCCGACGGCGACATGGTCGTCCTCGACTTCGGCGGACTCAAGGACGGCTACGGCTCCGACACCTCCCGCACCGTCCACGTCGGCGAACCCGACGCCGAGGAACGCGAGGTGCACGACGTCGTACGCGCCGCCCAGGAGGCCGGGTTCCGTGCGGTCCGGCCCGGCGTCGCCTGTCAGGAGGTCGACCGGGCGGCCCGCGCCGTCATCGCCGACGCCGGGTACGGCGACCGCTTCATCCACCGCACCGGGCACGGCATCGGCGTCACCACCCACGAGCCGCCGTACATGGTCGAGGGCGAGGAACGCCCCCTCGTGCCCGGCATGTGTTTCTCCGTCGAACCCGGCGTCTATCTGCCGGGCCGCTTCGGTGTGCGGATCGAGGACATCGTGACCGTCACCGAGGACGGCGGGCGGCGCCTCAACGCCACCCCGCGCGACATGGCGATAGTGCACTGACCTCTCCGAGGAGCCCCGAACCCCCTCCCCTCCGGACGACAACGGCGCGACCATGACCCAGGCACCGACACCCACCGCGGACACCGTCCGCCGACTCGTCCGTTCCCTGATGAAGAACGGCGAGGGGAGAGCCGGCGGCGCGGGCGGCGACGGCCCCGACGTACGGCCCGTCACCGAGGAGGGCGGGCCGTGGGCCTGGTGGGTCGGCACCCGCCATGTGCTGCGCCTCGCCCCCGACCGGCACGCCGTCGTACGGCAGCGGCGCGAACTGCGGCTGCGCGACCTGGTCCGGCCGCATGTGGGCGTCGCCGTCCCGGTGAGCGTCGCGCACGGCGAATGGTCCGGCGGCCTCACCTACACGCTCGACACGCGCATCCCCGGCACCGCCGCCCCCGTGCACGACGTGTCCGCCGTGGGCGAGGACGACCTCGCCGGGCTCCTCACCGGCCTGCGCGAGGTGCCGCAGCGGCAGGCGGAGGCGCTCGGGGTACCCCGGTTGCCGGCGCGCTCCCTGGAGACCCTGCGGACGGCGGCGGGACGGGCCGCCAAGCAACTCGCCGGAGCGGACGAGTTCGACCCGGCGCGGCTGGGGCAGCTCACCGCGCCCAACGCCGCGCAGCTCACCGCTCCCGCGGCCGTGCTCGTCCACCACGCGCTGACCGGCGAACACCTGCTGGTCGGCGCCGACGGGCGGGTGCGGGGGGTGCTGGACTGGAGCGACGCGGCGGTCGGTGACCCGGCCGAGGACATCGCGCGCCTCGCGACGGCGGTCGGTGCGCCCGCGGCGGTCCGCGCGGCGACCCTCGCGGGGTACGGGGCGCGGCCCTGTCTGCGGGGGCTCTGGCTGGCCCGCTGCGACACGGTCGTCGCTCTCGCGGCGGCCGCGCAGGGACGGGGGCCGGCCGCGCCGCTCCCCGCGCTGCGGGAGCGGCTGCGGCGGGCGTGGGAGCCGATCCTGCTGGAGCGGGTGACCGATCTGCGGGGGGAGGACTGAGCGTCGTCCGTGGTGACGGGGTCGCTCACAGCGGGGAGCGTTCGGGGTCGCGGGTCGCCCAGGAGCTCGGGGGCGGGCGTGGCACGGCGACTGCGGCCGGGTTCGTGGTCGCTCGCGCAGTTC
>NZ_LIRK01000845.1 GCF_001419765.1 Streptomyces torulosus
AGACCGACGACGGAGCCCCGCGGACCGCCACGAGCGGCCCACGCGACCCCGTCCGCGGCTGACCGTCAGCTCCGTCGGCGGCTGACCGTCAGCCGATCCACAGGTCGTACGTGGCGCCGTCACTGGTGTCGTTCGCGGAGATGAGCCGGGGCTCCCACCGCCAGCCCGTGCTGGGCTTGCGGTGGTGGAACTCCACCGAGCGGCCGGCCACCCACCAGTAGCCTTCGGCCGTGGTGCAGCCCTTCGGCGCGATCTCCCAGAATCGGGAGCCGACCCAGTCGCCGAACTGGTTCTCGCCGACGAAGAAGAACTTCACGGTCTCGTTCGAGCCGCTGCAGATCCGGAGCTGGACGTTCTTGGTGCCGGCGAAGGCCGTGCCCGGGATCGCCAGCGTGCCGAGGACGGTGCCCGCGACGAGTGCCGCCGCAGCGATCTTGCGCTTGAGGCTGCGCATGGGAGGACCACCATTTCTGAGTGAGCGGGAGTTCTGAGTGAGCGGAAATGAGGGGGGATGACGGGGGATCAGCGCAGCAGGCCCTGGGTGCGCAGCCAGGTCCTGGCCGCTTTGCCGGGAGCCTCGCCCGCCTCGACCGAGGCGGCGAGCGTGGCCAACTGACCTGTCGTCAAGGGGTCGTTGACGCGGGCGAGGGCCGCCCTGCCGGTCGCGTCCACGGCGGGTGCGCTGATGAGCGGGAAGACATGCTCGGGCGGGACGACGGACTCGGGGTCGCCGAGGACGACCAGTCCGCCGCGGGCGAGCGCGGTGTCGCTGCTGCGCAGCACCAGCACGTCCGCCGTCCGTGAGGTCCCCGCCGGCGTGAGGGTGACGCCGTACGCCTTCTTCACGGCGGCGGCGGACGGGGCGCCGGGATCGCCGGAGGCGGGGCCGCCGAGGGTCAGACGGTCCTTCGCCGCGCCGAGGTCGTCGAGGCCGCGCAGCCCGTACCGGTCGGCGGTGGCCTCGGTGACCGCGACGACCAGCCCGCGCTGCGCCGCGGCGGCCGGCAGGGCGACGATCCCGGGAGGCAGCGCCATGCTCAGCGTCGCCTCCATGTTGCCGGGCATGGTCTGGCCGCCCGGCAGGGCGCGCAGCATGGTGCTCTCGTAGGCGGGCGCGATGCTGATCTCGCCGTCCACCACGGCCTGGGCGGTGTGGGTGGGGGACACGTACGCGGTGTCCGCGGTCCGTACCCTCTGCCCGGCGGCGGTGAGGAGTTCGCGGTAGATCGCCGCGACGACCCGGCTCTCGGCGGAGCCGTCGGTGCCGATCACGGCCGGCTCGCGCTCCGCGTGGCCGGCGCGGCTGCCGCCGGCCGGCCCGGCGGCGCAGCCGGAGAGCAGCAGGAGCGAGCAGACCGCGAGGGCGAGAATTCCGAGCGGGGAATGAATTCTGTGGAGCCTTGATATCACGGAAGAATTCCTCGCATCACGCATGACCATTCCTACGACGAGCGATGCGGCCCGTTCAGCAGTGCGCGCCGATTTCGGCGGACGTCATCTTCCGGTCCTTGAAGTTGACGTATCCGTACTTCGGGTTGTCCTTGTTGAATCCGGACTGCTGGAAGTCGTAGATGTACCAGACGTAGTGGTCGTAGTACTTGTTCTTGAACTGGATCTCCCACCAGCCCTTTGCCTGCTGCTTCGACGTGCCGCGTTCCAGCCAGCCGACACTGCGCGGCGAGATGTTGATGGTGTTGGACTCGGTGTCCGTGTGGGAGTTCTCCCAGGTGTGGCTGTAGCTGGTCTCGACGGAGGCCTCGAAGACCAGCGAGAACTTGTAGGACGCCGAGACGGAGACACCGACGGTGTTGGCGGCGGTGGTGGTGTCCGACCAGTCGATACGGTGCTGGTTCGTGTTGCTGCCGCAGTTGTAGGCGGTGCTCCCCACCTGGTGCTTCGGGCCGGTGTAGCCCCAGTAGCTCTGCGGGTGGAAGTTGCAGAGGCTGGCCCAGTCGCACGCCTTGAGGAGTTCGGCCTGGGTGGGCCCGGCGGCGAATGCCTGGGGGGCCGCGAGCAGGGAGGCACCCATGGTCAGAGCTGCGAGGGTCCCGGCGGTGCGGAAACGCCGAGTCGAACCGTTTCCGCGGTGCGCGAATGCCATTGATTGCTCCATGAGGAGGGGCGGAGTTTGGGGGGTGTCCGCCGACTGCGCACAACTATCGGGCGGAGATCGTGTCCCCGTCAATAGAGGATAAGGAAGGCCGGTCGATTCTGAGGGAATCCTGAATTTTCTGTCCGTGCATGAAAATAAGCACTGCCCAGAATTCATGAGGATCTCGGATTTCCGGCAGCGCTTATCGTCTTGCGCAGCATGCTCTCAGTCTTCCCTCAGAGTCTGATCAGAACGGCATCGGAGGCGGCTCACAGTTCGGGGGAGGAATCGTGTCGAGCGTCTGGCCGGTAACCTCTGCGGCTGTCCGACCCCTCCCGAGCAGCCGCCGGATGGTCAGCCAGCCAGCCGGGCTGCTGTTGAACTCGCGTATCTGTGAGCGTCACGGCGCGCCATCCACGCCGCTACCTGCGGTGCTGAAGGCTCAACGTCGGGCCGACATGCACATGGATGACCCTCGCAGCATGATGGACAGGGAGGCGGACGGGCCGCTTTCCGCCATGATGGTTACTCTGCGAGACGCCCCGGCCGTGTGGGTGTGCCAGAAACGGGGTGGCGATGCCCGCTGTTCTGGAACTGCAGATCTGCCAGCCTCACCCGCGGCAGTACGAGGTGCGGGTGCTCAAGTCCGCTGCGGGCGGGGAGCCGAGAGCGAGGTTGCGACTCGATGTCGATGAACTGCTGGCGCAGCGCCCCGATCTAGAGAACGTGGTGCTCAGCTCCGTCGCGGAAAGTGATCCGGTGCCGGAACTTGAGCAGGCCCTACAAAATGTGGGACGCCAACTATTCGACGCACTGTTCGCCGGCCCGGTCGCGGGAGCCTACCGTGCGAGCCGTGGCGTGGCGAAAGAGCGACAGGAGAGCTTGCAGATCATTCTGCGGCTGGAGCCACCGGAGTTGACTCTCCTGCCCTGGGAGGCTCTGTTCGATCCGCTGACCAATTCGTACGTGTGTCGACAGGAGCCGGTGGTCAGACATCTTGCCGCTGAGCACACACCCAATGTCTTGCCTGTGCAGCCGCCATTGCGGATCTTGGCGGTGATCGCCTCCCCGGAAGGTCTGCCTGAGCTGGACAGCGATGCCGAGCGCAGTCGTTTGGAAGAAGCGCTGACTGAGCAGTTCGCAGAAGGCCGGGTCGAGCTTGACTGGTTGCTCGACGCGACCTGGTCGAATCTGCAAACCCGTCTCCTCCGTGGTCCGTGGCACATCATCCATTTCATCGGGCATGGTGACTACGACGTCGAATCCAACAAGGGATGGATCGCGTTGGTGGGTGAAAATGGTGGCGCCGAAAAGGCAGAGGCGTCTCGCTTGGCGGATCTTGTTCTCACGGAAGCCAAACCAAATCCGAGGCTGATGGTGCTCAATTCGTGTGCATCTGCTCAAGGCGGAGGCTGCGATAAATTCGCAAGCGTGGGATCCCTTCTCGTTGATCGCGGAATCAGCGCGGTGGCGGCAATGCAGTTCTCGGTCAGTGACGGGGCTGCGGTCCGGTTCGCCCATGGATTCTACAAGTCGCTTGCGTGCGGTAGTCGAGTTGATGATGCCGTCAGGAGTGGACGGATATCCATGCTCGGCGACAGTCACTCCCTGGAGTGGATCACTCCAGTACTGTATGTTCACGGCGAGGCAAATTCTCTGTTCGACTTGACGGGCCGGTCGCAGAACCTGAAAAAGGGTGCTAATCGCGCTGCCAGACTGCGTCGACTCTATGACGAGGCGCATACGGAATTTCTGTTGGGTCACTTCGGCGATGCCACCGAGTTGCTTGACGACTTGCTTTTTCGTGACCCGGAAAACAGTGATGCCATCAAGTTGCGCCATCGCGTTATCCGGGAGGCGCAGCTGAGTAAGCTCTATGACCGGGCAGCAGAGGCTGAGGAGTCCAGCAGTTGGGGCACTGCCATCGAGTGCTACGAGCGGATCACGCAGAGGGACTCGGAGTATCGGGATTCTGTGGCGCGACTCGAGTTCTGCCGCGGTCGTCGGTACATCTCGCACCTCTGGGAGAAACTGCGTTCCTGTGCAAGCGAAATGCGGTGGCAGGATGCGCTCGAGCTCGGTGAGGAAATTTGCCAGTTGGATCCGGCAGGCGACGATCTCGATGGACTGATCACGCGGGCTCGTCAGGAAGTGGCAAAGGTACAGCGAGCGGAGTACCTGGGTAACTTGTATGTACAGGCCCGTGCGGCTGAGCACTCCGAGGAATGGGATGCCGCAATCGACTGCTATGAGTACATCGTTCAGAGTGGCTTGGATTACCGCGATTGCGTCTGGCGACTCGACCTCTGCAGGAATCGCCGGGCTGCGTCCCGCCTGCAGAAGGAGTTGCGAGAGCATGCGAGCGAAGGACGTTGGCAATCTGCGCTGGAGGTCGGTGAAAAACTTGAGTCCCTGGTCCCGGGTGCCGCTGATCGCGACGGACTGTTCACGCGTGCCCGTCAGGAAGTAGCCAGAGAGCAACGTACGGAGTATTTGGAAGGCATATATGCCCTTGCCCGCGCGTCCGAGCGCTCAGAGGAATGGGATGCCGCGGTCAACTATTATGAAATCCTCGTGGCCGAGGGGGAGGGATATAGGGACAGCATGCAGCGTCGTACCTTGTGCTTGAAGCGGCAGGGAAAGGCGCAGGGTGGCCGCGCTGAGAGCGAATCACCGACTGTCCTCGCGGTAAGAGATGTGGATATTGCGGCCCCCTGCGGAGCCGTGGTGTGGGCAACGGACGGAGAATCGATAGCCGTCGATATGCGGCTTGAGGCGCGCATTCGTGTCTTCGATACGGTCGGCAAGGTGAGGCTGAACATTCGGACAGGAAGCAAGGGTGCGCCCTACACGGTGGCTTTCAGTCCGGATGGCTGGCACATTGTCGGCAGAGCCAAGAAGGGCCTCTCGATATGGAACGCCCATACAGGAAGCAGACTTCTGCAGGCGCCGACCAGGGGGCAAGTAACCGCAGCAGACTTCAATCGAGATGGTTCGAGGATCGCCATTGGAGGCCAGGACGCGGCTTACGTCTGGGACGCTGAGACGGTCGAGGAGGTATTCTCTGCCGAGCAGCGTTTTGTGCAAGCAGTCACCTTCAGTCCGGATGGAACTCGATTGCTCGTCGCTGATGGGCGCGGACTGAGTGTATGGGAAATCGAGACTGGCTTGCAGGTTTTTGAGGATCGTAGAGGCTTCTTGAGTTCAGTCGCGTACAGTCCCGACGGTAAACGTGCCGCCGCTGGTGGAGGTGTGGAAGGTAAAGCGTATCTATGGACCTCGGGCCACGTCTACGAGTTGGCTCATGGTGCGCCTGTTACGGCGGTCGAATTCAGTCCTGAAAGTGCCTGGCTCGCTACCGGTAGCGGAGATCAACTAGCACGCATATGGAATGCAGAGAACTCGCATTTGTTGTGCAAGATACACCATGAAGATCCTGTTGTTTCGTTGGCCTTCAGTCCGGACGGTAGTCGTCTGGTCACTGGTACGCAACGCGCCGTAACGGTGTGGAAAATTCAAGTCATCCCGACCTGACAGGGGAATGAGGATAACCATGGGGCGACTCGTGGAATTCGCTACAGAAGGCGGCGGCACTGTACTTGTCGAGGTCAGTGACCAGTCGGCCGGAGTGGTGACGCGCGGACGTCGAAAGCCTAGCGTCTCCGAACGTGCCCAGCGTTCCTTCGAGGATGCTATAGGTCGCGTGCAACCTGCCATGCATGCCGTTGTCGGGCGCGTGCAGGCCGCAGCGCAGTCTCCCGACGAGATCCAAGTCGAGTTCGGGCTCAACATGCACGCCGAGGCGGGCGCATTCATCGCAGCGGCGGGTGCCACAGCCAACTTCACCGTCACTCTTACCTGGTACCGGAATGGGACGCGCTCCGCCTCATGATCTCCCACCGGTCGACACGGGTGTCCAGGCACGGCGACAAGGCCGCCTCCGTCCTTGGGGAGACGGGGGCGGCCTTGTCGCCGTGCCT
>NZ_LIRK01000846.1 GCF_001419765.1 Streptomyces torulosus
GGACGGTCGTGGCGGTGCTGCGGGGGTGGCCGTTCCTGCTCGGGGCCGGGCTGGACACGGCCGGGTTCGGGGCGCAGGTGGGGGCGTTGCTGCTGGTGCCGCTGTTCCTGGTCGAGGCGGCGGTCGCGGCGTCCCTGGCGATCACGGCGGTCGTCGGGACGTTCGTCCTCGGGCTGCGGCTGAGGCGCGGCGAGTGGACGGCCGTGGCGGTGGTGTGTCTGGGGCTCGCCACGCTGGCCGTGTCGGCCGGCCGCGAGGGTGACGGCGACGGTGACGAGGCGCTGCGGGTGACGGCGCTGGCGGTGTCGCTGCTGGTGGTGGCGCTCGGCTGGTTCGTGGGCGGACGGCTGCGGCGCGGGCGGGCCGTCGTCCTGGGCGCCGCGGCGGGCATCAGCTTCGGGCTGACCGCGACCGCCGTCCGGCTGCTGCCGGAGACGTCCGTGCCCGGCGTACTGGCCCAGCCCGTGGCGTACGCCGTGGTCGTCTCCGGTCTCGGCGGCTATCTCCTGCTCGTCCAGGCCCTCCAGTCCGGCTCCGTCACGGCGGCCACCGCGGCGATGGTGATCTGCGAGACCGTCTGGCCGGGCCTGTTCGGGGTGCTGTGGCTCGGCGACACCACCCGACACGGGTACGGCGCCCTGGCGGCCGCCGGGTTCGTGGCCTGCGTGGCGGGCGGCGTGGCGCTGGCCCGGTTCGGGGAGGTGGAGGAGGCCCAGGGCGCGTAGGGCGGCAACCCCGCTGTGGGCCGGCGGCAACCGGGCTGTCGGTCGGCGGCGACGACAGGGGGAAGCACAGGCACGTGGAATCCCGCCCCCCACAACTGACTCCGGCGGTCACCTCCGTTCGCGGTGCCGTGGCAGCAGGCTGACGGCCCGTCATGACAGATGTCATGGCACCGCTGTGAAGGTGATCGTCCAGCGGAAGGATGTAACCCTCACCGGTCCCGGCGAGACTCAGGACGTCGAGAGCCGGATCCGGGAGGAACAGCCATGCGTATCAAGCGACTTGTGGGCACAGCCGTGGGTACCACCCTGCTGCTGTTCACCGCCGTGCCCACGGCGTCCGCCGCGGGCACCACCCGGTCCGCCGCCCGTGACGCCCTGGACCGCACCGCCCTGCGCGGCACGCTCGACGCCTTCCACGAGGCGGGCATGTACGGCGCGTACTCCGCCGTGCGCGAGGGCCGCGACCGCTGGAAGGGCGCCTCCGGACTCGCCGACGTGGACACCGGCCGCAAGGTCACCCCGAACATGCGGCACCGCATCGGCAGCATCAGCAAGACGTTCACCGCGGTGGCGATCCTCCAGCAGGTGGAGAAGGGGCGGATCAGCCTCGACGCCCCGGTGACCCGGTACGTGCCGGACCTCTTCCCCGGCGCCGACCGGGAGCGCGGCGACGCGATCACCGTCCGGATGCTGCTCAACCACACCAGCCACCTCGGCGACTACGTCCTCGGTGCCTTCCCCTCCCTCGCCCAGAACTCCACCGCCAGCCTCGACGAGCACCGCTTCCGCACGATACGACCCCAGGAACTCGTACGCCTGGGCCTCGCCACACCCGCCACCGGCAGCCCCGGCGC
>NZ_LIRK01000847.1 GCF_001419765.1 Streptomyces torulosus
GACGCGGTCGACGCGGAAGGTGCGCCAGTCGGCGCGGTCGAGGTCGTAGGCGACCAGGTACCAGCGGCGGCCGGTCGACACCAGCCGGTACGGCTCGCAGTGGCGCCGCGAGTCCGCGCCGTCGCCGGCGCGGTAGGCGAAGCGGAGCCGTTCGTTGCCCGCCACCGCCGACGCGATCACCGTCAGCGTCTCGGGCGTCACCGTCGCGCCGTCGCCGCTGGTCAGCGGGGTGGTGGCGGCCTGGAGCGTGGAGACCCGGTGCCGCAGCCGCGAGGGCAGTACCTGCTCCAGCTTGGCCAGCGCCCGTACGGAGGCCTCGTCCACGCCCTCCACGGCGTGCCCGGCCCCGGCCCGCAGCCCCACCGCGATCGCCACGGCCTCCTCGTCGTCCAGCACCAGCGGCGGCATGGCCTTCCCGGCCACCAGCCGGTAACCGCCGTCCGCCCCCATGCTCGCCTGGACCGGATAGCCCAGCTCCCGCAGCCGGTCGACGTCCCGGCGAACCGTCCGCCGCGACACCCCCAGCCGGTCGGCCAGCTCACCGCCTGGCCACTCGCGGGGCGTCTGGAGCAAGGAGAGGAGCTGAAGGAGCCGCGCCGGGGTGTCCGTAGTCATGCGTTCGAGGATGCCGCAGAAGTAGGACACAGTCTGACCTACTGGGGTTCTACCTTCGTTCCATGACCTCAACCACGAACGCCCTGAAGGGGCGCGACACCCGTACGGCGCTCGACGCCTCTCCCGGCGGCGGCGCCGACCGCAGGCGGTGGATCGCCCTCGCCATCGTCATGACCGCCGCCTTCATGGACCTCGTGGACGTCACGATCGTCAACATCGCGATTCCCTCCATCCAGCGAGGCGAGGCCGCCACGGTCAGCCAGATCCAGTGGATCACCGCCGGCTACGCCCTCGCCTTCGCCGCCGGACTCGTCACCGGCGGCCGGCTCGGCGACATCCACGGCCGCCGGCGGATCTTCCTCCTCGGCATCGGCGGCTTCACCGTCGCCTCCGCGCTGTGCGGCCTCGCCGCGAACCCGGAGATGCTCGTCGCCGCACGGATCGCACAGGGCGCGACGGCCGCGCTGATGGTGCCGCAGGTGCTGTCGATCGTCCACGCCACCTTCCCCGCGCACGAACGCGGCAAGGTGTTCGGGCTGTTCGGCGCGATCGTCGGCCTCGGCGCCGTCTCCGGCCCGCTGCTCGGCGCCCTGCTCATCGAGTGGAACCCGCTCGGCCTCGAATGGCGGGCGATCTTCCTGATCAACCTCCCGGTCGGCGTCGCCGGCCTCGTCCTGGGCCGCCGCTTCATCACCGAGTCCAAGGCCCCGCACGCCCTCAAGCTGGACCTCGTCGGCGTCGCCCTCGTCACCGGCGGCCTGCTGATGCTGCTCTACCCGCTCACCCGCGGCCACGAGCTGGACTGGCCGCTGTGGGGGTACGCACTGATGGCGGGGTCGCTGGTCGTGTTCGCGGCGCTGGTGGCGTACGAGCGGCACAAGACCGCGCGTGACGGCTCCCCGCTGATCGAACTGTCGCTGTTCAAGGTGAAGAGTTTCGCGGCCGGCATCGCGGTGCAGACGGTGTTCGGCATCGCCCTCGGTGTGTTCTTCCTCGTCTGGACCCTCTACCTCCAGACCGGCCTCGGCTGGAGCGTCCTGAAGGCCGGCCTGACCGGCGTGCCGTTCTCCGTCTCCGTCTCGGTCGCGGCCGGGATGTCGGTCCAGAAACTCGTCCCACGCTTCGGCCGCAAGGTCCTCCAGGCGGGCGCCCTGCTGATGGCGGCCGGTGTACTGCTCTACCTGTGGGAGTCCGAGCGGTACGGCCTCGCCATCACCCCCTGGCAGATGGCGCTCCCGCTGATCGTGATGGGCGCGGGCATGGGGCTCATCGTGGCCCCGCTGACCGACGCGATCCTCTCCGGGGTGCCGCGTGAGCACGCGGGTTCCGCGTCCGGGCTGATCAGCACGGTGCAGCAGATGGGCAACGCGCTCGGACTCGGCCTGGTGGCCGTGGTCTTCTTCGGCGCCATGGACGAGCCTCTCGTCCCCGCCGAGATCGGCCCCGCCTTCGTCGACGCCTTCGAACACGCCCTCGGCTGGGTCGCCGCTGTGCTCTTCGCGATCTTCCTGCTGATGTTCGCCCTCCCCCGACACCCCGTGACGGCCGAGCACGACGCCCACGAGGCCGAGGGTGAGGCCGAGGTCGCGGGTGAGTTCCAGGTCGAGGTCGAGGGCGCGGTGACCGACGGGAACGGGACGGGAGACGCGGAGCGCGAGCCGCAGTTGGCCCGCTGACCGACGACGCCCGATACGGCGACGGTCGATACGAAGACGGCCGATACGAAGACGGCCGATACGCCGACGGTCGATACGCCGACGGTCGGCAGGACCACTGGGGCGGAGACCGGCCCGGCACCCGAGGGTGCCGGGCCGGTCTCCGTTTGTGTCCGAGTCGTGCCCGAACCTGTTTACTTTCTGGAAATCCCGGCGTAGCCTCCCGAGCGAAACCACAAATTCGGGCATCGGTCGGAGGCGAACGGACATGTACGCACCGGAGCGGCAGCAGGAGATCCTCCGGCTCGCCCGTGACGGCGGCCGGGTGGACGTGGTGTCGCTGGCGGAGGAGTTCCAGGTCACGGCCGAGACCATCCGGCGCGACCTGAAGGCCCTGGACCGTGCCGGCCTCGTCCAGCGGGTCCACGGTGGCGCCATCCCCGCGGGGCGCCTGGACTTCGAGCCCGACCTCGCCGAACGCGAGAGCACGGCCGCCGACGAGAAGGACCGCATCGCGCAGGCCGCCCTCGCCGAACTGCCGATCGACGGCACCGTCGTCCTCGACGCCGGTACGACCGTCGCCCGCCTCGCCGCCGCCATCCCGCTGGAGGCCACGCTCACCGCGGTCACGCACAGCCTGCCCATAGCGGCCCGCCTCGCCGACCACCCGGGCATCCAACTCCACCTGGTCGGCGGCCGCGTCCGCCACCGCACCCGCGCCGCGGTGGACGCGTGGGCGCTCCGCGCCTACGGCGAGATCCGCGCCGACGTGCTCTTCGTGGCGGCCAACGGTTTCTCCCCCGCCCGCGGTCTCACCACCCCCGACCTCGCCGAGGCCGCGGTGAAGCGGGCCGCGATGGCCGCCGCCCGCCGGGTGGTGCTGCTCGCCGACTCCTCCAAGTGCGGCCAGGAGCACTTCGCCCGCTTCGGCGCCCTGAGCGATGTCGACCTGCTGATCACCGACAGCGGCCTGAGCCCCGAGGACGCCCTCGCCATCGAACGCGACGGCACCGAAGTACTACGGGTCCCGGGCGCAGGCGGGGGCACGGGCGCCTCCGCGGGCAACACCACGGGCAGGACCTCGGGCAACGCCACGGGCAGGACCTCGGGCAACGCCACGGGTCAGGCGGCCGTCAACGGCTCCGTCGCGGGCCGTACCGCCGGTCGGAAGGCCCGCGCATGATCCTCACCGTCACCCCCAACCCGTCCCTCGACCGCACCTACGAGGTCCCCTCCCTCGACCGCGGCGAGGTCATCCGGGCCACCGGCGAACGCATGGACCCGGGCGGCAAGGGCGTCAACGTCTCCCGCGCGGTCGCCGCCGCCGGACAGCGCACCGTGGCCGTCCTGCCGCTGGGCGGCGCGCCCGGCGCGCTCGTCGCGGATCTGCTCGACGCGCAGGGCATCGAGGTCGCACGGGTCGCCGTGGCCGGGGCGACCCGCTCCAACATCGCCCTCGCCGAGGCGGACGGCGTCCTCACGAAGATCAACGCGCCGGGCCCCGAACTCTCCGCCGCCGAGCAGGAACTCCTCCTGGAGACCGTCCGCACCCAGTCCGTCCACGCCTCCTGGATCGCCTGCTGCGGCAGCCTCCCGCGTGGCCTCGCCCCCTCCTGGTACGCCGAACTCGTCGCCCGCGCGCATGCCGCGGGCGACGAGTTCGGCGT
>NZ_LIRK01000848.1 GCF_001419765.1 Streptomyces torulosus
GGCCGCCCGGGCGGCCATCGAGGTGATCGACGCCGCGCCCGAACTGCCGCGCGAACTACGGGCCAGGACCACCCGCTACCGGGAGCGGCTGCGGGCACTCGGCTTCGACACGCTCACCGGTGAGACGCCCGTCGTGCCGGTCATCTGCCGCAGCGCCGAACAGGCGGGCGCCATGGCCCGCATGTGCCAGCAGGACGGGCTGTTCGTGCAGCCGATCGTCTACCCGGCGGTGCCGCGCACGCTGCCGAGGCTGCGGACCATCGTCAACCTCAGCCACTCCGAGGCGGACCTGGACACGGCCGTCACGACGCTGGAGAAAGCAGGCCGCGCCTGTGGCCTCATCACCTGACACACGTCCCGGACACGCGGCGGGAAGCCGCGTCGGCCGGGTGGCACGGCACGTCGCACGCACACACGACGAGCAAGGGGGAACCGACATGGCGGACATCGACAAGACGGCGTTCTTCTCGGCGGTGCTGAAGACCATCGCCTCGACCCGCAACCACAACACCGACCAGGACGAGCACACCAAGGGCGTGGTGGAGCCGGCCGCGCGCATCCGCGCCGTCGAGGAGGAGGTCGCCGAACAGCCGCTCACCTCGGGGCGGACCGGTGAGGTCCTCGACCTGCTGGAGACGACGTTCCGGGCCAAGCGCACCCCGGACGAGGAGCGCGAGTACTACCTCCAGTACATCGAGAAGGTCTCCGGCGTCAGCCGCGCCTCGCTGGGTGTGTCCGCCGGGTGAACACGTCCGACCTCGCGTGGTACAGCCACGAGATGTGCTTCTGGCACGACCCCGGGCCCGGCTCGGGGTACGTGCCCGTCGGCCCTGGTGTCGAACCGCTCCGGCAGTTCGCGGTCGACCCCGATCTGCGCCGGGCCGAGGGGCTGGTCAAGGCGTCCGGAGTGCTGGACCGGTACACGTGCGTGACGCCGACGCCCGCCACCGACGAGGACCTGCTCCTGGTGCATGTGCCGGAGCACATCGAGCGCGTGGAGGCGGTGTCGGCGTCCGGCGGGGGCGACGCCGGCGTGTACGCGCAGGTCAACTACCACAGCGCGCATGCCGCCAGGCTCGCGGCGGGCGCCTCGGTGCAGGCCGCCGAACAGGTCCTGGACGGGCGGTTCCGGCGGGCGTACTGCCTGGTCCGCCCGCCGGGCCACCACGCGGAACCAGACCGGGCGATGGCCCTGTGCCTCTACAACAACGTCGCCGTCGCCGCGCGGGCCGCGCAACGCCGCGGGGCGCGCCGGGTGATGATCCTGGACTGGGACGTGCACCACGGCAACGGCATCCAGCGGGTGTTCTACGACGACCCGGACGTGCTGTACGTGTCGATCCACCAGGACGGGCTGTTCCCGGCGGCGTCCGGCCACGTCATGGAGACCGGCACGGGGGCCGGCGCCGGCAGCACGCTGAACGTGCCGCTGCCCCCGGGCTCGGGTCACGGCGCCTACCTCGCCGTCGTCGACCGGGTCGTGGAACCCGCGGCGCGCGCGTTCCGGCCCGAGCTGATCCTGGTCGCGGCGGGCGTCGACGCGGGTGGCCACGACCCGATGGGCCGCATGATGTGCACCAGCCGCACGTTCCACGCCATGACGTCCACGATGTGCCGCCTCGCCGACGAACTCACCGGGGGCCGCGTCGTCTTCGTCCACGAGGGCGGCTACTCGGCGTGGTACCAGCCGATGCTGGTGCTCGCCACGGCGAGCGCGATCGCCGGACTGCCCGCCCCCCAGGACCCGTTCCTGCACTCCCTGGACCATCTGCCGGGCCAGCGCCTCCAGGGCCACCAGAGCCGGGTCGTCGAGCATCTGAGGGCCCATCACCCGCTGCTGGCCCGGCGACCGGACGACACCCACTCCGACCCCCACACCATGACCGGCACCAGCACCAGCACCAGCACCGGCACCAGCACCGGCACCGGCATCGACGTCGGTATGGGACGGGCGGTGGCCGATGCGTGACTGGTGGATCACCGTGGGCCCCCGGCTCGAGCCCCGTTTCCGTGTGGTGGCCTTCCCGCACGCCGGCGGGTGGCCCTCCGTGTTCCGCTCGTGGGCGCGGTTCCTGCCCCTGGACGTGGAACTCGTCGTCGCCCAACTGCCGGGCCGGGGCGCCCGGATCACCGAGCGGCCGCTCACCCGCGTAGAACCCCTCGTCGACGCGCTCGGCGCGGCCCTGGCGGAACTGCCCGAGCTGCCGTACGCCGTCGTCGGGCACAGCTTCGGCAGTGTGCTGGCGTACGAACTGACGCGCACGATGGAGCACAAGGGGTTCGCGCCGGAGCTGCTGGTCGTCTCGGCGCGGCAGCCCCCGTGCTTCTCCGCCGAGCCGCCCTTCGCCCACCTCAGGAGCGACGCCGAACTGGTGGAGCACCTGCTGGACATCGGCGGTATGACACCCCAGCTGCTGGACCGGGACGACCTGGTCCGGCTGTCGCTGCGGGCGATCCGGGCCGACCTGGAGGCGATGGAGCACCACGAGCGGCCGCTGTCGGGCACCGGCGTGCCCATCCTCGCGCTCGGCGCGGTCGACGACCCCGTCGTCGTCGCCGAGCGGCTGCACCTGTGGTCCCTGGAGACCACCGGCGGCTTCCGGCGGCTGATGTTCCCCGGCGGCCATTTCTACCTCTACGAGCCCGCGCCCGCCGCTGCCGTCGTCCACCGCCTGGTGGCCGGCCGACCCGGCGCACCGCACGCGGGCACCCCGTACGGGGGCCGGGTCCCCCGTGCGTCCGGCCGCCCGGTATCCGTTCCGGGCGGCGGTTCGAAGCACCTGTTGAAGGAGACGAGTTGAGCACCATCGCCGATACCCCCCACCAGGCCGGGCCACGGGAGTGGCTGGGCCTGGCCGTGCTGGCGCTTCCCACGCTGCTGCTGTCGATCGATGTGAGCGTTCTGCACCTGGCGGTCCCGCACATCAGTGAGGCGCTGAACCCCTCGGCCGCCCAGATGCTGTGGATCATCGACATATACGGCTTCCTCATCGCCGGCTTCCTGGTGACCATGGGGTCGCTGGGCGACCGCATCGGACGCCGGAAGCTGCTGCTGATGGGCGGCGCCGCCTTCGGCGTGGCCTCGGTGGCGGCCGCCTACGCGGACGGCCCGGCCACGTTGATCGCGGCGCGCGCGGCGCTCGGCATCGCCGGTGCCACCCTGATGCCGTCCACGCTGGCGCTGATCACCAACATGTTCCGGGACGGCAGGCAGCGCGGCGTGGCCATCGCCGTGTGGGTCACCATGTTCTCCGTCGGCATCGCGCTCGGCCCGGTGGTCGGCGGCGCCATGCTGGAGTACTTCTGGTGGGGGTCGGTGTTCCTGCTCGGGGTGCCGATCATGGCGCTGCTGCTGGTGGCCGGTCCGATGCTGCTGCCCGAGTACCGCGACGAGCAGGCCGGCCGGGTCGACCTGGTGAGCGTGGCGCTGTCGCTGGCGGCGATCCTGCCCGTGATCTACGGCCTGAAGGAGATCGCCAACGACGGGATGTCGGCGCTGCCGCTGCTGGTCCTCGTCGCGGGCCTGGCCATGGGCGTGGTGTTCGTGCGCCGGCAGCGCGGCCTGGACAGCCCCCTGCTGGACTTCCGTCTGTTCGGCAACCCGGCGTTCCGCACGTCCCTGGTGACGCTGCTGCTGAGCATGCTGGTCGCGGGCGGCACCTATCTGTTCGTGACGCAGTATCTGCAGCTCGTCGGCGGCCTGTCACCGATGAAGGCCGGCCTGTACCTGCTGCCCGCGGCGTTCGCGCTGATCGTGACGTCCGTGGTGTCCCCGATCGCGGCGAGCAAGGTGCGGCCCGCGTACGTCGTCGCGGTCGGCCTGGCCGTGTCGGCGCTGGGACACCTCATGCTGGCCCTCGCCGACAGCACCTCCGGCATCGCGCAGGTCGTGACCGGTTTCGCCTTCGTGTACGCCGGTGGCGGCCCGCTCATCGCGCTGGGCACCGACATCGTGGTCGGCTTGGCGCCGCCCGAGCAGGCGGGTTCCGCGGCGGCGATCTCGGAGACCAGCACCGAGCTGGGCATGGCCCTCGGCGTGGCGATCCTCGGCAGCGTCGGCACGGCCGTGTACCGCAGCGAGGTGGACGTGCCCGCGCGGATCCCGGACGGTGCCGGTGACACCCTCGCCGAGGCGCTTCAGGCGGCGAAGGCCCTGCCGGCGGACGTGGCCGCCGCGTTCGTCGACTCGGGCCGGGCGGCGTTCACCGAGGGCATGAACGTCATCGGTGTCGTGGGCGCGCTGCTCGCGCTCGGTACGGCCGTCCTCGTGGCGGTCGTCATCAGGACTCCGCCCACGGGCGCCGGGGAGCAGGCCCAGGAGCCCGCCGAGAGCCCGGTCACGCCCGCGGAGCAGCCCGCCTCCTGACCGGGGAGCCGGCCACGGCCCTCACGCGCCGGGGCGCTCCGCGTAGGCGGCGGCGTGCTCGGCGGTGGGGGCGATGGGGGTGATGACGTCGACGAGGACGCCGTCGGGGGCGGCCACGATGAAGTGCCGTTGCCCGAAGTCCTCGCTGCGCAGGGGGAGTTCGGGCTTCAGCCCGGACTCCTCCACGAGCCGGGCGTATTCGGCGTCGACATCGGGCACCTCGAAGTTGAGCAGGAGGCCCTGAGTGGGGCGGCGGTAGGCGTCCGGGATCGTCTCGTGGGCCGCGTCGACCAGGGCGAGCTCGTAGTACGGGGGCTCCGGCCGGCGGAGGCTGACGTACCAGTCGTTCTCGAAGGTCTTCTCGAATCCGAGCAGGTCCGTGTAGAAGTCCGCGGCTTCCCGGAGCCGCGGGGTGCAGATCACCGGGTAGAAGCTGGTCACGGCTGAGGGCGTCATGGTGTCACCGTTCTGAGGTGGGCACGGGTCGTTCGAGCGCGGGTGGCGTTCGCCGTGCCAACGAGGGAACGCCCCCACCGTCACGTCGCCGGCAGCGGAACGGGGGGCGCATGGCGGCCGCAGTGCCGAGGCATCCGGAGTCGCCGCAGGTGTGGGCCGTGCGGAGACCGCCACCGTGGGACGAGGCGCTGAGTCTCTCGCTGCTGGACGCGGACGAACGGCGCAGGGCCCGCTCCTTCCGGCGCCCCGCGGACCGTTCCCGCTACCTCGCCACGCATGTCGCGCTGCGTCTGCTGCTCGCCGCGCACCTCGACTGCCACCCCGTGGACGTCCTCCTCGGGCGGGCGCCGTGCGCGAGATGCGGCGGACCGCACGGGCGGCCCGTGCTCCTGGAGAGCGAGGCCGGCCCGCATTTCTCCCTCTCCCACTGCCCGGGCCTGTCGCTCGTGGCGATCGCGGGTGTGCCCCTGGGCGTGGACGCCGAGCGGATACCCGGCCGCCGGACCGTCGAGTCGTGCCTGGAACGCCTGCACCCGCAGGAGCGGCGCGAGGCCACCGCGGTCCCGGAGCAGGGGAGTCCCCTGTGGTTCTGCCGCCTCTGGGCGCGCAAGGAGGCCTATCTGAAGGCCCTCGGCACCGGCCTCGGCCGCGCGCTGGACCGGGACTACCTGGGCGACCGTGAGACGCCCGGGGCACCCCGGCGTCCGCCAGGCTGGACCGTCCGCAACCTGCCGTGCGGCCCCGCGGACACCACCCACGCCGCGGCCCTGGCCGTGCCGGAGGGCACCCCCGTACCCGCCGCGCCCTACGAAATGAACTGGCCTTTCGTGTACGGGCGTTGGCGCGGTGGAGCGGGCGCGGGCGGATGACCGCCCGTGTTGACATACCGTTGGTACGTCATTAAGTTCGCTCGCATACCTTCGGTACGTGACTGGAGATGGCACTCCATGCTGACCAGCCTCTGTCCGGTGATCCGCACCTTTCGCATCGAGGAGTCCCGCGCGTTCTACACCGACCTGTTCGGCTTCAAGGTCACCGACGAGACGGAGTGGTACGTCGGTCTCGGCCGGCCCGGACCGGTCCCCTGCGAACTCCTCCTCGTCGACCCCACGCACCCGGCCCTCCCGGAGCCCCTGCGACGGCCGATGAGCGTGGTCCGGTTCACCCTCGAGGTGGAAGGCGGACAAAGGGAGTTGGAACGGGTCGCCGCCTGCGCGGCCCCGACCGGAGTGCGACGGTCCGGCACCGAAGGACCGGAAGGTGACGACGTGCTCGTCACCGATCCCAATGGAGTGAAGATCCGCGTGATCGCACCGGAATGACCCCTCGGTGCGCGCGGGATCGCTGGTCGAGGGGGGAGAGCGGTCATGCCCGGAAGGATCGACGCCGAGGTCGCGGTCGCGGTGATGCGCGCCGCGGGACTCGAACCACTGGAGCCCTACCCGGGGGCCAACGTGGCCTGGAACAGCCGCTGCGCGAAGAACGCCCACCACGTCGCACCCACGTTCACGTCGGTACGCATAGGCGCCAGCGCGGGATGCCGCCACTGCGGACGCATCGCCGCGGGGGAGCGGCGACGGGCCGCCGGCCGGGCGCAGGCCGAGGCCGACATGCGCGCCGCGGGCTTCGAACCGCTGGAACCGTACCCGGGGGCCAGGGTCCGATGGCTGTGCCGGCACGTCGTCTGCGGCCGCACCGTCCACCCGAGGCTGTTCGGGATCCGCGCCGGGAAGGGCGGCTGCCGCGCCTGCGCCGGGCGGGCCCCGGTGGACCGCGCGGCGGCCGAGGCGGAGATGCGGGCGGTCGGCATGGAGCCGCTGGAGCCTTTCCCCGGACGGGTGCGGGACCGATGGAGGTGCCGCTGCATGACCTGCGGACACATCGGCACGCCCGCGCTCAACAACATCCGCCGCGGTCAGGGCGGCTGCTACGCCTGCGCGCACCGCGCGGGCCGTCCCCTCGACGTGGCCTGACCGCCCACCCACCCGCACCGACGAGGTGCCCCGCCGCGTGCGCGCGTGGCGGGGCACCGGCCCGTGTC
>NZ_LIRK01000849.1 GCF_001419765.1 Streptomyces torulosus
GCCCCCGGCCCCCGATCCTCGAACAGCAGACGGCCCGTAGCCGACGGCTGGTAGCCGGTAGCCGGTAGCCGACAGCCCTCGGCCCACAGCCCAGCACGCCGTTACCGGCCGTCCCGCTTCTCGCGCAGTCGTTGGAAGGCGGTCGGGGTGGGGCGGTGGGGCAGGAAGTCCTTGATGCGCCGGGCGCAGAGCCGCGGGTCCGCGAGGGACGTGTCGCACTCGACGTCGTAGATCCCGTGGGCGTGCACCTGCGCCAACTGCCGGGCCGCGAGCCCCGGGGGTCGGTCGCCCCGCTCGCGCTCCCGTCGTTCGAGTTCGGCGCGGGGGCAGTGGACTCCGACGAACACGACGTCCTGCGGTACGAACAGGTCGAGGCAGTCCCGCAGCCGCCACTCCTCGCTGAGGACGTGGTCCACCACGACGTTGTTGCCCGCGGCGGCCATGCCCGCGATCGCGCGGTGGTAGCCCCGCCAGGTGCGGTGGAGCACGGTGGCCAGCCGCTCGGGCTCCATCTCCTGCCGTGTCCGCATGGCGTGGAACGCGTCGACCGGCAGATGGAAGAACGGCTCGTCCAGGATCCGCAGCAGTTCGACGGCGATGCTCGACTTGCCCGAACTGGACGTGCCGTTCAGGAAGATGATCAGCCCTCCGGGGGNNGCGGCCTCGATGACCTCTCCGCGTATCGCCGCGGCCCACTCCACCACCAACAGCTCGTACTCCGCGCGCTCCTGGGCCGACAGCGAACCGCCCGCGCGCCGCCACAGGGCGCGGATCTGGTCGTTCACATCGGCAGCGGACCGCACGGAACCACAGGCAAGGGAATCGGGGGACATGCGGACAAGCGTAGGCGCAAGAGCTGACGGTGCGCTACAGCCCGGCTACGGATCCCATATGTGCTTGGTCACTGAAGGGAGTTGGGGCGTCCGCTCAGGTGCGGACGCCCCAACTCGCGTGCTCAGGGCGGCTCCGTGACGCGGCCGCCCGGGGATACCTCCCCGTCAGCCCGCCGACTCGCCGGCGTGCGGGCTCAGGACGCCCATCGAGACGAGGACGACGATGACGATGCCGAGGGCGATGCGGTACCAGACGAAGGGCATGAAGCTCTTGGTGGAGATGAACTTCATGAACCACGCGATCACGGCGTACCCGACCACGAACGCGATCACCGTGGCGAAGATCGTCGGGCCCCAGGAGACATGACCGCCCTCCAGGGCGTCCTTCAGCTCGTAGCCGCCGGAGGCCAGCACGGCGGGGATGGCGAGGAGGAAGGAGTAGCGGGCCGCGGCCTC
>NZ_LIRK01000085.1:0-13048 GCF_001419765.1 Streptomyces torulosus
GAACGGGGGAGTGGGGTTCGGGGGTCATGTCTGCGTCTTGCTCCTAACGGGCGCGGTCCATCAAGTAGCGGACGAGCGTGATCAGTGCTTCGGCGGACGATCTCTCGTCGCGCGCGTCGCAGACGACGACGGGGGTGTCGTCGAGCAGATCGAGCGCTTCGCGCAGCGCCCTCTCGTCCCGTAGGGGTGAACCGTCGAAGTGATTGACGGCGATCGCGTAGTCGAGCCCGTACTGCTCGATCAGGTCGATCACCGCGAAGGAGTCCGCCAGCCGCTCGGGGTCGACCAGCACCAGCGCGCCGAGGGCGCCGCCATGTCCTCCCACATCTGCACGAAGCGCTGCTGTCCGGGCGTACCGAACAGGTACAGCACGACGCGTTCGCTGACGGTCAGCCGGCCGAAGTCCATGGCGACCGTGGTGGTGGTCTTGCCCTGGACCCCCTTGAGGTCGTCGATGGCCTCACCCGCGCGGGTCATCGTCTCCTCGGTGGACAGCGGCGAGATCTCGGAGATCGACCCGATGAACGTGGTCTTGCCCACCGCGAAGTGCCCGACCACCAGGATCTTCACGGCGGTCTGGGTCTCCCCGCCACGGACGTACGCCTGTTCATCCAAACTTGGCCCGGAGACCATTCAGCACCTCCTCGAGGATCTGCAGGTTGGCCACGGGGGCCCGCTGCTCGGGCGGGCGGCTGATGAGGTAGCCGCCCTCGGAGAGCGCGGCGAGCAGGATCTTCACCACGCCCACCGGGAGCTGCATGTGCCCCGCGATCTCGGCGACGGAGAGGTAGCCGCCGACGCACATCCGCAGCACCTCCTGCTCCTCCGGAGAGAGGCGGGCGGGCCGCTGCTGGTGGTCGGCCGCCGCCGTGACCAGCGTGATCAGCGAGAACTGACCCTCGCCGGGCAGATGACGGCCGCCCGTGATGACGTACGGCCGCACTAATTCGGCGGCCTCGTGCTCCTGCTTGTCGGAATCGCTCATGGCCGTACCACGCTGCTCTCGCGAGGCGGAGCAGTCAGAACCTTGCCCAACTGCCCGACAAGCTGCTGCATCCGGAAGGTGATGTCCGCCATGTCGACGTCGGAGGACGCGGACACGGCGAGGTAGGCGCCGGCGCCGGCGGAGATCAGGAAGATCCAGCCGCCGTCGAACTCGACCAGGGTCTGCTGCCAGCGCAGATCGGATCCGTCACAGAAGAACGCCAGCGACCGGCTCAGCGACTGCAGACCGCTCATGGCGGCGGCGGCCTTGTCCGCGTCGTCCTTGCTCACGTCCTTGGAGCGGGCCCGCTGGAGCCCGTCGGCGGAGATGAGCACGGCGTGCAGAGCCCCGGGGATCTCCAGGGCGCTGTCCAGCATCCAGGAAAGATCGTTGTTCATGAGACCTCGTGCCCTTCACTGCTCGCGTCACCCGTGCCGCTCGACCGCTCGCCGTCGGGATGTGTGGCGCGACCCTTGTCCGTGCCCTGCTTGAAGGCGGCCATGATCGCCGCCGTGTCCTCGCTGCGCCGCCGCGGGGCGGGCGGGGCCGACGGACCGCTGTTGGAGACGAGCGCCATGGGCCGCTTGCGGCGGCGCCGGGGCAGGCCGTCGTCGGTGGTCGGCAGGGGCAGGGAGGGCTCGGAGTCGGTCTCGCGCGCCACGGCGACCGTGTCGACGACCGGCGTCCGCTCCCGGGTCTCCTGGACGACCGCGACGGGCTCCTGCGGCTCCTGCGGGGTCGGCATGTCGGTGAGCAGCTCGTCGGGCAGCAGCACGACGGCCCGCACACCGCCGTACGGCGACGTGGAGTCCACGGAGACCGTGAAGCCGAACCGCTCGCAGAGCACACCGATCACGGCGAAGCCGAACTGCGGCGGGTTGCCGAGCCCGGACACACCGGAGGCCCGCTCGCTCGTCAGGAGCTTCTCGGCCCTGGCCTTCTCCTCCTCGTTCATACCGACACCGGCGTCGTCGACGACGATGCAGACGCCCTTGGGGACGGTACGGACGTTGATCTCCACCACGGTGTCGGGGCTGGAGTAGCTGGTCGCGTTGTCGAGCAGCTCGGCGAGCGCGAGCGCCACGGGCTCCACGGCACGGCTGGTGAGCCCGAAGTCCACCTTCGACAGGATCTGCACACGCTGGAAGTGACGGATCCTGCCCTGGGCGCTGCGGACCACGTCGTAGACCGAGGCCACGTCGCGGTGGCGGCCGAGCCAGCCCTCGCAGAGCACGGCGATGGACTGGGCGCGGCGACCGAACTGCGCGTTCATGTGGTCGATCTCCAGGAGGTCCTGGAGCATGACGGAGTCGCCGTACTTGCGCTGCAGACCCGAGATGATGCGCTGCTGTTCGGCGGCGAGACCCTGGAGCGTCCTCATCGCGGACTTCAGGGCCGTACGCGTTTCCGCCTCGGCCTCCTGCTGCGCCTCTCGGACAGACTGGGAGTAATGAGTCTCCAACTCACCGTAGTGGTTCTTGAGCCCTGCGATCTCCTGTCGTAACCCGCGGGCCGCCCGTCGCTGGCGAACAACGAGGGCGGCTGCGAGAAGGGTTAGGACAAGAAGAACCCAAAGCACCGGATTCTGTATGTATGGCGTCATGAGACCCTCTTCAGGCGGCTGAAGGCCAGCTACTGAAATCCCGTCAATGCGCGCAGACCGGAGGTCGCCCATCCAGGGTCGCCGCCCAGGCTGCCCCCTTGGCGAGAGGTGCCGCTTTTGCACCTATCCGTCCGTTCAGCAAGTGCGGTGATCGTATCACCGCATTGAGTCATGACGAGACGTCAAGATGCGGAATCCTTATGAAACTTGAGCGACTGCCGACAGTCACTGGTCCTGCGCTTTTCGTAGTGGGTGTACCACCGCGCGCGACCATACTGCCGGAACCGCATTTCACCGGCGTCATGGGGTTCCCGTACCCCGTCTCGCACTGAACTGCGCGCGTCAACTCGGCGCGGTGCGATGCGCGGAACGGCCTGCTCGGCACACGTCGTGGAGGCCCCAGGGCGCTAAGCGGAAGCGGACGGCGGAGCCGACAAGCCGTCCGGTGGTTCCCGTACCGTGCCCGGGTGGACCTCTTCTCACGTTCCTGGGCGGCGCTGCGCGCGGCGGTCGCCGAGTTGCCCGACGAGGACTTCGCCCGGCCCTCCGGGTGTGCCGGCTGGCTCGTCCGGGACCTCGTCTGCCATCTGGTCGTTGACGCGCAGGACGTGCTGATCACCCTGGTGACGCCGGCCGACGCCGAGCCGACCGCCGACGCGGTGACCTACTGGACCGTGACACACGAACTCCCGTCCGGCGACGACCCGTTGGACGCGCTGATCGTCCGCCTCGCCGCCGCGTACGAGGAGCCGGGCCTGCTCAGGTTCCACCTCGACGACGTCGGCTCAGCCGCGGGCCGCGCCGCCGCGCTCGCCGACCCCGGCCTCCGGGTGAGCACCCAGGACAAGGTGCTCACCGCCGGTGACTACCTCACCGCGTACGTCCTGGAGTGGACCCTGCACCACCTGGACCTGACGGCCCACCTGCCGGACGTTCCCGGTCCGTCCGCCGAGGCCCTGGCCCACTCCCGCGCGATGCTGGAGCGGATCGCCGCGACGACGTTCCCCGCGTCGTTCTCCGACGAGGACGTGCTGCTCGTGGGAACGGGGCGGCGGCGCCCTACGGAGGAGGAGCGGGCCGCGCTCGGGGAGCGGGCGGGGCGGCTGCCGTTCGTGATCGGCTGACGCGCCCGCCGGCCGCCCCACGCCGGCGAGTCTGCCCTGCCCGCCCTCTCCCCTCCGGTTCCGTCAGACGTAACTCCAGCGCCAGGCGTTCGACTTGTACACGCACTTGATCCGGTCGCCGCCCTCGGTGGTGGTGACGGCGCCGTGGTCGCTGTTGCGGCAGAACTGCCCGGACGAGTAGCAGTTGCCGGAGTTGGAGACGATCGAGCACGTGCCGGTGGTGTCCTCGTCCCCGCCGGAGTCGGAGCCGGAGTCCTCGCCGGAGTCGCTGCCCGTGCCCGCGTCGGCGGCCTTCGCCGTCTTGGTGACGGTGACCGTGGGGCGCGGCTTCGACTTGGCCTTGACGGTCTCGGTGACGGTCGGGGCGGGCTCGGGTGTCGCCGTGACGGTCGCGGTGACGGTCGTCGCGGGCTTGACCTTGGCCTCGACCGGCTGCTGCCCGTCGTCCCCGGTGGACCCGGCGACCGCCCCCGCCACGAAGAGCGCCGCCCCGCCGATCCACACCAGCACGCGCTTACGCAGGGGACGGGTGTCGGACCGCCGCGGAGGCGGCGGTATGGGAGTGGTGTACGGATTCGTCATCTCGTCCCCCGAATGTCGCAGGTGCAGCGACCGTAGTGCCCTACGGGGCGACATGTGAGGGGATGTAAGGAAGAGGTGTCCATTCTGTGACCACCGCCCGCGCGGCGCGGTGCGGCGCCCCCACGGCATGGGGAAACCCCAGGTCTTCGACCTGGGGTTTCCTCGTGGTGTCGCTGGGTGGGCCGGTCCGTCAGCCCGGGAGGTCGTTCAGCCACCAGCGCTGGTTGAGGCCCGAGTTGGGCCACCAGACGCCCACGGAGGCGCCGTCGCTCGTCGACTGGCCGTTGACGTCGGCGAGTTGGCCGGTCGCCGCGTTGAGCAGGGTCCAGGAGCCGTCACCGGTGCTGGACAGGATCCACTGCGCGGCCGCGTCCCGCGTGCCTTCGTCGGCCTCGACCGTCAGGGAGCCGCCGCGGATCGCCAGGCGCTTGTCGGCGGCCTCGTTGGTGATCGCGTACCGCGTGCGGTTGCTCGTCGCCCCGCTGCCGATGCGGTCCACGGTCCACTGCTGGGCCTTCGTACCGGGGTCGACGTTCTTGATGACGAGGCCCTTGCCGTCGCCCGCGACCGCGAGGTTCTTGCCGCTCTGCACACCGGTCAGGGTGTACGTCTCGTCGTCGCGCAGCTCCGCGCGGTCCTTCGCCACCCCGGAGACGCCGTTGACCAGGAAGGAGGTCACGGACTGGGCGGGCACGGTGATCGTGGCCTTCTTGCCCTTGACCCGGACCGCCTTCTTCTTCACCAGCTTGCCGGCGGCGTCCGTCACCACGGGGGTGACCGTCGCGCCGGAGGCGACCTTGCCGAACCTCGACAGGTCCAGCGTCACCGCGCGGGACTCGGTGGTGCTGTTGACGTGGACGACCGTCGCCTTCTCGCCCTTCTTCGCGACCGCCGCCGTGCTGGAGGTGTCGTTCGTCTTGATCAGACGGTCGCCCGGCTTGATGTAGTGCGTGAAGTTGCGGGCGGTGTCGAACTTGGTGTTCGTGTAGATCGGGCAGGTCTTCAGGGTGTCCGTGGACTTGCAGGCGAAGGAGAGCTGGATGGAGCCCCAGTTGCCGCCCTTCGCGGACTCGCCGCCGGGCTTCATGTTGTCGTAGTCCTCGACCGGCTGCCAGAAGACCCAGGCCTTCGGCTCCAGTTCGCGCAGGTCGTCGACCATGCGCTGGGCGAGGCCCAGACCGGGGCGCATGTCGGTGAAGCTCTGCCCGTCGCCCCAGTCGCCCTCGACCTCGCTCATCCACAGCGGCTTGTCGGCGGCCTTGGCGAGGTCGCGGACGGTGGTGCGCTGGCTGGTGCCGTAGGTGTGGACGTTCATCTGGCCGACGAGGTCACGGACCTCCTGCGGGTAGGAGTTCCAGTTCGTGGCGAACTTACCGGGGTTGGTCTCGTCCATCGCGGATATCTCCGCCTTGGTACGGGACTTGTCCAGGACCGGGCCGAGGGCGCGCAGCACCTTCTGCTGGAGCTCGGGGCCCATGTGGGCGCCCTCCTGGCGGCCGCCGGTGGGCCGGCCGTCCTCACCGAGCTTGGTGCCCCAGTAGTCGGTGTTCGGCTCGTTGAACGGGTCGAGGGTGTCGACCTTGATGCCGTGCGCCTTCTCCAGCCGCTCGGTGGCGCCCACCAGGTACTTGGCGAAGTCCTCGACCGACTCCTCCTTCAGCTGGTCCTTCGAGGAGTCGAAGCCGCCGGAGACATAGCCGCTGACCGTCATGAACCACGGCGGGGAGTTGCTGAACGCCTCCCAGTGCGTGATGTCCTTCTTGATGCGGTCCACCCACCAGCGCTGGGTGGCGTCGGCCTTCTTGTTCCAGTCGGCCGGGTCGTCGGCGTTCCACCAGTCGACGTCCTCGCGGGTGGTGCCCGCCGGGGCCTTCCACCAGCCCTCGACCGCGCCGCCGGCCCGCAGGTAGTCCTTGACGTCGGGGGCGTTGCCGCCGCCGATGTTGTAGCGGGCGATATTGAGGTTGAGGCCGCTCTCCCCGAACAGCAGCTTCGCGAGCTTCTCGCGGATCTGCGGGGGATAGTCGCCGGTGGCGTTGGCGAACCACACCAGGCTGGTGCCCCAGCCCTCGAAGCTGTCGCCCTTGTACGAGGGGTCCGGCCGGACGGTGACCGACGCGGCGGCCGGTTCGGCGTGCGCCAACGGCAGTGAGGTGGTGGCCATGACGGTCCCGGTCGCCAGGGCCGTCACGCCGATGGCCCCGAGGAGCCGTCTCGTGCGGGTGCGGTGTGCCATCTCGAGTAACTCCAACTCTTCCACGTGCCGCGCGTCCCGGCGCGACGCGAGAGATCGGGGCCCGCTGGTGCGGTTCGGTGCGGTTCGCGGTGCTCTCGTATGGTTGGTGACAGGTGATGTTTACGTAAACATTCCTCGGCGCGATGTCTACACTGTCCGAATCTCGGCGGTCAAGGGAGTCGTTCCGGACCAGCGGCATCGCCGAGCGAGGCGCGGACGGGGAGCCTGGGGGACAAGATGGACACAGCTGACCGGGAGAGCGCGGCGGCGCCGGGCCGCGGGAGCGGGACGGGAGCGGGGCCCGCGCCCCGAGCCCGGGGGCGGGGCGCCCGGACCCGGCAGGGCCCCTCCATGGGCGACGTCGCCCGGCTCGCGGGTGTCTCCGCGCAGACGGTGTCCCGTGTGTCCAACGGGTTCGCCGGCGTCACCGAGGAGACCCGCCGGCAGGTGCTGGACGCGATGCGGGAGCTGGACTACCGGCCCAACAGCGCCGCCCGGGCCCTGCGGCGCGGAGAGTTCCGCACCCTCGGCGTGATCACCTTCTCGCTGTCCACGCTCGGCAACATCCGCACCCTCGACGCGATCGCCGCCTCCGCCGCGCGCGAGGGGTACGCCGTCACCCTGCTCCCGGTCGCGGTGCCCACACAGGACGAGGTGAACGGCGCCTTCTCCCGGCTGGGGGAGCTCGCCGTGGACGCGGTGATCGTCATCATGGAGACCCATCTGCTCGACGCGGCGACCGTCTCGCTGCCGCCCGGCATCCCGGTCGTGGTGGCCGACTCCGACGCCGGCGACCGGTACACCGTCGTCGACACCGACCAGGCGGGCGGGGCACGGGACGCCGTACGGCATCTGCTGGACCTCGGGCACGGGACCGTGTGGCATCTGGCGGGGCCGGAGGACTCCTTCGCGGCCCAGCGCCGGGCGAACGCCTGGCGCGCCACCCTCGCCGAGGCGGGGCTGGTGCCGCCGCCCCCGGTGCGCGGCGACTGGTCGGCGGAGTCCGGCTACCGGGCGGGGCTCCTGCTCGCCGAACGGCCGGACTGCACGGCGGTGTTCGCGGCGAACGACCAGATGGCGCTGGGGCTGTTGCGGGCCCTGCACGAGCGGGGCCGGACGGTGCCGGACGAGGTCAGCGTCGTCGGGTTCGACGACATCCCCGAGTCGGCGTCGTTCCTGCCGCCCCTGACCACCATCCACCAGGACTTCGCCGAGGTGGGGCGCCTGTGCGTCGAGGGAGTGCTCACCAGCATGCGGCGGCCCACCCCCGAGCCCGGCACCACGCTCGTCCCGACCCGGCTCGTGTCCCGCCGCAGCACGGCCCCGCCGCCGGGCCACTGAGGGAAAACACTTTTCGATTTCCCGCATTCAACAGTTTCGCCGACCAAGTATCCGAAATTCAACGACACTGATAATCCCAGCAGACTTTTATTCCCCTGAATGCCGGATGCCTTGCTCCGGACGCCACTCGTTGAACGTGCGTGACTTGGCAGGATACGTACGGCGGTATTGAGACACAGCACATCTGGCTCCCCGACCCGAGGACTCCGTCCGACGACTGGGAGCACGACGAGGAGCCGACCCAGATGTCGATGCCGGCGTCCGTCCCGGTGTCGGTGCCGGTGGCGATGCCGATGCAGGTACAGGTGCCGCCCCGGAGCCGGCATGTCAGCAGACGGAGACCACGGCCGGGGGCGCACATCTTTTCCGGCAACCCGAGAAGCTTCACCGTCGCTTTTCTGGTTTTCACCATCACGGTGTGCGCGGCGACGATGCTCTCCTGGTCCATCTCTTATTCGTACAACCAGTTACACGGCATCGCCCTGCTGGTGGTCTCGGAAAGACTCGCGCAATGGTGGCCGCTGACGGTGTACGGGCCGTGGCTGGTCGCGGGGCTCTCCATCCTGCGGGCGTCGGCGCAGCACCGGACGGCCCGGCGGTCCTGGGCCGTGATGCTGCTGTCGTCGGGCACGGCGGTGGCACTGTGCATCGGACAGACCCCGGGGTCGGTGCTCGCGATGGTCGTGGTGGGGATCCCGCCGATCACCGCGCTGGTCTGCTTCCGGGAACTGGTCGGCCAGTTCTCCTCCCGGTCCGGGCCGCGGCACGCGGCCGACACCGTCGGCGGGCCCAAGCAGCCGTGACGAAAAACCCCAGGTCGTGGACCTGGGGTTTCGTCGTGTTCCGGTGGGACCGGCCGGGTCAGGCGCCCACGTACGCGGCGAGGTGTTCGCCGGTGAGGGTGGAGCGCGCGGCGACCAGGTCGGCGGGGGTGCCCTCGAAGACGACACGGCCGCCGTCGTGTCCGGCGCCGGGGCCGAGGTCGATGATCCAGTCGGCGTGGGCCATGACCGCCTGGTGGTGCTCGATGACGATCACTGACTTCCCGGAGTCGACGAGCCGGTCCAGCAGGCCGAGCAGCTGCTCGACATCGGCGAGGTGCAGACCGGTGGTCGGCTCGTCGAGGACGTAGACGCCGCCCTTGTCGGCCATGTGGACGGCCAGCTTGAGGCGCTGCCTCTCACCGCCGGAGAGCGTGGTGAGCGGCTGGCCGAGGGTGAGGTATCCGAGGCCGACGTCCGCCATCCGGCGCAGGATGCGGTGGGCGGCCGGGGTGTGGGCCTCGCCGCCGCCGAAGAACTCCTCGGCCTCGCTCACCGGCATCGCGAGCACCTCGCTGATGTCGCGGCCGCCGAAGCGGTACTCGAGCACCGACGCGTCGAACCGCTTGCCCTCGCAGTCCTCGCACGGGGTGGCGACGCTCTGCATGATCGCGAGGTCGGTGTAGATGACACCGACGCCGTTGCAGGTGGGGCAGGCGCCCTCGGAGTTGGCGCTGAACAGGGCGGGCTTGACGCCGTTGGCCTTGGCGAACGCCTTGCGGATCGGGTCGAGGAGTCCGGTGTAGGTGGCCGGGTTGCTGCGGCGGGAGCCGCGGATCGGGGTCTGGTCGACGGAGACCACACCCTCGGGGGCCGGAATGGAGCCGTGGATCAGCGAACTCTTGCCGGAGCCGGCGACCCCGGTGACGACGCAGAGCACACCGAGCGGGACGTCCACGTCGACATCCTGGAGGTTGTTCGCCGTCGCGCCGCGGATCTCCAGGTGGCCGGTGGCCTCGCGGACGGTGTCCTTCAGCTTCGCCCGGTCGTCGAGGTGGCGGCCGGTGACGGTGTCGCTGCCCCGCAGCCCCTCGACGGTGCCCTCGAAGCAGACGGTGCCGCCCGCCGTGCCGGCGCCGGGCCCGAGGTCGACGACATGGTCGGCGATGGCGATGGTCTCCGGCTTGTGCTCCACGACGAGCACCGTGTTGCCCTTGTCGCGCAGCCGCAGCAGCAGCTTGTTCATGCGCTCGATGTCGTGGGGGTGCAGGCCGACGGTGGGCTCGTCGAAGACGTAGGTGACGTCGGTGAGCGAGGAGCCGAGGTGGCGGATCATCTTGGTCCGCTGGGCCTCGCCGCCGGAGAGCGTGCCGGAGGCCCGGTCGAGGGAGAGGTAGCCGAGGCCGATCTCCACGAACGAGTCGAGGGTGTGGCGGAGCTTGGCGAGCAGCGGCGCCACCGACGGCTCGTCCAGGGCACGGACCCACTCGGCGAGGTCGCGGATCTCCATCGCGCACGCGTCGGCGATGTTGAGCTTCCCGATCCGCGAGGACCGGGCCAGTTCGCTGAGGCGGGTGCCGTCGCACTCGGGGCAGCGGGCGAAGGTGACCGCCCGGTCCACGAAGGCCCGGATGTGCGGCTGCATCGACTCGCGGTCCTTCGACAGGAACGACTTCTGCAGCTTCGGGATCAGTCCCTCGTAGGTGAGGTTGACGCCGTTGATCTTCACCTTGGTCGGCTCGCGGTACAGGAAGTCGTACCGCTCCTTCTTGGTGTACTCGCGGATCGGCTTCTCCTTGTCGAAGAAGCCGGACTCCGTGATGACCCGGACGACCCAGCCGTCCCCGGTGTAGGTGGGGATGGTGAACGGGTCCTCGGAGAGCGACTTGGAGTCGTCGAACAGCTGGGCGAGGTCGATGTCGGAGACCGAGCCCCGGCCCTCGCAGTGCGTGCACATGCCGCCGGTGCGGCTGAAGGTGACCTTCTCGGTCTTGGTCTTGTCCGCGCCCCGGTCGATCGTCATGCCCCCGCTCGCCGAGACGGAGGCGACGTTGAAGGAGTACGCGGCGGGCGGGCCGATGTGCGGGTCGCCGAGCCGGCTGAAGAGGATCCGGAGCATCGCGCTGGCGTCGGTGGCGGTGCCGACGGTGGAGCGGGGGTCGGAGCCCATCCGCTGCTGGTCGACGGTGATGGCCGTCGTCAGGCCGTCGAGCACGTCGACCTCGGGGCGGGCCAGATTGGGCATGAATCCCTGGAGGAAGGCGCTGTACGTCTCGTTGATCAGCCGCTGCGACTCGGCGGCGATGGTGTCGAAGACCAGTGAGCTCTTGCCCGAGCCGGAGACCCCGGTGAACACCGTCAGCCGGCGCTTCGGGATCTCGATGCTGACGTCCTTGAGGTTGTTCTCACGGGCCCCGTGCACGCGGATCAGATCGTGGCTGTCCGCCGTGTGCGGCTCGGGCGGCTGCGGGTCCGTCCTCTTGACCGTGCTCATCGTGTCTCCATCTGTCGCGCGACGCGGTGCGGATCGGGTGTGTCGGGGGAGGGCGTGGCAGCCGGCCGGTGGGGCGACCGACGCGGGCGGCGACCGGCCGACGAGCCGGCCGTGGAGGGCAGCCGGCTCGATCTAACCAGGTCACCGGCGGTGCGTCCGGTGGTTTGGCGGACGGCTCAGCGGAGCTCGTTGATCCGGATCAGGTTGCCCGAGGGGTCGCGGAAGGCGCAGTCGCGGACGCCGTACGGCTGCTCCGTCGGCTTCTGGACGACCTCGGCGCCGCTCGCCTGCACCCGGTCGAAGGTGTCGTCGAGGTCGGGGGTGGCCAGGGTGAGACGGGCGTAGCTGCCCTTCGCCATCAGCTCGGTGATGGCGCGGCGCTCGTCGTCGGTGAGGGAGGGGTCGGCGGCCGGCGGCTCCAGGACGATCGACGTGCCGGGCTGGCCGACCGGACCGACGGTGATCCACCGCATGGCCTCGTAGCCGACGTCGTTGCGCACCTCGAAGCCGAGGGTGTCCCGGTAGAAGGCCAGCGAGGCCTCCGGGTCGGTGTGCGGGAGGAAGGTCCAGTGAATGGTGATGTCCATGGCCGCAACGCTAGGCGCGGCCCCCGCGGGAGCGCTTCTCGAATCCTGACCGGTTGGGCCGTGCGCGGGCCACCGCCGGGACGATCCGCGGCGGGGAGGGGCGGCGCCCCGGCGTCCGGGTGCCGTTGTCAGTGGTCGGGTCTAGTCTCCGGACGACCGACCGTTCACTCCTTTCAGGAGGATCCATGGCCTCGCGACTCAACCCGTATCTCCACTTCGGCGGCGACGCCCGGCAGGCGCTGGAGTTCTACCGGGAGGTGTTCGGTGGGGAGCTGGTGCTCAACACCTACGGCTCGTTCGGGCAGGCCGAGGGCGGCCCTCAGGCCGACATGATCATGCACGGCATGCTGGAGACGCCGAGCGGCTTCACCCTGATGGGCGCGGACTCCCCGACCGGTGCGGACAGCGCCCCCGTCTTCACCTACTCCGTGAGTCTGAGCGGCGACGACGACGCCGAGCTGCGCGGCTACTGGGAGAAGCTCTCCGCGGGCGGCCAGGTGAGCGTTCCGCTCGACAAGCAGATGTGGGGCGACGTCTTCGGCATGTGCACGGACCGCTTCGGCGTCCCCTGGATGGTCAACATCAGCGAGCCGCAGGGCTGAGGAGTCGGGGCCCCGGGCTCGCCGTGCGGCGCCGGTCGGCGTGCGGCGCACGTCGGCGCACGTCCGCGCTCACGGCGCCCTTCGGCCTACGGCGCCGGTCGGGGGCTCAGCCGAACATGCCCGGCTGATAGTCGCCCGCGGGCTGCTGGACGATCACATTGACGCGGTTGTACGCGTTGATCAGGGCGATCAGACCCACCAGGGCGGCGAGCTGGTCCTCGTCGTAGTGCTTGGCGGCGTTCTCCCACACCTCGTCGGGGACGCCGCCGGCCGCGTCGGCGATCCGGGTGGCCTGCTCCGCCAGCTCCAGGGCGGCGCGCTCGGCGTCGGTGAACACCGTCGCCTCCCGCCAGGTCGCCACGAGGTGGAGGCGTTGCACGCTCTCCCCCGCGTGCGCGGCGTCCTTGGTGTGCATGTCGGTGCAGAAACCGCAGCCGTTGATCTGGCTGGCCCGGATCTTCACCAGCTCCTGGGTGGCGTGCGGCAGCGTCGAGTCCAGCAGGACCTTGCCCGCCGAATTGAGGTGCTTGAAGACCTTGCCGGCCAGCGGGTTGGCGAAGAGGTTCAGGCGAGCTTCCATCGTGCGCTCCTCGGTCGTCGTGGTGGTCACACCTGATCGACGGGGCGGCCCGGCGAGACGTGACACGGTGCGGCGTGACGCCCGTCACAGCGGCCGGGGCGGGAGGTCACGCGGCCGGCACATGCCGTACGGCCTTTGGCGCACAGGCGGCGG
>NZ_LIRK01000085.1:13068-18585 GCF_001419765.1 Streptomyces torulosus
CGGGTCACCTCGTCACTGGATCGTCCAGATCTGGTTGGACTGGTTCAGGGGCATCCACTGGCTGATGGCGGCTCCGTTGGCCGTCGATCCGCCACCGACCTCCAGGACCTGCCTGCTCTCGAAGTTGCGGATGGCGTACCCACCGTTGGCCGGCTCGAAGTACCACAGCTGGTTGTTGCCGCCGGCGTAGGTGTACTGCTGGAGCGCGGCCCCCTTCCGGTGGCTGGAGGCGTTGATGGCGAGGACCTTGCCGCTGTTCCGGTTCACGATCCTGTAGAGCTGCCCGCTGACCGGGACGATGTTCCACTGCTGGTTGGTCCCACCGGTGCTCGGCCACTGGATGATGCCGGCGCCGTCGGCGGTGGAGTTCTGGTACACGTCCATCAGCTGTCCGCTGTTGACGTTCTTGATGGTGTAGTACGTCGACGCGTTGACGTTCGGTGTGCCGGTCGCGTCCTCCAGCGCACCGCCGGCCCGCTGCACACTGAAGTCGGCGAAGAAGAAGTACGTGCCGTCGGTCTTGGTGACCCGCACGTAGCGGAACTTCTGGCGGACGTCGATGTTGCCCGTGAGCGTCGAGGCGAGCGGCAGGGTACTCGTCTGGCGTCCCAGGACGGTGTAGGTGCCGAAGGACGGGTCGTTGGAGCCCCGGATCTCGAAGTTGCCGCGGGTCCCGGGCTGGTCCAGGTCCTGGCGGGTGGTCAGGGAGAACTGTCCGAGCTGGTATGCCTGCCCCAGGTCGACCTGCCACCAGGCCGAGGTGTCGCTTCCGGTCGGCGACCAGCCGGTGGCACTGTCGTTGTCGTTGCCCTTGGACGCCGCCCACCCGGAGTTCAGGACCGTGGACGCGGAGGCCGGCTTGTTGTACGCGAGGTTGATCTTGGCTGCCAGCCCCTGGTAGGCGGGCTCAAGACCAGAAGCCTTGATCACCGCGTCGCCGGAGGTCCTGTTGTCGGTGAGCGTGACGCTGGTGCCGTTGCGGTTCTGGTTGATGAATCCGTCGGTGCGCGACAGCACGTTGTTCGAAAGGGTCATGTTGTTCGACCCCTCGTCCAGGTAGATCCCGCTGACCGCGGAAGTGCAGGCGGACGGCGTACGCACCACGTCGTGGATGTAGTTGCCGTTGAAGACGGTGCCGGGGTCGTTGGAGAGGTGGTAGATACCGGCGGCGTCGCAGAGCCGGTTCATCACGTTGCCGATCCGGTTGTAGCTGACGCTGTTGTCACCCAGGGCGTTGGCCGCCGACTGCCAGCCCCAGCCGAGCGAGACGCCCGCCCACGGTGTGTCGGATATGTCGTTGTGGTCGATGGTGGTGCTGTTGACGAAGCCCGCGTTGATGCCCGCGGTGCCCACATAGTCCTCACCGACTCGGGTGATCAGGTTGTTCTTGACGGTGACGTTCTTGACCACCTCCCGGGCGTCCTCACCTGCCGGGGAGGTCGGCGGGTTGTAGACGGTGTGGAACTCCACCGTCGGGTCGGAGAACTTGCCGACCATGATCCCGTTGCCGGCGATGTCGTGGATGACGTTGCCGGTCACGGTGCCGGCGTGCACGCCGTGGTGCAGGTCGAGGGCGGTGGCGCCCATCTGGGTGAAGGTGTTTCCGGTGAGGGAGAGGCGGTCGGCGTACGACGCCTGGACCCCGGCCGGCGGACGGCCGACGTACTGGTTGTTGGAGGTGTCGGCCGACGTGTTGTAGTTGCCGCCCTGGCCGTTGAGGTAGCCGTTGTCCGTCGCTTCCATCCAGGTGGTCCCGGTGAAGGTGAGCCCGGAGAAACGCAGGTCGTGGGCGGGGCTGTCGAGGCTCGTGCCCTTGATGTCGAAGAGTGTCTCCAGCGTCGGGGCCTGCACGGTGGCCGTGGACATGTCCTCGCCGGGGCGGGGCTTGTAGTAGACGGTCTGCGCTGCCGTGTCCACGTAGAACTCGCCCGGTTCGTTGAGGAACTCGTGGGCGTTCTCGAAGTGCAGGGGGGAGCCGCTGGCGAGGATCGGGTAGGGGCGCGGGAACAGGATGCCCGCCTCGTGGTCCTGGATCGACACATTGGCGGTGGCGTTGCTGGAGCTGATCGACTTCAGCCGTAGGTAGCTCTCGCCCCACTGCGTTTCCAGCATCATCTCGACCTTGCTGAGCTGGTCCCAGTTGGAGACCTGCGAACTGAGCACCTTCAGCAGCTTGTTGGTCTTGTCGCTGCCCTGCAGCTGGAAGTCGGAGCCGATGTCGGGGAAGCGGGCCCGGGTGGCGCGGACCCCGTTGACGTACAACTGCCGGAAGTCGAGGCCGCCCACCGGCGCCTTGTACTCGCCGCCCGAGGCAGCGGTCCAACCGGTGATCGCCTTGCCTCCGGTGATCACGGGCGTCTCTCCGTTGTACGCCTGGTAGACGACCGTGTGGCCGTTCGTACCCGAGTCAGAGGTACCGAAGGCGATCGGGGCGGTGAGGGGATAGGTGCCGCCGCGCAGGTTCACGACGATGTCGTCGGACATGTTCGCGTTGACGGCCCGGACCGCGGCCTTGGCGGCCTGGATGGTCTTGAACGCCGCGGCGGTGCTGGTTCCCGAGTTGCCGTCACTGCCGTTGACAGGGTCGACGTAGAAGTTCGTCGTGGCCGCGTAGGCGGGTTGGCAGGGCAGTACGGCCGCGAAGACGACGGCCGCCCCCGCGAGCGCCTTGACCGTCCCCGCGCCGATGCGTAGGGGTCTCATCTGTGGTGTCCCTCCTGCAAACGCCCGGGCTTTCTATGAGTTGCATTTATCGAGGCGATGGAGCACCGGCGTCAAGATGATAGGCGGGCCTATTTTTCTCTGTAGCAACACCCATGCCACGCGGATGCATCGAACCCGGCGCGCAGCCACCGTTCGCAGCTTGGAAAAACCGCAGGTAGCAGCGCTATCGAGGGGAACGATCGCCGCCCTTACCCTCAACGGCCCAATCCGCGCCACTCCACACACCGGCTCCAGAATGAGTACTACTCATTTAGCTCGGATGCGATGAGGCCGAGAGGGGAGGTGCGGCCCGCTGCCCGTTGCTGCGGCGGCGAGCCGGGGCCGGTTACCGTGAAGCCGCCTCCGTCGGGGGACGGAGAGGGCAGGCCGGGGGGAACATGCGCGGGGAAGCACGGAGGGCCGTCCATCGGGGTGTGCGGCGGCGGTGGGAGCGCGGGAGGGCACTGGCCGCGGCCAGGCCCCTGGTCCTGGACATCGGGCTGGCCCTGCTGGTCCAGGCGGCGATGACGATGCCGTTCGTGGTGCCGCGCCCGCCCGACCAGGAGCCGGCGAGCTGGCCGGCGTACGGGCTGACCACGCTCACCGTGCTTCCGCTGGTGTGGCGGCGGCGCGCTCCCTTCGCCGTCCTGCTGGCCGTCCTCGCGACGAGCGCCCTGTACCGGCTGACCCTGGACGGCCCCGGTCAGCCGCTGCCGTACACCGGGCTGGTGATCGTCCACACGGTCGCCGCGCAGTCGTCGGCGCGCAAACGGCTGGCCACCGGGCTTCTGCTGCTGGTCGCCGTCCCGGTCGGGGTGTGGCTCAACTCCCGCTCGCTGCGCGAACTCACCTTCTCCTTCTTCGTGTTCGCGGCGGCCTTTGTCTTCGGCAGGCTGACCGAGGCCCGCCGCCGCGACCGGCGTGTCGAGGCCGAGCGGGCCGCGGCACGCGAACGCGCCCGCATCGCCCGCGAGATGCACGACATCCTCTCCCACGCCGTGAGCCTGATGATCGTCCAGGCGGAGGCCGGCCCCGTGGCGGTACGGACGGCACCGGAGCGCGCCGAGGCCGCGTTCGACGCCATCTCCGCGACCGGGCGCGACGCCATGGTCCAACTCCGGCAGATGCTGGGCGTGTTGCGCGAGGGCGACGAGCCGGGCGGGGCGGCCCCGCGCGAGCCGCAGCCCGGCCTCGACGAGCTGCCGGCCCTCCTCGACCGGATCCGGGCCGGCGGACTCCGCGTCGAGTACGGCACGCACGGGCGGGCGCGGCCCCTGCCGGAGGCGACGGCGGCGACCGTCTTCCGGATCGTCCAGGAGGCCCTCACGAACACGGTCCGGCACGCGGCGGCCCGTACGGCGACCGTACGACTCACCTACGGGGAACGGGACTTGGACATCGAAGTGACGGACGACGGCCGGGGCCCGCAGGCCGGCCCCGGCGGCGGACAGGGACGGGGGCACGGCCGCGTGGAGACCGGGGCCGGTGGTGGACGGGAACAGGGGCACAGCCGCGTGGAGGTCGGGTCCTGCGGCGGGCGAGGACCGGGGTACGGCCGTGTCGAGGCCGGGGCCGGCGGTGGGCATGGGCTCGTCGGCATCCGGGAGCGGGCGGCCGCGCACGGCGGTACGGCGGAGGCCGGGCCGGGGCCGGACGGCCGGGGGTTCCGGGTGCGGGTCCGGGTCCCCGTGGCCCCGGCCGCGGAGCCGGCGGCGGGGGTCGCGCGATGACGATCCGGGTGGTCGTGGCCGACGACCAGGAGCTGGTGCGCAGCGGGTTCGCGATGATCCTGGACGCCCAGCCGGACATCGAGGTGGTCGCCGAGGCCGGGGACGGCGCCGAGGCGGTCGAGGCGGTACGCCGGCACGCCCCCGACGTGGCGCTGCTCGACATCCGCATGCCCCGCCTGGACGGCATCGAGGCGTGCCGGGCGATCAGCGGGCTCGACCCGGCCGGCCCGGCGGCCGCGTCCCGCCCGGACGACCCGGCGGGAGCGGACCGCGCGGACGGCCCTTCCGCCGCGTCCCGCCCACACGGCTCGCGCCCCCGCTGCCGGACGGTCATGCTGACGACCTTCGACTCCGACGAGTACGTGTACGAGGCGCTGCACGCGGGGGCGAGCGGGTTCCTGTTGAAGGACGTCCGCCGGGACGACCTGGCGCACGCCGTGCGGGTGGTGGCGCGGGGCGACTCGCTGCTCGCGCCGTCCGTGGCCCGGCGCCTGGTGGAGCAGTACACGCGGCCCGCCGCCGCCCGGTCCCGGCGCCCCGACCCCCGGCTGGACGCGCTGACCGGCCGGGAGCGGCAGACCCTGCTGCTGCTCGCGCGCGGTCTGTCCAACGCGGAGATCGCCGCCGAGCTGGTCGTCAGCGACCACACGGTCAAGACGCACGTCGGCAACGTCCTCGCCAAGCTGGGGCTGCGGGACCGTATCCAGGCGGTCATCTGCGCGTACGAGACGGGCCTCGTCACGGCGGGCGACACGGCGCCCGGACTCTTCGGGACTCCCCCGCTCGGGGGAGCGTAGGGGCGGGGCTCCTCCCCCGCGTCGGCGAGGAACCCGCCCCGCGAAGACCGCCTGCGCGGGCGATCCCCGGGAAGCCGCTGGTCAGCAGGATGGAGCCGTCATGAACCACGGCTCACACCCACGGAGTTGACCATGAGGAACTCGCGCAGGACCGCCCTCCGCGCCGTCCTGGCCACGGCACTCGTCCTCGGCGTCACGGCGTGCCCGTCGGCCCTGCCCGCCCTCGCCTCCACGACGGGCCCCGCGCGGCCCACGCTCACCCTCACCCCTGTCCCTTATCCACATCT
>NZ_LIRK01000850.1 GCF_001419765.1 Streptomyces torulosus
GCGTACACCTCCCCGCGCGGGGCCTGTCCGATGACCTGGTCGTTCTCGTCCACGATGTCGAGGATCTCGTCGGCGGCACTCATGCCCTCATCCAACCAGGACAACCAGGAGAGCCCTCACCCGCCGAGGCGCGCGGCCCGGCGCGGTCAGCCCCGCTGGAGTTCGCGCACCCGCGCGCTCCCGGAGTGGTTGCACGGCATCGCCGGATGCATCCCGAGCAGCACGACCCCGACGACGATGCCGACGAGCCCGACCGCCTCCCAGGCCAGCGCCCCCGCGTCGGTACGGAGCCGGTCCCCGAGGAAGCCCACCCCGCACGCGATCCCGGCGAGCGGCTGCGCGGCCGTGAGTGCGGGCAGCGACATCCGCAGCGGCGCCGCCTCGAAGGCGCTCTGCACCAGCAGCAGCCCCGTCACCCCGAGCATCAGCACCCCGTACGGCTCCCAGGTCGTGAACAGCCCGCCCCAGCCGCCGTCGGCGAACACCTGCCCGCTCACCCGGGTGAGCGCGTCCTGGACCCCGTACAGGAGCCCCGCGGCCACCGCGAGCAGCACTGGTGCGGCAGCGAGCCGGGGCCGCTTCGCGTACGCCGTCAGCAGCAGCGCCGTCCCCACCATCACGCCGATGATCAGCCACTGTCGGAAGGCCCCGCTAGGAGCGGTGCCGCCCTGCGGCTGACCGGCCACGATGAACGCCGTCACCCCGCCCGCGAGCAGCGCGAGACCCGCCCAGCCCTGGCGGCCCAGCGGCTGCCGGGTCCGGCGGCGGGAGAGGGCGAGCGCGAAGAGCAGATTGGTCGCGAGGAGGGGCTCCACCAGCGAAACCTCGCCCTGGCCGAGCGCGATCGCGCCCAGCGCCATCCCGCAGACCATCAACCCGATCCCGCCGAGCCAGCGGGGCACGCGGACCAGGTCGAGGAGCAGCCGGGGGGAGAGGAAGTCGCCGATCGGCGCGTGCGCGGCGGCCTGCTGCTGGAGCACGAAGCCGAAGCCCAGACAGCAGGCGGCGCACATGGAGAGGAGAAGAACGAGAACCGACACGCGGAGTACCTAGGGTCGTCGGACGGGCCGCTGCGGCCGTCCCACGGGGCGTGCCGCTCGGATTCCCGCACGAGGGCGATTTGTGCCTCGACGGGTGGCCCGATACGTATTCATACGACTCTAGCCGCCACCCCGTGGGCTGTCCGTAAGCAGAGACACATCCGGACAGTTGACTAAGTCACGTGTTCTACCGAAGGATCTGATCCAAAGCTGTTGACCGGCCAGTAACAAAGCGTCGGGCGGCGCCCGGCCCGCCCACGCCCGCCCCCGCTTGACCGCGCCCGTTCCCGAGAGGACGTCCTCCATGTCGTACGACGCAGATGTGATCGTGATCGGGGCGGGCCTCGCCGGGCTCGCGGCGACCGCGGAGCTCGTCGACGCGGGTCGCAAGGTGATCCTCCTCGACCAGGAGCCGGAGCAGTCGATCGGCGGGCAGGCGCACTGGTCCTTCGGCGGTCTCTTCTTCGTCGACTCGCCCGAGCAGCGCCGACTGCGGATCAAGGACAGCCACGCCCTCGCCCTCCAGGACTGGATGGGCACGGCCGGCTTCGACCGCGAGGAGGACCACTGGCCGCGCAGGTGGGCGGAGGCGTACGTCGACTTCGCGGCCGGTGAGAAGCGCTCCTGGCTGCACGGGCAGGGCGTCCGCTTCTTCCCCGTGGTCGGCTGGGCCGAGCGCGGCGGCTACGACGCCAACGGGCACGGCAACTCCGTGCCCCGCTTCCACATCACCTGGGGCACCGGCCCCGGCCTCGTGGAGCCCTTCGAACGGCGGGTCAGGGAGGGCGTCGCCCGGGGCCTGGTCCAGCTGAAGTTCCGGCACCGGGTCACCGGGCTCGCGCGCAGCGCGGGCGCCGTGGACACCGTCACCGGCGAGATCCTCGAACCGTCCACGATCGAGCGCGGGCAGCCCAGCACCCGCACCGTCACCGGCGCCTTCGAGTTCAAGGCCCAGGCCGTGATCGTCACCTCCGGCGGCATCGGCGGCAACCACGACCTCGTCCGCGCCAACTGGCCGGAGCGCCTCGGCAACCCCCCGGAGAAGATGATCTCCGGTGTGCCCGCGCACGTCGACGGCAGGATGCTGGCCATCGCAGAGGAGACGGGCGCCCGCCTCATCAACCGCGACCGCATGTGGCACTACACCGAGGGCATCCAGAACTGGAACCCCATCTGGGACAACCACGGCATCCGCGTCCTGCCCGGCCCGTCGTCGCTGTGGCTGGACGCCCGCGGCAAGCGCCTGCCCGTGCCGCTGTTCCCCGGCTTCGACACCCTCGGCACGCTCGAGCACATCATGAAGACCGGCTACGACTACACCTGGTTCGTGCTCGACCAGAAGATCATCGGCAAGGAGTTCGCGCTCTCCGGCTCCGAGCAGAACCCCGACCTCACCGGCAAGTCGATCAAGGACGTCTTCGTCCGGGCCCGCGCGGACGTCCCCGGCCCGGTCAAGGCGTTCATGGACAACGGCGTCGACTTCGTGGTGGAGAAGGACCTCGGCTCCCTGGTCCGCGGCATGAACGCGCTCACCAAGGACCCCCTCATCGACGAGGCGGAGCTGCGTCGCGAGATCGTGGCCCGCGACCGGGAGATCGCCAACCCGTTCACCAAGGACCTCCAGGTCATGGCGATCCGCGGTGCCCGCAACTACCTCGGCGACAAGCTGATCCGCACCGCGGCCCCGCACCGCATCCTCGACCCCAAGGCGGGCCCGCTGATCGCCGTCCGCCTCAACATCCTCACCCGCAAGACCCTCGGCGGCCTGGAGACGGACCTGTCGTCCCGCGTCCTCACCGAGGGCGGCGACCCCCTGGAGGGCGTGTACGCGGCGGGTGAGGCCGCCGGCTTCGGCGGCGGCGGTGTCCACGGCTACCGCTCCCTGGAGGGCACGTTCCTCGGAGGCTGCCTGTTCTCGGGTCGCACCGCCGGCCGCGCGGCGGCGAAGGCGACGGGCTGACCACCGCCACACTGGCTTTCGCCGACGGACGTGACGGCCTCATCCCTCGGTGGATGTGACGGACTTCTGACGGACCTCCGCCGCCCCTGGCATCTCAGGGGCGGTGGATGGTCCGTC
>NZ_LIRK01000851.1 GCF_001419765.1 Streptomyces torulosus
TGGACACCCCGGAGGCGCTGGACACCCCGGAGGCGCTGGACGCGCTGGACGCCCTGGAAGCGCTCGGTGCTCTCAGCGCGCCGGGGGCGCCCGGTGGGGCGGGTGCGAGCGGCGTGCGCGGCGCGTTCGGTGAGGTCGGCGTGGGCGGGGCGGTCGGTGGACGGTGGGTGATCGGCGTGCTCGGGACAGCCGCCGTACGGGACGTGCCCGGCGCCCGCGACATGCTCGCCGCACGCGACGTACCCGGCGTACGCGAGGTGCTCGCCGTTCGTGACGTGCTCGCCGTTCGCGACGCGCCCGGTCCGCGCGGCGCACCCGGGGGCGTCGAAGTGGTGCGCGGTGCCGTCGGCACGCGTGTGGGTCCCTGCGCGCTCGGTGTGTCGAGCGCGCCCGGCGTGTCCGGCGTGCTCGGCTTGTTCCGTTCCCGGCGTGGCGCTGATCCGCTCATGATCAGCCAGTCCTCTGTGGTGAGTTGAGGGGGTTGCCGGAGTGTGGGGCTCCTTTTGCGCGGCTTCCCACTGTCGCCGCGTTCGCACGGCATCGCACCCACAGTTCACCCCTGCGGGTGCACTCTCGCGCGGTGGAGGCTGAGTCGCGCTTCCACACGCGTACACTGCGCGACTTTCAGGGGCGTGGGAGCGGCACCGCGACACCGGCGCGTGAGCCCAGCGCCCTCGCCCTGACCGTTCGCGCCCCAACCCCGGCCATTTTGGGGCCCCTTCCGGCCACGCCGACCCGGCACACACACCGGCCACTCTTGACCTGGTCATGCCAGAGCCGCACCATGAGCGCCACACCCGCACCAGGGCCTGTCGATCACCCCACGGTCATCGGCGGGCCGGAGGCACGTCGCACGGATCCACCCCCCGCTCCACTCCCCACTCCGGAGACCCCGGAATTCCTGGAGAAAGTAGGAGACTCATGCGACTCCGCATTCGCGGCAGATCAGCGGTGCCCGACGGCACGGGCAGGAGATCGGGCCGCCGTACCGCCGCCCTCGTCGGCCTGCTGGCGATGGCCCTCGCGGCGCCGGTCGCCGCGACCACCACGGACGCGACGGCGACCAGCGCCGAACGCCCGAAGGCCTCGGCGGACGACATCCGCCAGTACGAGGTCCACATGCACTCGGACATCGCGTCCCGCACGGCACTCCAGAAGGCCGGTGTCTCGGTGGACGACGCCGACGACCACTCGGTCTTCGTCTCCGGCCGCGCGGACCAGATCAAGAAGCTCAAGCAGCAGGGCTACGAGGTCACCCCGCTCGGCGCCGTGCCGGACCGGTCGAAGGGCGAGGACGACGTACGCCTCTTCGACTTCCCGTCCGCCGACTCCCGTTACCACAACTACGCGGAGATGACGAGCGAGATCAACTCCGTCGTCGCGGCGAACAGTTCCATCGTCAGCCAGCGGGTCATCGGCACCTCGTACCAGGGCCGGAACATCGTCGCCATCAAGATCAGCGACAACGTCGGCACCGACGAGGCCGAGCCCGAGGTGCTGTTCACCCACCACCAGCACGCCCGCGAGCACCTCACCGTCGAGATGGCGCTCTACCTCCTGAACGAGCTGACCTCCGACTACGGCACCGACTCCCGCGTCACCAACATGGTGAACAACCGCGAGATCTGGATCATCCCGGACCTCAACCCGGACGGCGGCGAGTACGACGTGGCCACCGGCTCGTACCGCTCGTGGCGCAAGAACCGCCAGCCCAACAGCGGTTCGTCGGCCGTCGGCACCGACCTCAACCGCAACTGGAACTACCGCTGGGGCTGCTGCGGCGGCTCGTCCGGGTCGACGTCCTCGGAGACGTACCGGGGTCCGTCCGCCGAGTCCGCGCCCGAGGTGAAGGTCGTCGCGAACTTCGTCCGCAGCCGTGTCGTCGGCGGGGCTCAGCAGATCAAGTCCGCCATCGACTTCCACACGTACAGCGAGCTGGTGCTGTGGCCCTTCGGGTACACGACCGCGAACACGACGACGGGGATGACAGCCGACGACCGCAACGCCTTCGCGACGGTCGGCGGGAAGATGGCCGCGAGCAACGGGTACACGCCCGAGCAGTCCAGTGACCTGTACATCACCGACGGGTCGATCGACGACTGGCTGTGGGGCAACCAGAAGATCTTCGGCTACACCTTCGAGATGTACCCGTCGTCCGCCGGCGGGGGCGGCTTCTACCCGCCCGACGAGGTGATCGCCCGGGAGACGGCGCGCAACCGGGACGCGGTGCTGCAGCTGCTGGAGAACTCGGACTGCATGTACCGGTCCATCGGCAAGGAGGCGCAGTACTGCTAGCGCCGGGTCGGTGGTGAGCGTGGGGAACTGCGGGCCCGCCGTGGCCGGTCGCGCGGTTCCCCGTGCCCCTACTGGTAGCGCGCGCTACTTGTCGGCGCTCTCGTCGGCGTCCGGCTTCGCGGTGCCCTCGGGCTCGGCCGGGTCGTCCGCCGTCGCGGGCTCGGCCGAGTCCTTCTTGTTGCTGTCGCCGTCCTCGAAGTACGCGTCCAGGACCTCGTCGATCCGGGTCTCCCACGCGGCGTGCTCGGACTTGGCCTTCGCCTCGATCTCGATGGGGTACCAGCGGCGGTCCGGGGTGTGGACCGTGATGGTGAACCGCTTCCCGAAGCGGGGGGACTCCGTCTCGATCGCGCCGATCTCGTCCCAGCGGAACTCGCACGCCTGGTCGTCCAGCCGGAGCCGTACGCCCCTGTGGTCGGCGACGATCTTCGCGCGGCGGTCGGCGGCCTCGAAGACGGGGCCCTCGACGGCCTCGCCGTCGGACTCGTCCTCGGCCTTCGCGTCGGGCTTCGCGTCGGCCTCGTCGGGCTTCGCGTCGGCCT
>NZ_LIRK01000852.1 GCF_001419765.1 Streptomyces torulosus
GGGCGTGAGGGGGCGTGGGGGACGTCGGAGCGTGCGAGGCGTCACAGAAAGGAACAGAATCGTTCGGCATATCGCACAAGATCAGTCACTCCGAACGGCGAAAAGGTAAGGGCGCACCCTCGGGAGGTCAACGGGTCCGACGCGATGAGGGAAAGCGATTTCCATCGTTCGCTGACGCTCTGTCCGCGGGGCGGGCGCGGATTTCTGTTATCGGCTGGCGTCCCGGCCGTCTCCGAGGGTGTGCGTAGCCATATCCACAAGACAGCGGCGGCCGCCGGAGCCCTGGCCGTCACCGCCCTGATGCTCGGTGCCCCGACCGCGACCGCAGCCCCCCGTGACGCGACCGCCGACGTGCTGGCGGGCCGGGACGTCCGGCTCGACGGCGACACGGTCGTGACCGTGCCGCCGGGGAAGACGACCTACAACGGCACGTTCGGCGGGACCGGGACGCTCACCGTGCGGGGCACCGGGACCCTGATCCTCACCAGGGACAGCGAGTTCACCCTGCCCAAGTCACGGCAGCGGCAGGTCGTGAAGACACTCGGCGGCAACCACCCGTACGTCACCGTGACGAACCCGGACCCGCCGGCCGTGACCGTCGCGAGGGGCGCGACCCTCCAGTACGGGAACGGCGGCCGGACCGGGCTGATCGGGCACTTCCCGTACAACACCCCGGCGTTCCGGCTCAACCAGGACAACATCAGGGTCGACGGCACCCTGCGGCTGGCGCTGAAGGACGTCCAGTACAACCTGGGCACCATCAGCGGCTCGGGGCTGATCAGCCAGCCGAGGTTCCTCTGGGCCACCTGGGACCTGTCGGGCACCCACCCGTTCACCGGTGTCATCGACAACGGGACGCAGCTCAACGCGGGCGCGCCGGAGTACGCGACCTCGCTACCCGGCGTACGCAAGATCCTCAACCAGGGCACCTGGACCGTGGACACACCCCTGGGGCAGACCGTCACCCAGGGCATGGACTTCTACCAGCGCGAGTACGGCAGCGACATCAACGTCCAGTCCCGGCCCGGCAGCAAGGTGATCCTCACGGGCCAGTACAGCTGGTCGGACCGGGGCGGGGACACCGACCCCTCGCTCAGCGACCCCGCCCTGAACTGGACGCCCGCGCGGAAGAACGTCAACAAGCGCGGCACCAACATCAAGGGCGCGAACGTCCAGTGGGGCGACGGCACCACGAACAAGATCTTCATGCCGGGCACCGCCGAGACGGTCTACATCAACCTCCTCGCCGCCCGCTCCCGTTCGCTGCTGACCTTCGACTACAACGGCCCGGTCACCCTGGGCGCCCCCATCGGCGGCGGCAGGTTCCACGACACCCTGTCCGCGCCCGGCGCCGGGGACATCGTCATCAGGGGCACGAAGGGCAACGACGTCACCTTCGCCGCCGTCCAGTACTACAACGGCTCGACGACGATCCAGAAGAACGCGGTGCTGCGGCTGGGCAGCGGAAAGCGGGGCGGCGACGGCGGGCTGTTCACCAAGGGCGACCTGTACAAGGTCGTCAACGACGGCAGGCTGGTCGTCCGCAACGTCACCAAGCCGGTGTCGCTGTCCAGGATCGACGGCAGCGGCTCGTTCACCCAGTCCGGTGCCGCGACGACGACGCTGACGGGCAGCGGGGTGACGTACACCGGGCTGACGACCGTCACCAAGGGCACGCTCGCGCTCCGCTCGGGGGCGACCCTGGCGCGCAGCAAGGGGATCCGGCTCACCACGGCGGGCGCGAGGCTCGACGTGGGCACGGCCGGGCTGACGGTGAACCGCTCCCTCTCCGGCAAGGGCACGGTGCGGGGCTCCGTGACCAACGCGGGTGCGGTCGTGGCGGGCCTGCGGGTGACCGGCGGGTACACCCAGACCGGGCGGGGCCGACTGGTGCTGCGCGAGCGGCCGTTGAAGGTGTCCGGTGCGGTACGGCTGGCGGGCGAGCTGGACTTCGCGGCCCTCGGCGCCGTCGGCGGTCCGGGCGAGAAGGTCACCGTGATCGACCACACCGGCAAGGGCGGCGTCACGGGTACGTTCAAGGGTCTGCGCGAGGGCGCGAAGGTGAAGCTGGCCGACAACACCTACCGGATCAGCTACCGCGGCGGCGACGGCAACGACGTCGTGCTGACGGCGGCGAAGGCGGCTGCGTCGCCGAAGACCAGGGCCGCGGCGGACGCCGGGACGGACCCACGGGGCCCCGACACCCTGAACACGGGCGCCTCGGCCGACAGCGGCTTCGGCTGGTGGCCGTACGCCCTGGCCGTCGGTCTGCTCTGCGGCCTCGCCGTACCGATGAGCAGGCGCCGCGGCAGGAACCGCCGACGGGGAGGCGGCCGCCACGCGGCGACGGGGTGAGCCACAGTGGGCAGGATCGGCCCATGAACCAGCACCCGGTGACCCTGACCAGGATCGTGCCCGAGGACTGGCAGGCCGTTCACACATGGGCCCGCCTCCCGGAGGCCTGCCGTTTCCAGCCCTGGGGTCCCAACACGGAGGAAGAGACACGGGCCTTCGTGACGGCGGCGTCCGAGGCCTGGTCGAGCACGCCCCGGCTCAGGTTCGCCCATGTGGCGCGCCTGGGTGACGACGTCGTGGGGATGGGCGAGTTGCATGTCCGCAGCCGCAGGCACGGCCAGGGCGAGATCTCCTACGTCGTGCATCCGCGGGTGTGGGGCAAGGGCATCGGCACGGAGATCGGCCGCCACCTTCTCGCGTACGGCTTCGCCGAGTTGGGCCTGCACCGGATCCACGCCACCTGCGATCCACGGAACACCGGCTCGTCCCGCGTGCTGAACAAGCTCGGCATGACCTACGAGGGCCACCTGCGCCACACCGCGTGGATCCGGGACGGTTGGCGGGACTCCCTCATGTTCAGCGTGCTGGAGGAGGAATGGAGCGCGGAGAACCCAGAGAACGGAGAGAACGCGGAGTGACGCCTCTCCGCTGACCTTCATCGCACGGGGGCCCGGAGGGAGGGCGCCGCACACGCCCCACCCCCGTCCGGGCCACTGTCCGTGCCTAGGCGACGGTGTCCGATTCCTCGGGCGTCTCCTGCCGTCCCCGCAGCCACACGTAGACCGGGATGCCCGCGAAGAGGAACAGGGCGCCCTGGTAGACGGCCGCGTAGCCGGCGCCGGCGATCAGCCAGAAGGAGAAGGCGAAGGAGAGGCCGGCGACGATCAGGTCGCGGACCAGGCCGGCGGGGCGCACGCGCTCGCGGGTGCCGCGGGCCAGCCAGTACAGCTGGGCGGCGGCCGAGAGCAGGTACGGGACGCAGCCGGTGAACGTGGTGATGAGGACGAGCACACGGAACGCGGTGTCCGGGTCGTCCGCGTAGTTGACGACGATGAGGATCGTGCCGAGCACCGCGGTGGCGAGGACGCCGAAGCCGGGCACCCCGCCCTTGCCGAGCCGGGCGAACGGCTTCGGGAAGAGACCGTCGCGGGCGGCGGCGTACGGCATCTGCGCGCTCAGCAGGATCCAGCCGTTGAGGCAGCCGACGATCGAGGCGACGGCGACCAGCGCGATCACGGTGCCGCCCCAGCTGCCGCCCGCGATCGAGTTCACGGCGTCCGCGAACGGGGCGCCCGACTCGACGAGTTCCTTGTGCGGGACGAGACCGAAGACGGCGACCGTACCGAGGATGTAGACCACGGCGGAGGCGACGGTGCCGAGGACGCTGGCGCGTCCCACGGTGCGCTCGGGGTCGCGGACCTCGCCGGCGCTCACGGCGGCCGACTCGACACCGAGGAAGCTGTACAGGAGCAGGGCGGCGGAGGCGGCGATCGCGCCCGGGACGCTCTCCCCGGAGGCGTTGAACGGGCCGTAGTTGTCGGTGTCGATGAAGAACAGACCGATCGTGGCGACCAGCAGCAGCGGCACGAACTTCAGGACGGTCGAGACGACCTGCACCGCGCCGACGTAGCGGGTGCCCGCGAAGTTCGCGGCGGCCGGCAGCCACAGCGCGGCCAGGGCCACCACCGCGAGGACGACCTTGCCGTCGCCCAGGGGTATCAGCACGTCGACGTAGCCGACGACACCGACGGCGAGGGCCGCGATGCTGACCCAGCACATCGTCCAGTAGGACCACGCCGACAGGAAGCCCGCGAAGGGGCCGAAGGCGTCGCGCGGGTAGACGTAGAGACCGCCGGTGACCGGGCTGCGCCTGGCCAGCTTCCCGAACAGCAGGGCCAGCAGGACGGCGGCCACGGAGAGGACGACGAACGCGACCAGGCTCACCGTGCCGTACGGGGCGACGGCGGCGGGGAGCGTGAAGATGCCGCCGCCGATGATGTTTCCCATGACGAGGGCGGTGGCCGCGGCGAGACCGAACTTGCGGCCGGCGGGTGCCAGGGCGGCGGCCGGGGCGGCACCGGGGTCGGCGCCCCGGGCGGCGGCGGAGTCGGCCGCTTCGGGCCCGGCGGCCGGGGACGGTTCGGGCTCTGCGGCCTCGGGGGTGCTCGTGGTGCTCATAGCGGTTCCCTGGGGATGGGG
>NZ_LIRK01000853.1 GCF_001419765.1 Streptomyces torulosus
GCTCCACGGCCCCCGGCGCGGCGGCCCCCTGCTCCGCGTCGTCGGAGGGCGCGTCGGCACCGGCGGTCGCCTGGGCCTGCGGAACACCCGCCAGCTGGACGTTCAACTCGTCGAGGGCGTCCCCCAGCGGCTGGAAGAAGGTCGTCCCGCCCTGGGTGCAGTCACCGTTGCCGCCCGAGGTGACGCCGAGGGCCACACCCTCCGAGAACAGCGGGCCGCCGCTGTCGCCGGGCTCCGCGCACACCGTGGTCTCGATGAGTCCGGAGACCGTGCCCTCCGGATAGTTGACCGTCGCGTCGAGGCCGGTCACCTCACCGTTGCGGAAACCGCTCGTGCTGCCGCTGCGGAACACCCGCTGGCCGACCGCCGCGTCACCGATCCCCGTGATGCGCACCCCGCGCCCGTCGCCGACGGCGACGACATTGCTCGCGTTGCTCGGCGCGTCCTTGAGGTACTGCACGAGCGAGAAGTCGTTGCCGGGGAAGCTCGACTCGACGGTCCGGCCGATCTCCTCCCGGCCCTGGTTGTCGGAGAACCACACCGAGCCCGTCGGACCGCAGTGCCCGGCGGTCAGCATGAACGCGTTCTCCCCGTCGGTGACGTTGAAGCCGATCGAACAGCGTCCCCCCGTCCCGAAGATCGGCTGAGCGCCGTTGAGCCGCATCGTGTACGCGCCCTTGGTGCGCTCCATCCGCACCGAGCCGCCGATCTCCTCGGCGAGGTCCGTCAACTCGGCCCAGTCACCCTTGGAGACCGTGCTGTCGGCGCGCACCACGACCTCGTTGGACGCCGGGTCGATGGCCCAGGAGGTGCCCGGCACACGGGGCGCCGACCGCAGGGCCGCGGTGGCGGACCTCAGCTCCTTGCCGCTGTAGCGGACCATCTTGGGGCGGGCGCCGGCCTCCTTCACCTCGGCCGCCGCCTCCTCGTCGGTGACCGCGACGACGGGGCGCCCGTCGTCGGCGATCCAGGTGCCCGCCGTACGGGAGGAGCCGAGTCTGCTCACGAGGCCCGTGCCCGTGCCGGAGGCCGCCAGCACCGAACTGCGGGTCGCGGGCGGCGAGGTGGTGGGCTCGGTCGCCATCGCCGCCTGGGTGACCATCAGGCCCCCGCAGAGCAGTCCTCCCACGGCCGCAAGCCGTGCCACTCGCTTCACGACTCGTCGTCGTGCGTGCCTCATTACCTGGCTCCCGAACCCCGTACGGCACGGCGTCAACACCGCGAGGGCGTCCGGTCCTTGAGCGCCCTTCCCCTATACGTGCGGTGACGGGCGCGTGTTCACCAGTCGGCGTCGACATACCCCAACGTCCGGTTCATGGCGATCGCCCGGGTGTTGTCCGGGTGGTGCACCGTGCGGACCAGGCTGACCCCGCACATGCCCGCGAAGCCGATGCCGAACGTCTTCATCGCCACGGACAGGCCGCGCCCCCGGTGGCCGGCCCGCACCCCCGTCATCTCGTTGAACACGAACCCGGATGCGCGCCGGTCCGACGTCGCCGCCATCCCGACCCACCTCCCGCCGTCGAGGGCCAGCACGACGCCGCGCGGGTCGTAGGCGGGAACCTCGAAGCGGAGCCGGTGGTACTCGTCGTAGTCGTAGAAAGTGCCGCGGCCCGGGATGTCGGCCGAGCACTCCTTGTTGAGTGCGTACAAAGCGCGGCGGTGCTCCGGGGTGTCGCCGAGCTCCGAGAGCGTGGTCAGCCGGATGCCGGCCGTACGGCACTTGTCGACGTACGGCTGGAAACGGCCCAGGTCGAAGTCGGTGACGTCCAGTTGGAGCCGAACCCAGTCGATCGTCATCGGCGCTTGGCCCCCACTCCGCAGTACATGGCCACTTCCTCCGGTTCCCCGACGTCGTCGCCGATGCTCTCCGGGCGCCAGCGCGTGCACGACACCACGCCCGGTTCGAGGAGGTCCAGCCCGTCGAAGAAGCGGGCGACCGCCTCCGGGGTGCGCTGGTTCAGCCGAGGCGTGCCGTGCACGTTCCACCAGGCCGCCGCCGCGTCGACATCCGCCCACCCCGGCCCCGTGATGGTGTGGGACAGCACCAGATGGCTGCCCGCGGGCAGGGCGTCCATCAGCCGGCGCACGATGCCGTACGGGTCCTCGGCGTCGCCGACGAACGCCATCACGTCGAGCAGCATCAGCGCGACCGGTCGGCTCAGGTCCAGGGTCCGCGCGGTGTGTTCGAGGACCGAGTCGACATTGCGCACGTCCTCGTCGACATGGTCCGTGCGGCCCTCGGGCGAACTGGTCAGCAGGGCGCGGGCGTGCACCAGGACCAGCGGGTCGTTGTCGACGTAGACGACCCGCGCGTCCGGCGCGATCCGCTGGGCGACCTCATGGGTGTTGTCCGCGGTCGGCAGCCCCGCGCCGATGTCCAGGAACTGCCGGATACCCACGTCGGCGGCCAGATGACGCACGGCCCGCCCCAGGAACTGCCGGTCCGCGCGGGCGTAGTCGTGGATGCTCGGGTGCATCCGGCTGATCTCGTCCCCGGCTTTCCGGTCGACCTCGTAGTAGTCCCTGCCGCCGAGCCAGTAGTTCCAGATCCGCGCCGCGACCGGCCGGGTGGTGACGATACGGCTGTTCAGCGAGGAGGAGGGGAAGTCATCCGAGGCTGCCGGGTTGTCCGTCACGGCATCAGCTCCTGGATCTTCTGTGGCGTAAGCAGAGTCAACGGGCAATGTAGACCCGTTGGTTGGCCTTTGCCGAGTCTTCTGCGATCTTCACCGCGACCGGATGCCGTCCCCGCTCCGAGCCCGCAGTTTTTTGATCGTCGCGACCCCTCTACCAATCAGTAACTCTCGGGTAGTCTCCCGGCCACTGATGGGCATGACCATGACGAGTGCGGCGACGGTTCGAACGACCTCGCCGCTTTCACATGCGAAGGGGACGAACATGACAGCTAGCGGTGTGGGACGCCGCGTCACGACGGTCGCCGCGGTGGCCGTCCTGGGTCTGGGCGGTTCGCTGACCGCCGCGGTACCGGCGGCCGCCGCCCCGAGCCGGGCCGCAGTGAGCGCGGCCGCGGCCGCCGAGGTCGACTACGCCACCTGGCAGAAGGACGTGAAGGCCGTCGTCGACACGGCGACGCCCTATGTGCAGCAGCGCACCACGAACACGTCCGGGCGCAAGCTCGCCATCGTCTTCGACATCGACAACACCACGCTGGAGACGCACTACACGCCCTGGTACAAGCTGCCCACGCCGGCGCTGAAGCCCTCCCTCCAGCTGGCCCAGTACGCCAAGTCCCGCGGCGTCTCCGTCTTCTTCGTCACCGCCCGCCCGGGCATCATCGAGAGCATCACCGAGTGGAACCTGAAGTCCGTCGGCTACCCCGTCGACGGCCTCTACGTCCGTGACCTGCCCGACCTGTTCGCCGAGGTCTCCGCGTACAAGACCGCCTCCCGCGCGGACATCGAGTCGGACGGCTACACGATCATCGCGAACGTCGGCAACAACACCACCGACCTCGTCGGCGGCCACGCCGAGCGCACCTTCAAGCTCCCGGACTACGACGGCCTGCTCGACTGACGCCGCCCCGTCCTCGCGAGCCGCTCATCGCGGTGCGGCCGCCGATCCACACCGGCGGCCGCACACCTAGACTCCGCCCATGGCCGACACCACACTCGACGCTCTCGGCGCGGGCAAGTACCTGCTGATCACCACCTACCGCAAGAACGGCACCGCCGTCCCCACCCCGGTATGGGTGGTGCGGGACGGTGACGCGCTCGGCGTCTGGACGGTCGCCGACTCCTGGAAGGTCAAGCGGATCCGCAACCGCGCCGATGTCGTCGTCGGCCCCTGCGACGTCCGCGGCAATCCCACCGGGGACTCCGTCCCCGCCCGCGCCGAGATCCTCGACGCGGCCGGTTCCGCCGCCTACCGCCGCCTCATCGCCCGCAAGTACGGCATCCTCGGCCGCCTCACCCTCCTGGGCAGCCGGCTCCGCCGGGGCACGGACGGCACCCTCGGCATCCGCGTCACCCTGACGCCTGACGCCTGACGGGTCAGGAACGCTCGCCGGCGAGGCCCGTCCACCAGGCCCACGCGGCGATCTCGACGCGGTTCCGGGCGGCGAGCTTCAGCTGGAGACGCAGGTCGCGCGGATGATGGGCACCGACCGGCCCGAACGGCTGGACCCGGTCCTCGCGGGCATCGAAGGGGCCGCGACCGAGGCGCTCGCGTCGATGCGCCGTACGGTCGGGGTCCTGCGGGAACACGACGACGGGACCGCGGCCGCCGACCGGCGGCCGGTGGGCGACCTCGCGGGCATCGACGACCTGGTGCGCGGGTTCGACGGAGTCGGCGGCGTCGACGGCCGCACGGCCCTGCTCCACCACGACCCCTCGGTCCCGCACGACCTGCCGCACGAGGTGCAGGCCGCCGCCTTCCGCGTGGTGCAGGAGTCCCTGACCAACGTCCGCCGCCACGCCGCCGACGCCACCGAGGTCGCCGTCGCTCTCCGCTGGGCCGGCGACGCCCTGGAGGTCTCGGTGCGCGACGACGGCCGCGGCGGGGCCGTGCTGCCGGAGGCGGCCCGGGGCGGCGGCTTCGGACTGGTCGGGCTCACCGAACGCGTCACCGCGCTCGGCGGCCGGATCCAGGCCCGCGGCCGCACCGACGGGCCCGGCTGGGAAGTCGTCGCCGTGCTCCCGGCCGCCACGCCGGGCGGCGGATGAGCTGAACCCTCCGCCCGGTCCTCCCGTATCTCCTCACGGGGATGGCGGGAGACCGCTCGCACGGAAGGAGAACAGCGTGTCGATGCCGCCCGAACCAGGGCAGACGACGAAGCGTCCCACGATCGAACCCACGTACGTGATGCGACGCCGCCGGACCGAGGCCCTGGCGGAACTGCTACGTGAGTTCGAGCTGTACAAGGGGACGACGGCCCCCAAGGAGGAGTACGAGACCGTCGCCGTCCCGCCCGCACCCGCCCCGGACCGGCCGGCGGCACCGGACCCCGAACCCGCCCCCGAGCGGCTCCTGCCCCGGACGGACGAGTACGAGACCGAGGAACTCCCGCCGGTGCGGGTCGGCGAGGACTTCGCCACCGGCGCCGCCCCGCGCGCCGAGCGGCGGCCGAGGAGACGCCCGGCACCCGGCGGGGGAGCGGGCCTCAAACGCGCGGCGGTCGTCGTCGGCGTCGGCGCGGCGGCCCTCCTGGGCTTCGGCGCCGCGCTCCTCCTCCCCGG
>NZ_LIRK01000854.1 GCF_001419765.1 Streptomyces torulosus
GGCAGGCGCGGGTCCGTGGGGCTTGGCGCGCCGTTCCCCGCTCCCCTGAAGGGGACTGCGGCCCTTCGGACGTCCGCTGAGCCGGGGTTCAAGGGCGCCTGAAGGGGCCTGCGGCCCTTCCAACGTCCGCTGGGCCGGGCTCAGGGGAGGGGAACTGCGCGATCAGCCCCCACTCAGCCGCCGGGTGAAGAATCGACCCAGTGCGCCCTCGTCTCCCGACGCCCCCCGAACCACCCGCAAGGGTGATCCCTCTTCACGGTCTCCGGTTACCCTCGCCCCATGAGCCGTCCTCCCACGTTCAACCCTCCTCCCGGTGCCCGCGCCCACCGGCTGCGCACCTCGCGTGGTGAGTTCGCCGTCATCGAGGCGGGCACCCCGGTGAAGGGCACCGTGCTCCTCGTGCCGGGGTTCACGGGCAGCAAGGAGGACTTCATCGCGCTGCACGAACCGTTGGCGGAGGCCGGCTACCGCTCCGTCGCCGTGGACGGGCGGGGCCAGTACGAGAGCGAGGGCCCCAAGGACGACGAGTCGCCGTACGCGCAGGACGAGCTGGCGAGGGACCTGCTCGCCCAGGCACAGGTCGTCGGCGACGGCGCCCCCCTGCATCTCCTCGGCCACTCCCTCGGCGGTCAGATCTCCCGCGCCGCCGTCCTCCTGAACCCCTCCCCCTTCGCCTCCCTCACTCTGATGGCCTCGGGCCCGGCCCAGATCTCGGAGAGCCAGCAGCAGCGCGTGAAGCTGTTGCGGGACGCCTTGGCCGTGATGGGCATGGAGCAGGTGTGGGACGCCATCCAGGCGATGGAACCGCCGGAGGAGACCGACACCGGCGGCCTCGACGAAGGGCTGGACGACAGCGCCGACCTGCGCCGCCGCTGGCTCGCCCACAGCCCGGCGCAGCTCATCGCCACCGGCCGGCAGCTCTGCGCGGAGCCCGACCGCGTCGCGGAACTGGCCGCACTGGGGCTGCCCACACACGTCCTGTCGGGCGAGCGCGACGACACCTGGCCGATCCCGCTCCTCGACGACATGGCCGCACGCCTCCAGGCGCACCGCACAGTCATCGCCGCCGCCGAGCACTCCCCCAACACGGACCAGCCGAAGGCCACGGCCTCCGCCCTGATCGGCTTCTGGGATCAGCTGACCGGCTGATCGCCCCTCTGCCGGCACCGGCTAGTACTGCGCCCTCAGGTGCTCCCAGAACCCGTCCCGCAGCGCCCTTCTCAGGTCCGCCTGGCCCCGTAGCGAGTACTGGAGCAGCCCCTCCGCCTCGACGAGGAGGTCCTGGTCGACCGAGCCGGGCAGGTACGGGTGGCCGTGCAGGAGTTCCTTGAGCGGCTCGCGGCCCCGGGACGCCAGCCACTTCGCGGCGATCTGGGCGCCGACGAAGCGGACGTCCTCACGGGTGGGCCGGGCCCCCGCGGTGGCCTCGTACGGGACGGCGGCCCGCCGGGACACGTACGGCTTGAAGAAGTCGAGGTCGAAGGTGCGCTGGCTGTCGACCTCCCAGAGCAGCGGCTCGGCCTGGTTGCGGCCCTCCGGCGCCTCGATGCCCCACAGATGGACGCGCGCCCCGTACCCCTGCGCGGCCTCGACCGCCGAGACCAGGTCCTCGTCGCCGCCGATCAGCGCCGCGTCGCTGATGGCGCGGTGCCGGGCCAGGGACTCCAGGTCCGTGCGGATGAGGGAGTCGACGCCCTTCTGCTGGTTGTTCGCGTTGAGGTTGCCGAGCCGCACCTTGACGTCCGGCAGCTCGGCGATGGACTGCTGCTCCGCCGTGTGGATGCGGCGCCGCGCCCCGTCGTACCAGTAGACCCGGAGCAGCCGGCTGTCCGCGAAGATCGTGCGGGCCCGGTCGATCAGGGCGTCGATGAGACCTTCCGCATCGAGGTCGAAGGACCGCCGGTCCTCCGTTCCGGCGACGAGCCGCCCCATGGCCGCGTACAGATACCCGGCGTCGACGAAGATCGCATGGGTCGAGGGCGTCTTCGCCACCTCGGCGAGCATGCGCTGGAGCAGCTCGTTCGTACGGTCGATGCGGGCGCCGAGCGCCGCCAGGTCGTCGTCGTTCATATGCATCCATTGTCCTGGCGGTCACGCTGCGAACACAACCGGTCCCAATCAGTCTTCCAGCTTCCTGGTAGACACACCCACAACGTCACTTACCAGCCAGTAATTAGGTTCTCGAAAAATTTCCTTAGCGTAGGGAATGTTTGTAACACGCATACCGTTGAATCCTCATGGAACACGGGCACCGACGACCCGCGCACCACCAGTAGTTCTCCCCAGCGGGAGGACGACCAGACGAAGGGAGAAGCCATGCGCTTCGAAATCCTGCGACTCGACGACGTCAACGGCACGCCCGTCGACAGCACGGTCGTGGAAGCCGCCTCCGTCAACAGGATCGTGCAGCAGGCCGCCGCCATCGGGCAGCGCCTCTGGATCCGTCCCGCCGACGTGACCGCTTCGTAGTACCGGCCGACGCGACCGCCTCACGGGAGGCGGATGCGTGCAGACTTCAGAGCCCCGTACGGGCCGCACCGAGGTGCGCCGTACGGGGCTCTGCGTACATCCGGCCCCTGCACAGGCCGCCCCTGGCGGGGGTTGGCGTCAGCTGCCCTGGACCACCTGCGTGACGCCGTTGATGATCTGCTGCACCGCGATGGCGGACAGCATCATGCCCGCGAGCCGGGTCACCAGCACCACACCGCCGTCCTTGATGACCCGGATGATCAGCAGCGAGTACCGCATCGTCAGCCACAGCACGACGTGGATCGCCAGGATCGCGCCCCACACCGACACCTGGGCGGCCACCCCGTCCGCCTTCTGCACCGCGAGGATCACCGACACGATCGCCCCGGGCCCGGCGAGCAGCGGCATACCGAGCGGCACCAGGGCGACGTTCACGTCCTTCGTCTGCTTGGGCTCGTCCGTCTTGCCGGTGAGCAGGTCGAGCGCGATCAGCAGGAGCAGCAGTCCGCCCGCGATCATCAGCGCGGGTACGGAGACATGCAGGTAGTCGAGTATCTGGTGCCCCAGCAGACCGAAGACGGCGATCACACCACCGGCCACGCAGACGGCCTGCAGCGCCATCCGCTTCTGCGTCCGGGCGGGGCGCCCGGCCGTGAGGCCCAGGAAGATCGGGGTGATCCCGGGGGGATCCATGATCACGAACAGGGTGAGGAAGAGGGAACCGAAGACGGCGAGATCGAACACGGGGGTGCCTTGCGAGAGTGTGTGGAAGGGGAGGGAG
>NZ_LIRK01000855.1 GCF_001419765.1 Streptomyces torulosus
CGCCCTTCCTCGGACGGCCGGCACACCCTGCTCCGGCCGTCCGCCGACCGGCGCCGACCGGGGGGGGCGCACGGTGGCGGGTCGCGTCGCTCCGCGTGTTCCCGGTGGACCGGACGGAGCGCCGCTCGCTTTGATGGGGGTGGCGCGGGCCCCCGCGCCGCCCGGGGGTGAGCCAACCCCCACCGCACACGCGCCGGAGTGGAGCTGCCATGGTGACGGATCGGTACGGCAACCCCCTGTTCGAGTGCACCGCCGAGGCGGCGGCGCATCTGGACCGGGCCGTGGAGGGGCTGTTGTTCTTCCGCCCCGAGTTCCCCACCGCGGTCGCCGACGCCGTCGCGGCATCCCCCACGGCACCGCTCGCCCAGGCGTTCTCCGCCTATCTGGGCGTGCTGGGCACGGAGCCGCGCGACGCCGCCGAGGCCCGCCGCCGCTTCACCGCGTACGCCGACGGCCTCGACCGCTCGGCGCTGCCCCGCCGGGAACGCATGCACCTCGCGGCGGCGGAGGCCTGGCTCGGCGGCGACATGGGCACGGCGGCCCACGTCCTCGAAGAACTCGTCGTGGCGAACCCGCGCGACCCGCTGGCCCTCGCGGTCGGCCACCAACTGGACTTCTTCACCGGCGACGCGACCCGGCTGCGGGACCGGATCGGCGGGGCGCTCCCGGCCTGGGACGCCGACGACCCCCACCGCGGGCCCCTGATGGGCATGTACGCGTTCGGGCTGGAGGAGTCCGGGCACTACGACCGCGCCCAGGAGGTCGCCCTCGCCGCCGTGGAGCGGAACCCCCGTGACGTCTGGGCCATCCACGCCGTCGTCCACGTCCACGAGATGCGCGGCCGGTTCGCCGACGGCATCGACTACCTCGACGCGCGACTCGACGACTGGGCGAGCGGCACCCTCCTCACCGTGCACAGCTGGTGGCACTACGCCCTCTACGCGCTGGAGGCCGGCGACACCGACACGGCCACCCGGATCTACGACGCCGTACTGCACCACAAGGACTCCAGCGGATTCGTCATGGAACTCCTCGACGCCGCCTCCCTGTTGTGGCGGTTCCTCCTCGCGGACCTGGACCAGGACGCCCGCTGGCAGGCCCTCGCCGACGCCTGGGCGGCCCGCGCCGACCCGCCGTACTACGCCTTCAACGACGTGCACGCCGTCATGGCGTTCGCCGGTGCGGGCCGGCTGGCGGAGGCGGACGCGTTCCTCGCCGACCGGCGACGCCGGCTGGAACACGACGACGCCCGCCGGACCACCAACCACGTGATGACCGCCGAGATCGGGCTGCCCGTCGGCGAGGCGCTGGTCGCGTACGTCCGAGGGGACCACGAGACGGTGGTCGACCTGCTGTGGCCGCTCCGCCGCCGTGTGCACACCTTCGGCGGCAGCCACGCCCAGCGGGACGCCGTCCAGCGCACCCTCCTGGAGTCGGCCCTGCGCGCCGGACGCGCCGACCTGGCCGGCCGGCTCCTCGGGGAGCGCGCCGGACTGAGCCCCCACAGCCCCTACAACTGGCTGGGCCAGGCCCGGCTCGCCGAAACACTCGGCGAGGCCGGCCGCGCCGCCGTCGCCCGCGACACGGCGAACGAGCTGGCCGCGCCCGCCGCGGCCCGGCTGAACCGGCAACTGCACCGGCCGTATCTGGCCCGCACTCCCTGAGGGCCGCTGTTCAGGGTGCGCGGCCGTATCTGGCCCGCACTTCCCTCAGGGGCCGCCGCTTCAGGTCGCGGCGACGGCCCACGCCAGGCCGTCCTCCGACGTCACCAGGCCGCCGGGCCGCAGCGGAGCCTCCGCCTCGAGCGGCCCGCCGAGGAGACCGCGCTCCTGGAGCACCGATCCCTCGTGGAAGGTCTGCCGGAACGCCGTGGACTCGTACAGCGGATTGCGGTGGCCGTCGGAGTCGGGGAGACGGCCCACGACCCGGTCGAGGTCCGAGGAGGCGGCGGTCAGCCGCGCACCCGCCTCGGCGGGCGCGGCGAGCGCCGCGTCCCCGGACGCCAGCCCGCCCACCAGCTCCACGAACGCCTCCAGCTCCGTCGCGCCGACGTTGGTGACCTTGCGGGCTTTCCAGAAGTACGACCGCTCGTCCTGGTGCAGGTCGTAGAACGACATCAGGAACTCGTAGAACAGCCCGTACTCGTGTCGGTAGCGGGCCTCGAACTCCCCGAAGCAGCGGGCTTCGTCGAGGCTGCCGTCGAGCGTGCTGTTGATCGCCCGGGCCGCCAGCAGGGACCCGTACGTGGCCAGGTGCACACCGGACGACAGCACCGGGTCGACGAAGCAGGCCGCGTCGCCGACCAGCACCATGCCGGGCCGCCACAGCCGGGTCTTCCAGTACGACCAGTCCTTGCGCACCCGGACCTCGTCGTAGGGGGCCTCGCCGGCCTGCGGGGCGCCGTCGACGAGGTCCCGTATCTCGGGGCACGCGTCGATCAGCCGCCGCCAGGCCGCCGTCGGATCGCCCTGGACCGCCGCCGCGTGCTCCCGGCTCACCACCGCGCCCACGCTGGTCAGTTCGTCCCGCAGCGGGATGTACCAGATCCAGCCCTCGTCGAAGGTGGCGCAGAAGATGTTGCCGTCGTTCGGCTTCGGCAGCCGCCTGCCCCCGGCGACGTACCCGAACACGGCGATGTTCCGGAAGAAGTCGGAGTACGTCCGTTTCCCGCCGACGTGCGTGTGGATGCGGCTGGTGTTGCCCGAGGCGTCCACGACGTACCGGGCCCGCGCCTCGCGGGCCCCGCCGCCGGGCCCGGTCCAGCGCACGCCCCGCACGCGTTCCTCGTCGGCGACGACGTCCGAGACACGGCAGCCCTCCCGTACGTCCACGCCGACCCGGCGGGCGTTGTCCAGCAGGATCGCGTCGAAACGGTTCCGCTCGACCTGGTAGGCGAACGACGTCGGGTCGGACAGCCGCGGGGACAGCGCGAAGGAGAACTGCCACGGGTCCCGGTTGCGGCCCCAGCGGAAGGTTCCGCCGCGCTTGAGTTTGAACCCGGCCCGCGCGACCTCGTCCTCGACACCCAGGATGCGGCACACCCCGTGCACGGTCGACGGCAGCAGCGACTCCCCGATCTGGTAGCGGGGGAACGTCTGCTGGTCCAGCAGGAGCACCCGGTGGCCGCGCAGGGCGACGGCCGACGCGACGGTGGACCCGGCCGGGCCCCCGCCGACGACGATCACATCGAACTCCTCCGACGGCGACTCGGATCGCGTGACAGTCACTGGTCTCCTTCAGGGGTCGACACCGGCGGGGCGGCGGGGGCGGGGAT
>NZ_LIRK01000856.1 GCF_001419765.1 Streptomyces torulosus
CCCCGGCCCCGGCTCCGGCGGAGCCGCTACGTCGTGATGTCGCGGCTCGTGAACCGTGCCCAGGCCGCCGAGCCGAACACCGCCGCGTACAGGGCCTGGAGGCCGAGGTTGCGTTGGAGTTCGTCCCAGTAGACCGGCTCGCGCATGAGGTCGGCGAAGGACAGCCAGTAGTGGGAGAAGAAGTAGGGGTGGAGGGCGTCGAGTTGGGGGATCTGGTCGAGGATCTGGACGGTGATGAGCAGTCCGACCGTGGTCGCCATCGCGGCGATGCCGCTGTTCGTGAGGGTCGAGACGAAGAGTCCCAGCGCGGCGATCCCGATCAGTGACGCGGCCACCGCCAACGCGATCAGCAGCGCCCGGAAGAGTCCCTCGCCGAAGCTGACGCGTGTCCCGGAGATCGTCGTCACCTCGCCGAGAGGGAACAGCAGCGCCCCCACGGCCAGTGCGGAGGCCGCCACGACCAGGGTCGCGACCAGGCAGAACGTCATCACCGTGGCGTACTTGGTGAGCAGCAGCCGGGTGCGGCCGGCGGGCGCGACCAGCAGATAGCGGAGGGTGCCCCCGCCCGCCTCACCGGCGATCGCGTCGCCCGCGACGACGCCGACCGCCATCGGCAGGAAGAAGGGGAGCGTCGCGGCCAGCGCCGTGAACACCAGGAACAGCCCGTTGTTGGTGATCTGTGCGATGAACGCCGGGCCCTCGCCGCCACCGCCCCCGCCGCCCGGACCTCCGCCCATCGACGACCCGTCGCCGGTCTCGATCTTCACGGCGATCCCGACGAGGACCGGCACGGCCGCGAGCACGGCGAGCAGCGCGAGCGTCCGCCACCGCCGGAAGGTGGTGACCAGCTCACTGCGGAACAGTCCGAACGTCCACAGCAGGCTCGGCGCCCTGCCCGCCCCGGCACCCGCACAGGACGCGGTGGCTGTGTCGGAAGTCGTGGCCGCGTCAGAAGCGGTGGCCCCGTCGGCAGTGGTGCCACCCTGCTCAACCCGCGACATCGAAGCCCTCCCCCGTCAGTGCCACGAACGCGTCCTCCAGGGAGGCGCGTTCGACGCCGAAGCCGCGGACGCGGACGCCCGCGGTGACCAGCGCCGCGTTCAGTTCGGCGAGGTCGCGGTCCGGTGGTTCCCCGGTCACCCGGTCCTCCGTCACCACGACGTCGCCGACCCCCTGCTCCTTGAGCACCCGGGCGGCGTCCGCCGGGTCGGGCGTGGTGACGACGAGCCGTCCCCGTGCCCCGGCGGCCAGTTCGGCGACCGGGCCTTGGGTGATCAGCCGGCCCTGCGCCATGACAGCGGCGTGCGTGCACACCTGCTCGATCTCGTCGAGCAGGTGTGAGGAGAGGAAGACGGTGGTGCCGTCCGACGCCAACTCGCGGACCAGGGCGCGGATCTCCCGCATGCCCTGCGGGTCGAGCCCGTTGGTCGGCTCGTCGAGGACGAGGAGGCGGCGCGGTCGCAGCAGCGCCGCGGCGAGGCCCAGCCGCTGTTTCATGCCCAGCGAGTACGCCTTCGCCTTCTTGCCGGCGGCGGCCGTGAGCCCGACCCGGTCCAGGGCGGCCCCGACGCGTGCGCGCCGGGTGCGGGGGTCGGCGGTCGGGTCGGCTGCGTCGTACCGGAGGAGGTTGTCGCGGCCGGAGAGGAACCCGTACAGCGCGGGCCCTTCGATGAGGGTGCCGACCTCGGGCAGTACGGTCCGGGCGGCACGCGGCATGGGCCTGCCGAGGACCTCGGCGGTGCCGGAGGTCGGCTCGATCAGGCCCATGAGCATACGGATGGTGGTGGTCTTGCCGGAGCCGTTGGGGCCGAGGAAGCCGAAGACGCTGCCCGCCGGGACGGTCAGGTCGAGGCCGTCCACGGCGAGTTGCCCGCCTCGGTAGCGCTTGGTGAGCGCACGGGTGGAGATCACCGCCGCACCGGTGGCCGTCCTCCCGCCCGCGTCCGTGTCCGCGGCGGACTGTTCCTGCATGGCTCCCTCATTCACGTACAGGCGTACGCCGTACGGCCGTACACCCGTTCGGGCATACGGCGTACGGCGCACGGGCCTACTTGGCGGCGTCGGCCGCCTTCACCAGCGCGTCCTTGGTGACGGCGCCCGCGTACACCTTGCCGTCATCGGTGAACAGGACGTTGATCAGGCGGGTCTTGAAGACCGTGCCGGAGCCGAAGTCGCCCTTGACCTGGTCGCCGAGGGAGTTCAGGAACCCGTCGACGCGGCTGTCACCGGACGACTCGGAGCCACCGGTGGGCATGCCGCCCTCGGCCCCGCTGTCGATCACGGCGATGGCGCTCCAGCCCTTGCCGATGGTCTTCAGTCCGTCGAGTCCGCTCGCGAAGTCGTCCTCGGCGCCCCCGGCCCCCTTGCGGTCCGCGTCCTCGCCGAACTCCTTCTCGAAGTCCTTCCCGAAGTCCTTCCCGAACTCCTTCTCGAAGTCCTCGCCGAGCCCGTCGACCTTGTTGTCGTGGTGGCCGGACTCCTCCATCTCGTCGGCCTCGGTGACCTTCGCACCCTTCGGCGGGGTGAAGTCGAAGGTGGAGGCGCTCGGCTTGCCGAAGTCGACCTGGGTGAAGCCGGCGTCCACGACGGCCGAGCCACCGCTCGCCGGGGTCAGCGTGAACTTCAGCGGCAGCCCCGTCTTCGCGTCGACGGCGATGGAGATCGCGCCGATCGTCGAACCGGACTGCTTGGGCGCGATCACCAGCTTGTACGCGTCGCGCCCGGCGACCTGCGCGGTCCCGTCGACAGTCACGGACGTGGTGTCGTCGACGGCCTTCAGGGCCTCCTCGGCCAGCTGCTGCGGCGTGGTGGGCACGTCCTCGGGAACGTCCTCACGGCCCTTGCCGCCCTTGCCCTCCTCGCCGGCGCCGGTCGCGTGGTACACCTCGTTCGAGGCGCTGTCGTACGCCCACACCTCGTCGCCGTTGTGGATGAGGCTGTACTCCGAGGTCTTGTCCAGCAGGGACAGCTTCTGCTTGTCCGGGCCGTCGGCGGCGATCCGCAACGTGTGGGTGCCGGAGGCGAGTTCGAGCAGCTTGGAGGACGGGTCGGCGGAGGAGCCGTCGCCGCCGGAGGCGCCCTGCGCCACCAGGCTGTCGGCGAGACCGCCCAGGTCGGGCAGGCCGAGATCCGTGGTGATCTTCACCGTGCCGGACACGCGCTGTACGTCCGAGGCGGCGATCTTCTCGATGAGTTCCTGCGCGCTGATCTTCGGCAGATCGGGGTCGCCGGACCCGGCGAAGGCCGGGACGAGACCGATGGTCGCCGCCGCCACGCCCAGCACGGTGGCCGGGACGACGTACCGCGCGGCCTTGCGGCGTCGCGCCGAACGCACCTCCTCGGCCTCGGCCGCGAGCACGGCCGCGTCACCGGCGCGGGCGCTGTCGTCGGATTCGTACGGTGCCATGTGTGCCTTACCTCCGTCGTCGGCGGCGGCGTCCACTTAGAGCCGCCATTCTCACCCGAATCGGTGAGGAGTGGTGATACCCATCTGACCAAATCGGCCGGAGGGAATCGTCAGACTCGGGGCTCAACTCCACGTACTGCTACGGGATGACACGGCGACTGCTTCGGGATGACACGGGCCGACGGCGCCCGGGGAAACCCGTAGGGGTCACGAGAACCGGCCCTCCCGCGCCGGGGCGATGGCCGGAGGCGGAGGGCCGGAGGAGTGAAGGCCGGAGGCGGTGGGCGGGGGGCTGTCTCTTATACAATCT
>NZ_LIRK01000857.1 GCF_001419765.1 Streptomyces torulosus
CGTCGGAGAGCGACGGGTCGGACAGCAGCATGTACGACGTCAGGTCCTCCCCCGGCCGGGACCGGCGGTGCGCCGCGAGCCGGATCATCGCGCCCAGCGCCCGCTCGGTGGCGGGTCCCGCGTCCGGTCCGCCGTCGAGCATCCGCCACAGGTCCATGACCATCTCGTCGCCGAGTCCGACGGGGCAGCCGAACAGCTTGGTGGTGACCATGAGGAGCAGCGGCCGTGTGTACTGCGCCGCGAGGTCGGCGAAGCCGCTCGTGCCGGACTCCGCGGCGAGCATGCCGATGAGGTCGTCGGCGTACTTGGCGACGGCCGCCCGCAGTTCCCATCCCTCGGGGCTGTGTCCGTCCTGGAAGGGCCGCATGGCCGAGTGGTGGGTCAGCCGCGCGGCCCGGTGCTCGTCGTCGTCGAAGAACATGGTCTGCCGCACCTCGTAACCGGCGAGCAGCGGCCAGTCCCTGGGCAGTCGGCCTTCCGCCCGCGCCCGCCAGTGCCGTACGTCGCGCCGCCAGACGCTGTCGTTGCGGAGGACTTCGAGCACCTCGCGGTAGTCGAGGACCAGCCACACCGGAACGCCCATCAACCCCACCGGAGCGACGGGGCCGTATGTACTCCGCAGTCGCTCGTAGACGCTGCCCGGGTCCGTGTCGAACTCCGAGGTCAGCAACGGCTCCACGGGCAGCGAGTCGAGCGTGGGGCTGCCGGCCGGAGCGGCCGCGAACGGATGAGTTTCCATGAGCGACACGCATACCGCATGGCACCTGCACAAGCAGTGACGATGTCGCGAACTGTTACGGCTTGGTGATCCCCGATGCACATGTGGTGACGGTGGCCCCCACCTGGTCTTACCGGTAGCACCCCCTTGGGTGCGAGCGGCCCTGGCCGAGTGCGCCCCCTGTGTCGGGGCGGCCCGGCCCGGCTGCCGTCGGGCCCCGCTCGCGCGGTGCCTGCGGCGCACCGGCGGGGCCCCTCCCCTGTCGTCCTTCGTCGGTCAGGCCGCCGCCAGCGATTCCCGCAGGGCCTGAGGCAGTGCCTCCGCGTGGACGACACCGAGTGCCTGGGTCGCCCGGGTCAGCGCCACGTACAGGTCGCTGGTGCCGAACCGCCCGGGTTCCACGACGAGGACCGAGTCGAACTCCAGCCCCTTGGCCTGCCGGGGGTCGAGGAGGACGACGGTCCGGGTGAGGTCCGGTTCCGCGCCGGCCGTGACACCGTCGAGGCGGGCCGCGAGCGACCGGTGCAGCGCGCGCGGCGCGATCACCGCGAGACGGCCTTCGGCGGGGGTGAGTTCGGCGGCGGCCTTGGCCACCTCGGCGGGCAGGTCCCGGGCGGCCGCGCGGCGCGCCCAGGGCCGTACGCCCGTGGACCGCACGGAGCTGGGCGGCTCGAAGCCCGGCTGTTCGGCGCGGACGACGCCGGCCGCGACCTCCATGATCTCGGCGGGGGTGCGGTAGTTGACGCCGAGCCGGGTGTGCTTCCAGCGGTCCTCGACGTACGGCGCGAGGATGTCGGCCCAGGAGCCGACGCCCGCGGCCTCCGCCGTCTGGGCGGGGTCGCCGACGAGGGTCATCGAGCGGGTCGGGGAACGGCGCATCAGCAGCCGCCAGGCCATCGGCGACAGCTCCTGCGCCTCGTCGACGATGATGTGCCCGAACGCCCAGGTCCGGTCGGCCGCCGCCCGTTCGGCCGCGCTGCGGTGGTCCTCCTCCTCGTGCCGCTCGGCGAACCGCTCGGCGTCGATGATGTCGTGCGCGGACAGCACCTCGGAGCTCTCGGGGTCGCTGTCCTCCTTGTCCTCGAACTCATAGGTGCGGGACGCGTACGACACGTCGAGCACGCCCTGCGCGTACGCGATCTGGGTCTCCCGCTCGCGTTCGGCCCGGGCCCGCGCGAACCGGTCGTCCTCGCCCAGCAGTTCGGCGGCCTCGTCGAGGAGGGGCACGTCGGCGACGGTCCACGCGCGGGTGACCGGGCGGCGGACGGCGTCGGCGTCGTCCTCGGGGAGGAAGCGCTCGGGCTCGGCGAGGAAGTCGGCGATCAGGCGTCGCGGGGTGATCCGGGGCCACAGCTGGTCGATGGCGGACCACACCTCGGGGTTCTCGGCGAGTTCGTCGCGGATCTGGGTGATGTCGCCGGCGTCGAGGAGGTTCGAGCCGTCGTAGGGGTCGGTGCCGATGCGCTCGGCGACCATGTCGGTGAGGGTGTTGAGGATGTAGCCCTCGAAGTGCTCGCGGGCCGCGTTGTGCGGGAGCTTCGCCTCGCGGGTGCGTTCGCGGGCGACCCGGACGAGGTCGTCGTCGAGCATGAGGACCTCCCGGTCGTGCTCGATGGCGATCACTGGGTCGGGCAGGGCCTGTCGGTCCCGTACGACGGCGGCGAGCACCTCGGCCATGTCGGCGCGGCCCTTGACCCGGGCCGCGTCCGGGGTGTCGGTCGCGGTGGCCCGTACGCCGGGGAACAGTTCGCCGACCGTCGACAGCAGGACGCCGGTCTCGCCGAGGGAGGGCAGCACCTCGCCGATGTAGCCGAGGAAGGCGGGGTTGGGGCCGACGATGAGGACGGCGCGTTTGGCGAGGAGTTCCCGCTGCTCGTACAGCAGGTACGCGGCGCGGTGCAGCGCGACGGCGGTCTTGCCGGTGCCGGGGCCGCCCTCGACGACCAGGACGCCCTGGTGCGGTGCGCGGATGATGCGGTCCTGTTCGGCCTGGATGGTCTGCACGATGTCGCCCATGCGGCCGGTGCGGGCCGAGTTGAGCGCGGCGAGCAGGACGGCGTCGCCGGTGGGGTCCTCGTATCCGGTGCGGGTCTCGTCGCCGAGGTCGAGGATCTCGTCGTGCAGGGCGGTGACCCGGCGGCCCTCGGTGGTGATGTGCCGGCGGCGGCGCAGCCCCATCGGGGTGTGGCCGGTGGCGAGGTAGAAGGGGCGGGCGACGTCGGCCCGCCAGTCGATGAGGATCGGGGTGCGCTCGGTGTCGTCCTCCCGCAGCCCGATGCGGCCGATGTGGTGGAGGCCGCCGTCGGCGAGGTCGAGTCGTCCGAAGCACAGGGAGCCGTCGACGGCGTTCAGCGCGGCCAGCAGACCCGAGCGTTCGGCGACCAGGATGTCCCGCTCCAGCCGGGCCTGCATGGGCGTGTTGCCCTGCGCCAGCGCGTCGGTGACGGAGCCCTCGGTCTCACCGCGCAGCGCGTCGACCCGCCGGTACAGCGCGTCGATGAATTCCTGCTCCCGCCGCAATTCATCGTGCGAAAAGCCGGTGTTTGACAATTCCACTCCCGCCCGCATATACTGTGTTCACTGAACTTCTTTGCGACTCCTCCTTCTTGAAGTCGCGAACCATTAAATATACGCAGGAAAAGCCCCCGAGCACAATTGCTCGGGGGCTTTTCTCGTCCTGCCGCCTTCCCGGTGTCAGAGCACCTCGGCGAGTTCCTCCAGCAGCCGCCGCCTGGGCCGGGCCCCGACCATCGCCTTCACCGGCTCACCGCCCTTGAACACCATGAACGTCGGCATCGACAGCACCCGGTACTGGTTGGTCGTCTCCGGGCTCGTGTCCACGTCCAGCTGCACCACCTTCAGCCGCTCCCCCTCCTCCGCCGCGAGGGCGCTCAGCACCGGCCCCATCTGCCGGCACGGCGGACACCAGTCGGCGGTGAACTCCACCAACACCGGCAGCTCCGCCCCGATCACCTCCGCCGCGAAATCCGCGTCCGTCACCTCGGCCACACCGGCAGCCCTGATCACAACCCCGCCCCTCCCAGTTCGCACTCCGGCTCCGGACCGCCCGGAACCTCCGCCTCGGCCGCCAGCCGCTCCCGCGCCGACTCCGCCCGCGCCAACTGCTCGCCGACCTTGGCCCGTACGGCCGCCAGCTCGCCGATCAGCGCGTCCAGCTCGTCCAGCTTCCGCCGGTAGACCGCGAGCGACGCCGGGCACGAGTCGCCCTCCGGGTGCCCGGCCCGCAGGCACTCCACGAACGGCCGCGTCTCCTCCAGGTCGAACCCGAAGTCCTGCAGCGTCCGGATCTGCCGCAGCAGCCGCAGATCGCCCTCGTCGTACGACCGGTACCCGTTGCCGCTGCGCCGCGCGGGCAGCAGCCCCCGCGCCTCGTAGTACCGCAACGTCCGTGTCGTGGTTCCGGCCCGTGCCGCCAGCTCACCGATGCGCATGACCCGACGCTAATCCTTGACCCCGACGTCAAGGAAAGAGAAAACGAGAAGAGCCGAGCGGCCAGGTCTATAGGGGGAGGACCTGGCCGCTCGGTGTATCGGGGTGCGTATTTCAGTTGTGGTGCCCGTACGGCCGGGTCTACGGGGGGAGGACCCGGCCGTACGGGGTTTCAGGGGGCTGCGGTTGGGGCCGCGGACCCTGCGGGGCTCGCGTCCTGGAGGGCCGCAGGCCCCGAAGGGGCGCGGGGAACTGCGCGACCAGCCACACTCGACCGGTGGTCGGGAGCCGGCCTCACAGCCCCGCGGCGCTCCCGCCCGGCGCCCCCAGCGGAGCGCTCACGCGCTCACGCCTTGGCGAGCTCCTTCTCACCGTCCGCCTCGGCCTCGGCCGGCGCGGCCGACCCGTGGTCGTCCAGCAGCGTCGCCTCGTCGAACGGCGCGTTCCCGGCGAGCACCTCGTTGACCCGGGCCTTGTCGATCTCCTTGGTCCACGTACCGATCAGGACCGTGGCGACCGCGTTGCCCGCGAAGTTCGTGAGGGCGCGGGCCTCGCTCATGAAGCGGTCGATGCCGACGATGAGGCCGACGCCGTCCACCAGGGCGGGCTTGTGGGACTGCAGACCACCCGCGAGGGTCGCGAGACCCGCACCGGTGACACCGGCCGCGCCCTTGGAGGCGACCAGCAGGAAGAGCAGCAGCGCGACCTGCTCGCCGATGGCCATCGGCGTGCCCATGGCGTCGGCGATGAACAGGGACGCCATGGTCATGTAGATCATGGTGCCGTCGAGGTTGAAGGAGTAGCCGGTCGGGACGGTGATACCGACGACGGGCTTGCTGACCCCCAGGTGCTCCATCTTCGCGATGAGGCGCGGCAGCGCGGACTCGGAGGAGGAGGTGGACAGGATCAGCAGGAACTCACGGCCCAGGTACTTGAAGAGCGTGAAGATGTTCAGCCCCGCGACGATCTTCAGCAGCGCGCCGAGCACGATGAAGACGAAGAGGAAGCAGGTGATGTAGAAGCCGACCATCAGCACGGCCAGGCTCTTGAGGGCGTCCAGGCCGGCGGAGCCGGTCACGGCCGCGATGGCACCGAACGCGCCGATCGGGGCGGCCCACATCACCATCGCGAGGATGCGGAAGACGAGACGCTGGATGTGCTCGATGCCGCGCAGGATCGGCTGGCCGGCGTTGCCCATGGCCTGGAGCGCGAAGCCCGCGAGGAGCGCGACGAGCAGGGTCTGCAGGACCTCGCCGCCGGTGAACGCGGAGACGATGGTCGTCGGGATGATGCCGAGCAGGAACTCGGTGGTGTCCTTGGCCTCCGGCGAGACCTGCGCCTGACCGGTCTCCTTGATGGCGTCGGTGACCGCGAGGCCCGTGCCGGGCTCGACGATGTTGCCTACGACCAGACCGATGCCGAGGGCGACCAGCGACATGATCAGGAAGTAGACCAGTGCGATGCCGCCGACCGCGCCGACCTTGGCGGCCTTCCGTACGGAACCGATACCGAGCACGATGGTGCAGAAGATGATCGGCGAGATCATCATCTTGATCAGGTTCACGAAGCCGGTGCCGATGGGCTTCAGCTCGACCGCGAAGTCGGGGGCGATCAGGCCCACGGCGATACCGAGCGCCACGGCCACGATCACGGCGATGTACAGGTAGTGGGTGCGGTCCCGCTTGGCGGGTGCGGTAGGTGCCGTATGGGTGGTGCTGGCCACGGCTGCCCTCCTCGTCGACGACGTCGTCGGCTGATCGTCCGGCGTGCGGCTCACGTCCGGGGGATTGCGGGAGACGGTCTCCCAGGGGTGGGAGTGGTGCTCCCGGGCGGGGAACTCGGCGAGCTCCCCTGCGGGGGGAACCCGGCGGGTTCCCTGACGGTGGGAGCCGGGGCTCCCTAGGGGAGTGGGCTCCCGGGGGGTGTGGGAGCCGGTCTCCCGGCGGCTCGGGTGTGGGGTCCCGGACGGGAGTCGTACTCCCTCTCGTCGTTCATGTGCTGGACATGTTCGATGGGGTGACTATCTCCCGCCCTGTGAGGGCGGTCACCCTTCCGTTCATTTAGTTCACGCTGACGCGTCCGTGCAGACTGTTGCCATGCGCGTCGCGTCCCTCCTCAGACCCCGCAGCCTCGCCGGTCAGCTCTTCGCCGTGCAGGCCGTGCTGATCGCGGTCGTCGTCGCGGGTTGCGCGCTGTTCACGTACATCAGCGACCGGCGCCAGACGGAGGACGCGGCGGGCCGCCAGGCCCTGGCCGTAGCCGCCGCGGTCGCCGACGCGCCGTCGGTGCGGGCCGCGATCCACACCGACGATCCGACCGCGCGGCTCCAGCCGTACGCCACCGAGGTGCAGCGGCACGCGGGCGTCGACTTCGTGACGATCATGACGCCGGACGGCATCCGCTGGACGCACCCCGTCGCCCAGCGGATCGGCCAGCGCTTCGTCGGCCACATCGAGAAGGCGCAGCGGGGCGGCACCATCACCGAGACCTACACCGGCACCCTCGGCCCGTCCGTGCGCGCGGTCACCCCGATAAAGGAGGACGGCCGGGTCATCGGCCTGGTCAGCGCCGGAATCAAGGTGCAGGCGATCAGCGACCGGGTCCAGGACCAGGTGACGGCCCTGCTCGGGGTGGCCGCCGGCGCGCTCGCCCTCGGCGGTGTCGGCACGTACATCGTCAACGCCCGGCTGCGCCGCCACACGCACAACATGAACGCCGCCGAGCTGAGCAACATGCACGACTACCACCAGGCCGCCCTGCACGCGGTGCGCGAGGGGCTGCTCATGCTGGACGGCCAGTACCGGGTGGCGCTCATCAACGACGGCGCGCGGGAACTGCTGGGGGTGACGCAGGACGTGATCGGCCACTCGGTGGCGGACCTGGGTCTGCCGGCACCGCTGACGGGTGCCCTGTTGTCGTCCGAGCCGCGGGTGGACGAGGTGCTGCTGACCGCCGAACGGGTCCTGGTCGTCAACACCTCGCCCGTGTCGGGCGGCCAGCGCCGGGGCACGGTGGTCACCCTGCGGGACGTGACCGAACTGCAGTCCGTCATGGGTGAGCTGAACTCCGAACGCGGCTTCACACAGGCCCTCCGCTCCCAGGCCCACGAGGCGGCCAACCGCCTCCACACGGTCGTCTCCCTCATCGAGCTGGGCCGCTCCGACGAGGCGATCGACTTCGCGACCGCCGAGCTGGAGCTGGCGCAGGCGCTGACCGACCAGGTGGTGGCCGCTGTGACGGAGCCGGTCCTGGCGGCGCTGTTGCTGGGTAAGACGGCACAGGCGAACGAGCGGGGCGTGGAACTGGTGGTGTCGCAGGACAGCCGCATGGACGACGGTCTGCTCCCGGAGTCCCTCCCGGCGCGGGACCTGGTGACGGTGCTGGGCAATCTCATCGACAACGCGGTGGACGCGGCGCAGGGGACGACGGGGGCACGGGTGACGGTGACGGCGTACACGGACGAGGCGGAGGGGCCGGCCGACGGACCGGACGGCCCGGCGAGGGGCCCGGTGCTGGTGCTGCGGGTCAGCGACACGGGCGCGGGCGTGGACCCGGCGTACCGGGACTCCGTCTTCGAGCGCGGCTTCTCCACGAAGCCGTCCGGTCCCGGCGGCCGGGGCCTCGGGCTGGCCCTCGTCCGCCAGACGGCGCGCCGCCACGGGGGCACCCTGACCGTGGCGGAGGCGCCCGGGGGCGGGGCCGAGTTCGAGGTTCGGCTGCCGCTGGGCGAGACCGAGGCCGCCCGGGCCGACGCGGCCGACCCCACGGAGGCCACCCTGACCCCGCAGGACCGAACCGCCCAGAGGCCCCAGGACCGGACTCACCAGAGCCACCAGGACCGGGGCCCTCGGGCCGCTGTGGCCGATGCCGTGCCGGGAGGCGACGACCTATGACCGGTGCGGATCCCATCAGAGTCCTCGTCGTGGAGGACGACCCCGTCGCGGCCGACGCCCACATGATGTACGTCGGCCGCGACGGGGTCGT
>NZ_LIRK01000858.1 GCF_001419765.1 Streptomyces torulosus
CTTTGAGTTTCTGATCAATAGACGGCTGCCTCGCCGAGACCGGCCTGGCCATCAGACCCGCCTGACCAACAGCACGACATCACGAGTTCAACCTCAGTAGCTGATCACCTACCGGACAGCCCACTTCGTGGAAGATCGAGGCTAAGGAACCGGTCAGGGGTGGAAGACCTGCGTGTAGTAGTAGGCAGTCCAGCCTCCTGAGTCCTGACCGAAGGTGATGCCCACGCCGCTCGTGCTGTGATTACAGTTGAGCATATTCGCCTTATGGCCGGAGCTGCTCCACCATGCATCGAAAGCTGTCTGCGGGGTGGGCGGGAGAGCGGTACCTTGAATCCTTCCGCGGAAGACGTTCTCGGTGCCCGGGGAACCCACAGCCCTAGCGATCCGGCCATTCGGCCCCTCAGCCAAACTGCCGTCAGACCCGTAATGCCCCGGATAGCCTGCCGGTGTCTTCTTGTCCCAAAGGCCGGGATGGGCAGCCAGGTCTTCGCTATGGGCGCGCGCTACACCCGCGAGCCGCGGATCGATCCTCAAACCAAAACATCCCCCATGCAGGATTCGCGCATCTTTGACCAGCGACCATGTCTGACGTTCCTGAGTGTCCATCGAATCCGCGGGATCTTCCTCGACATGCTCCAAGACGTAGTTCCAGCCTGCCGCCTCATGCCCACCGCCGTCAGCTGGACAGCGCCCCTTCTCCGGGTAGTAATCATAGAAGAGCGCGCGACACTTACCGCAGTATCGCCAGTTACCTTGATTCCTCGGAGTGGGCGTCCAGGGACCGTGGTAAAGACCGTAGTACCAGCCTGCCGCCTCATGCCCACCGCCGTCAGCTGGACAGCGCCCCTTCTCCGGGTAGTAATTATAGAAGAGCGCGCGGCACTTACCGCAGTGACGCCATGACCCTTGAAATACCGCACTTTCTACGACTCCGACCTCGTTACCGGCCATACCGTAATTGTAGCCGAGCCCTTTATGGACGCCGCCCGCCGCACACGCACCTTTTTGCATAAAACCATCAAAGGCTATCACTCGACACTTTACGCAGAAACGCCAATCGTACTGGTTCATGATTGAGTCGGCTTTCGATAACACAGCTTGAGTGGCTCTTATGCCCGGAGCGACTGGGTGCGACCATCCACGGTAAACCGCCCAAGGCGAAAGGCGCATTATCATGGAATGGGAACTGCAGGTACCACCGGACTCGGGGCCTTCAGTATAAAGTCCCTCAAAGAGGAACGCATGCGCAGGAGAATTGCCAGCAAGGCGCACCACAGAACGGCAGGGTCACGCCTCACACAGCCAGCGCGGCCCGTACCGGAAGTGACTCTGACCAGCATGGGGGATGTCGAGCCGCAAGGCCTTGCGCTACCCGCAGGCTTTTAGTGTGGCATTGCGACTTCCTGAGAGGTGTGCTAACTCGCCATCGTGGCCCCAGATGCGAGCTCGGCGATCCGCTTATACGATTGCATTGTCTGTGTATGCGTCGGATCCGAAAGCTTCCATCCTGTGAAGCCTCGGTATTGATGGACGCATTCGCTTCAGTCAACAGACTTGTAGGGCGAAATGATCATCTGGCACCACAGCGACACTCACGACACACAGATCTGGCACATGTATGGCCACCACATCGCTAGTCGGCCGACTGTCGTTTTGCAAGGAAGTTCCACTCCCTTCCGAGTGGGACCGCCCTGGCGCATCGTAGGCGCCGGCGATGTCACGGGGGATGGCCGAGCAGACATCATCTGGCACCACGATGACACTCACGACACACAGATCTGGCAGATGAACGGGAATGTTGTTACCAACCGCCCGACTGTCGTTCTGCAAGGAAGTTCCACTCCCTTCCGAGTGGGACCGCCCTGGCGCATCGTAGGCGCCGGCGATGTCACGGGGGATGGCCGAGCAGACATCATCTGGCACCACGATGACACTCACGACACACAGATCTGGCAGATGAACGGGAATGTTGTTACCAACCGCCCGACTGTCGTTCTGCAAGATAGCTCTACACCATTCCGTATTGGCCCACCCTGGCGAATTGCGGCAGTCGCATCAGGCGAGCGTGTTCCGCGTTGCCAATCGGCAGAATTGCCATACTCCGCATACGTCGACAAGGTTCCTCTTGCGGTCGGTACCGATGTATCCAATGCCGAACATGCGCTGCTCTATCTTGTGAATGAGGAGCGCCTTATTCGCGGCCTTAACCCACTCTGCTACAACGGCACGCTCTCCGCTGCGGCGCGGGCTCACTCCGAAAATTGGGCTGGCGATCCCGATCGGGCTGCAACAGGTGCTTGCCCGCTCAATTCAGTGTGGAACCAGAACGGAAAAGGATGCGCTCACTGGGACTCCCGGCCGGGTCTCGCTTGGCCCGAAGACCGCCTGAACGACTCGGGCTATGCACATTCTTTGATGGCTGAGAATACCCAATATGGGGCTGGCTCAAGCGATGGCACCCAGGTCGTTCCAGTCGGCTGGACTTACGGCACGCCTAAGTCGGCGGTCTATTGGTGGATGAATCACGATCCGCAAAACAACTACTCCGGCAACGGGCATCGCGCCGCGATTTTGAACCGCGACTTCGTCGATGCCGGTCTCGGTGTTGGTATCTACGTCGATGGGTTCGGCAATCACGGCGCTACCTTCACCTTGATGTTCGGAAAGCCTTGAAGGCATGCCGGTTGACCAGCGTCGTTTCTCGGCCATCCGGCCACGGTGAGGTTGCGCAGGCGGGCGATGCCGAGCAACGCGTGGTGCACGCCGTCGCCTTTGAGGCGGCGTTCACGCAGGATCTTCCAGGTCTTCATACGGGCGAAGGTGTGCTCGACACGGGCGCGAACCTTGCGGTGGGAAGCGTTGTGCTCCTCCTTCCAGGCCAGGAGTTCAGCCTGCGGCCGGGCTCGCGGCGATGCTGGATGACCAGGCCGATGCCCCAGTAGCCGCCGTCCGCGATCACTGTGGTCCTGCCGACGGCGTCTTTCGCACCGGACAGTTCCCACGCCTTGCAGTCGTTGCGGTTGCCGGGCACCGGTCGGCCCACCGTGGCGACGAGCCGGGCGTCCGCGTCGATGACGACCTGGCGGTTGGTGGAGTACTGATAGTTCTTTGACTGCTCGGCGACGGCGTGGTCATGTGTGGGCAACAGGGTGCCGTCTACGATCAGCACGGTGTCCCTGCGGAACCAAAGTTTGCGCGAGCTCGACGTCAAGCCGCAGGAGCCGCAAGGCTGAGCCCTGCCCCGTGCCGCCGCTCAAACCGCCAGGCAACGCATCCAAGAGTCCGCCGGCACAGACGGTGAACGGCAGTTACGGGACAGCCCTTACGACCTCGTGCACGGTTGGCCGTGGC
>NZ_LIRK01000859.1 GCF_001419765.1 Streptomyces torulosus
CCGCACCGTCGACGAGGGCGCGGGCGCCCTCCTCGACGGTGCGGGGCGCGCGGAAGTCGTTCATGGCGGTGGCCGTCCAGCCCGGCGACACCGAGTTGATCTTGATGTGCCTCAGGTCCGGGTCCTGGCGAAACGCGAGGTCGTACTGGACCGTCACCATGTTGAGGGCCGCCTTCGAGGCGGTGTACGCGAGGCGCGCCGAGGCGTCGCCGGGCAGGTCCGCGCCGGAGGTGGTGAGGCCGAACGAGGCCGTGGTGCTGGAGACGTTGACGACGCGGGGCGCCGGGGAGCGGCGCAGCAGCGGCAGCAGGGCGTGGAGCACCGCGACCGGGCCGACGACGTTGACGTCGAGGATGTCGCGGAGGAGCCGGGCGTCGGTGTCGACGGCGGTGGCCCCGCGGAAGTGACCTGCGTTGTTGACCAGGACGTCGAGCCTGCCGTGCTCCTTCTCCAGCCGGTCGGCGAGTTCGGTGACACTGCGGGCGTCCGTCACGTCGAGCGCCACAGGTGTGACGTGGACGCCTTCGCGGTCGAGTGCGCGGGCGGCGTTCTCGCCCTGCCGGATGTCGCGGGCGCCGAGGAGGACCCGGGCGCCGCGCAGGGCGAGTTGCCGGGCGGCCTCCCGTCCGATGCCGCGGTTGGCGCCGGTGACGAGGACGATCGCATCCGGGGTCATCGCTCGGGCCGGTACACCGAGACATGGCCGGTGCTGTCGGGGCCGAAGGGGCGGCCGGACCAGTCGGCGACCCGCCGGTCGAGGCGGAGGCCGGCGCGGGCCGCCATCACGTCGAGTTCGGCGGGCCAGCAGTAGCGCTCGGCGTGGGGGCGCAGTCGGACGCCGTCCGCGCCGAAGGTGATCTTCTGGCTGTGGAAGCGCTGGGCGGCCAGGTCGAAGCGGTACACCTCGATGGTGGCGGAGTCCTCCGTCACCGAGAGGGCCTGGACGCGCTGGCCCCGGTCGAAGAACGACGGGTCGGGGACATATGCCTCCACCACGAAGGCGCCGTCCTCGTCGAGGACGCGGGCGACATTGCGGAAGCAGTCCTGCTGGCGCTCGGCCTCCAGAAGGTTGAACAGGGTGTTGTAGACGAGGTAGACGAGGGTGAAGGGGCCGGTGACCGGGACGTCGGCCATGTCGCCGACGGTCACGGGGACGTCGTCGCCGCCGGGTTTCTCGCGCAGGCGCGCGGCCATCTTCGCGGACCCCTCGACGCCTTCGACGCGGATGCCTCGGGCGGCAAGCGGCAGGGCCACCCGGCCGGTGCCGACGGCGAGTTCGAGGGCGGACCCGCCCTTGGCGAGGGGGGCGAGGAAGTCGACGGCGGGCGTGGGGTCGAGGCTGGTCCTGTCGTCGTAGTCGTCGGCCCAGACCTCGCCGAAGAGCGCGGGATCGCCGAACTTCCGATGGGTGGCCATGAGGAAACCCCTTCAGTCGGTGGACTCGGTACCATCTTGCCCCGCTTGGCAACTCAAAGGCAATGCGTTGCCATTCTGATGGAGCGATCACGGATCGGAAGTGTCAAATCCGTTGCGCGGGTGTGCCCTTTCGAGCGATCATCGGCCCATGGCTTCGACACCCCCCGATGGCCGCGCAGGCATCGACGCCGCGCTGGTCACAAGGCTGATCGCCGGTCAGTTCCCGCAGTGGGCCGACTTACCCGTGGTTCCGGTGGAGGTTGACGGCTGGGACAACCGCACCTACCGCCTCGGTGACGACATGTCGGTCCGGCTGCCCACCGCCGCCGGGTACGTCCCCGCGGTCGACAAGGAGAGCGCGTGGCTGCCGCGTCTGGCGCCCGCGCTGCCCGTGGCGATCCCGGCCGTGCTGGGCAAGGGCGTCCCCGGCGAGGGGTACCCCTTCCCCTGGTCGGTGCGCGGCTGGCTGGACGGCGAGACGTCCGCACCCGAACGCATCGACGACATGGCGCAGTTCGCCGTCGCCCTCGCCGACTTCCTCCTCGCCCTCCAGCGCTGCGACGCCACCGGCGGCCCGGTCGCCGGGCAGCACAGCTGGTACCGGGGCGCCCCTCCGGCGCACTACGACGAGGAGACCCGCCGCTGTCTCGCCGCCCTCGAAGGCCGCGTCGACACCGAACGGGCCGCCGAGGTCTGGCGGGCCGCGCTCGCCGCCGAGTGGCACGGGGCACCCGTGTGGTTCCACGGGGACATCGCGAGCGGCAATCTGCTGGTCAGGGACGGCAAGTTGGCGGCCGTCATCGACTTCGGCACCTCGGGGGTCGGCGACCCGGCCTGCGATCTGGTGATCGCGTGGACGATGTTCTCCGGCGACAGCCGCGAGGCGTTCCGGCGAGCGGTCGCCCAGGACGAGGGCATGTGGGCGCGGGCCCGGGGCTGGGCCCTGTGGAAGTCGCTGCTCATGCTGTCCGAGACCATCGACACCGACCCGGACCTGGCCGCCTTCCACCGGCGGGTCATCGACCAGGTCCTCTCCGATCACGACGACTTCGCCTAGTCAGGTGCGCGCGGCCCCCGGTCCGGCCCGGCCCGCCGAGGTGCCCCTGCCGGGCCCGCCCGGCGCCGGCTAGCCGGCGACCGGGAAGTCGGCGTCCCCGCCCCCCGACCGCCGCGAGGC
>NZ_LIRK01000086.1 GCF_001419765.1 Streptomyces torulosus
CGGGCGCCCAGATCCTCGTACGGGACGAGGTGTGGCTGGTCCGCAACGCGACGCGGACCGAGCACGACGGCGCCCGGATCGAGGCGGTCGGCGCCTCGGACTTCGTGCGCGACCAGGAGGCGGTGTTCTTCACCGGGCTGGACCGGATCGAACTGCTCGACCCGCGGCACACCCGTCTGGTGCGGGACGACTCGCCCAACTTCCGCCGCTCGCGCCTGTTCCTGGAGGCGGTCCTGCGCAAGACGCCGCTGCCGCAGGCCGAACGCGGCCTCGCCCTCGCGGACTCCTTCCTCCTGGACTCCCTCCCCTACCAGCAGCGCCCCGCGCAACTGGCCCTGTCGGGCCGCAACCTGCGCCCCCGCGTGCTCATCGCGGACGTCGTCGGTCTCGGCAAGACCCTGGAGATCGGCCTCACCCTCGCCGAGCTGATCCGCCGCGGCCGCGGCGAGCGCATCCTCGTCGTCACCCCGCAGCACGTCCTGGAGCAGTTCCAGCACGAGTTGTGGACGCGGTTCGCGATCCCGCTCGTACGTCTGGACTCGGTGGGCATCGAGCGGATCCAGCGGGAGATCCCCGCGGGCCGCAACCCGTTCACCTACTTCAAGCGGGTCATCGTCTCCATCGACACCCTGAAGAACACCGACCAGTACAAGCACCACCTGGAGCGGATCACCTGGGACGCGGTCGTCATCGACGAGTCGCACAACCTCATCAACAAGGGCTCCCTGCGCAACCAGCTGGCCCGCACCCTCGCCCCGCACACGGACGCCCTGCTGCTGGCCTCGGCGACCCCGCACAACGGTGACGCGCGCTCCTTCGCCGAGCTGATCTCCCTGCTCGACCCGGCCGCTATCCGCGATCCCGAGCACTACCGCGCCGAGGACATCAAGCACCTGTTCATCCGCCGCACCAAGGTCAGCCCCGAGGTGCGCGAGCAGATGAAGGGCCAGTGGGCGGACCGCGGCCCCTCCCGCTCGATCCGGGTGACGGCCACGCCCGCCGAGGAGAAGGTCTTCGAGGAACTGGCCGCTGTCTGGCTGCCGTCCGACGGCTCGAAGTCGGTCAGTGACGTCCCCCTGTTCCCGTACACGCTGCTGAAGTCCTTCCTCTCCTCCCACGCGGCGCTGAAGTCCACGGTCGGCACCCGCATCAAGACGCTGGAGAAGAAGGGCACCCCGGAGGCGACGGCCGCCGAACGCGCGGCCCTGCACCGGCTGCTGGAACTCGCGTCGGGCATGACGGAGGAGGACTCCGGCAAGTTCGGGGCCCTGCTGGAACAGTTGCGGGAGATCGGGGTCGGGCCGAGGTCCGGCACCCGGGTCGTCGTCTTCTCCGAGCGGGTGCAGACCCTGGAGTGGCTGGCGCGGACCGTGCCGCAGGCGCTCGGCTTCAAGGGGAAGGCCGCGCAGGAGGCGGCCCGGGTCATGCACGGCGGCCTGTCGGACGAGCAGCAGATGCAGTGCGTGGAGGACTTCGGCCTCGCGGACACGCCCGTACGCATCCTGTTCACCGGCGACGTCGCCTCCGAGGGCGTCAACCTGCACCGCCAGTGCCACCAGCTCGTCCACTACGACGTGCCCTGGTCGCTGATCCGCATCGAGCAGCGCAACGGCCGTATCGACCGCTACGGGCAGGCGCACCAGCCGCAGTTCAGGGCGCTGATCCTGACCAGTTCCGTCGACGGCGCCAAGGACGACACCCTCGTCGCGGAGCGCCTGCTGGAGCGCGAGGCCCAGGCCCACCAGTCGCTCGGCACGGCGGAGGCGGTCTCCGGCCTCTACCGGGCGGAGGCCGAGGAGAAGTCCCTCATCCAGGACCTGCTGCGGGGCCGCACCGTGGACGAGTCCCTGGACGCCGACCGCACCTCCGACGCCGACGACGGCGTGGACGACTTCCTCGCCGACTTCTTCGGCGCCGTGAACGACGAACCGGAACAGGACGCGGCCACCGACACGGGCGGCGGCGACGGCACCGGGGCGGTGCCCAGGGCGCACGTGCCCCGGCTGTTCTCCTCCGCCCGCGAGTTCCTCGACGAGGCGCTGCGCGAGGTCTACCCGGACGCCCACGACCGGCTGGACCTGGCCGCCGACCCCGAGACCGGCCTGCTCTCCTTCGTCCCGCCGTCCGACCTGGTCCACCGACTCAAGGCGCTGCCCCCGGACTACGTCCGCGAGCAGGGCCTGCGCGACCGGCTGAAGGTCACCTTCAACCGGCGGCTCGCCGACCACAGCCTGACCCGCGCCCGCGCCTCGGCGACGTCGAGCTGGCCCGACATCTCCCTGCTGACCGACCTGCACCCGGTCATGGAGTGGCTGACCGACAAGGTCCTGGTCCGCCTGGACCGCCAGGAGGCCCCGGTGCTGACCGCCGACGTGCCGGAGCCCACCTACCTCGTGCAGGGCATCTACTCCAACGCGCTCGGCCGCCCCACCGTCGTCAGGTGGATGGCGGTCACCACGGACGGCGAGGTCGACGACGACATGGTGGCGGTGCTGCGCCGCGCGAAGGTCGGTCCGACGATGGCGAACCCGGGCCTCACCCACGACCCGGCCCGCCTCGCCGAGGCGATCCCCGCCGTCCTGGACACCGCGGAGGCGTTCCTGGAGCAGCGCCGCGAGGCGTGGGACGAACCGCTCAGGGCGCCGATCGAGCAGTACAAGGCCCGTCTGGGGTCGTGGGAACAGCCGACGCTGGCGAACGGCGCCGCCGGGCCTACCGGAACCCGCGAACGCCTCGCCTCCCTCGCGGACTCCCTCCTCACCACCGGCCGCCCGATGCTGCGGGTGCTCGCCGTCCTGGCCCCCGCCACCGCCCACGCCGCCTGACCGACCAGCAGAGGTTCCCGAAGATGACGTACGACAGCCTGGTCAACCGCGGCGACTACTTCTCCGCGCACTACCTCGCCGAGGTCCTCCCCAAGGATCTCAAGTCCGGCCTGCTCGCCGAGTGGAAGCAGCGCGAGGAGGACGCCGCCGGCGCCGAGCGGCCCGAGGGCGCCCTGCCGCTCACCCCGCGCGCGGGCCTGCGGGCGCTGCGCCGCCCCTACTTCGCGGCCCGCTCGTACTTCACGATGGACGAGGAGCGGGCGGCGACCGGCGACGACGCCGTGACGTACGACGCCCCCGAGTGGCGCGACCGCGTCCGCGCCCTCAACGGGGAGGTGCTGCGCGCCCTCGGCTTCGACGCCAAGCCGGGCACGCTCACCGTCGTCCGCGCCGACCAGTCCCACGAGGTGACGGTCGCGCACGCGGAGAAGGACCTCGTCGCCCTGGACTGCGGCTGGTCCGCCGAGCCCGACGACGCCCTGGACCCCGACGGCGCCGGACGCCTCCTGGACGAACTGCGCCTCGACGGCCAGCACACGATCACCACCGGCTCCAAGCTCGCCTCCTTCCTGTTCGCCTGCGAGGACGCCCCCCGCTACGTCCTGCTGCTGGTCGGTGGCGTCGTCGTGCTCGCCGACCGGGCCGCGTGGGGCGAGGGCCGCTACCTGGCGGTCTCGCTGGACGCGGCGCTGGAGCGCAACGATGTCAAGGCGGGCGGCGAACTCGACACGGTGGCCGCCCTGTTCGGCGCCGACTCGCTGCGCACCCCGGAGGAGGGAGGCGAGAACCCCCTCGCGTCCCTCCTCGACAAGTCGACCAAGCACGCGGTGGGCGTCTCCAGCGAACTCCGCGACGGCCTGCGGCTGAGCGTCGAACTGATCGCCAACGAGGTCCTGGACCGCCTGCGCGAGGCCGGCGTCCGCCCGGAGGAGGTCAAGGAACTCCCCGAGCTGGGCCGCCAGTTGACCCGCGAGTCACTGCGCTACCTGTACCGCGTCCTGTTCCTCCTCTACGCCGAGGCGCGCCCCGAGCTGGGCATCCTGCCCTCGGACTACCCCGAGTACCAGCTGGGCTACGGCCTCGGCCGCCTCGGCGAACTGATCGCCGAGCGCGACCTCGTCGACGAGAAGTCCCGCAAGGGCTTCTACCTGTACGAGTCGCTGGACCTGCTCTTCCGCAAGGTGCAGGAGGGCCACCGGCCGCGTCGTACGCACGGGTTGGACGCGGAGTCGGCTGGGGCCGCCCTGACAGCGAAGACGTCGGAGGACGTGGGCCTGCGCTTCGAGCCCCTGCACTCCAAGCTGTTCGAACCGGACGCGATCCGGCTGATCGGCCGGGACACCGTCCCGGACCCGCGCGTCGACACGGAGGCCGGCGGCGAGGACGAGCCGGGCGGGGAGCGCTTCGTCGACACCCGCCTGCGCAACGAGACCCTGTACCGGGTGCTGCGCCTGCTGATGCTGACCCGCGGCAAGAAGCGCGAGCGCGGCGGCTTCATCTCCTACGCCCAGCTCGGCATCAACCAGCTCGGCGCCGTGTACGAGGGCCTGATGTCCTACTCGGGCTTCGTCGCGGGTGAGGAGCTGTACGAGGTCGCGAAGAACGGCGACCCGAAGGACGGCTCCTGGCTGGTCCCGGCGACCAAGGCCGACGAGTACCCCGACGAGGTGTTCGTCCGGCACAAGGACGAGGACACCGGCGTGGAGGAGCGCGTACGGTACGCGCCGGGCGCGTTCGTGTACCGCCTGTCGGGCCGCGACCGTCAGACCTCTGCCTCCTACTACACCCCCGAGTCGCTGACCCGCGTGACGGTCCAGCTCGCGTTGCAGCACCGCCTGGACCAGGACGGCACGGTCACCGAGGCGCGTGAGCTGCTGGACTGGAAGATCTGCGAGCCGGCACTCGGCTCGGGCGCGTTCCTCAACGAGGCGATCAACCAGGTCGCGGCGGAGTACCTGCGGCGCCGCCAGGACGAGCTGGGCGTCGCCGTCGACACGGAGAAGTACGCGGTCGAGCTCCAGAAGACCAAGGCGTACATCGCCCTGCACAACTCCTACGGCGTGGACCTCAACAACACGGCAGTGGAGCTGGCGGAGGTGTCGCTGTGGCTGAACACCATGCACCCCGGCATGGAGGCCCCGTGGTTCGGCCTGCACCTGCGGCGCGGCAACTCGCTGATCGGCGGTCGTAGGGAGGTGTACTCCGCCGAGCGCCTGAAGAAGGGCGGCTGGCTGGGGACGACTCCGGAACGCTTCCCGCTGTCGGAGGCCCTGGCGGGCGCTTCGCTGCCGGAGGGCGCGGTGCACCACTTCCTCCTCCCGGCGAAGGAGTGGGGCGCGGTCGCCGCCGAGAAGGAGGCCAAGGCGCTGGCCCCGGAGGAGTCGAAGGCGCTGGCCGCCTGGCGCAAGGCGATCACCAAGTCCCCGAGCCCCGCGCAGACCAAGCGGTTGCAGGGCCTGGCGCGGCGGGCGGAGTACCTGTGGGGGCTGGTCGTGCGCCGGCTGGAGATCTCCGAGCGGGAGATCTCGCGGCGGATCAACGTATGGGGCGCGGAGGAGGGCTGGCTGCGCTCGCCGGAGGTCGCGGTCCCGAGGGAGAAGGTCAAGGCCGACCTGGAGGCGGTGGACACCCCGTACTGGCGTCTGAAGACGCTGATGGATGCTTGGTGCGCGCTGTGGTTCTGGCCGGTGCAGGAGGCTGCGCTGCTGGACGGTTCGCATGAGGCGTACGCGCGGGCGGCGGAGGTCGCCTCGCGGTCGGGTGAGTGGACAGTGTCGGCGGTCCCGGCCCAGTCGAGTACGCCCGCGCGGGAGACGTACGAGAAGGAGGACTTCTTCGGCGGGGTCGAGGTCGTAGAGGTCAAGTCCAAGGGCGCGCGGGGCGGCAGCCGCAAGGAACAGATCCGTGGCGAGCGCCGCCCGGTGATCGCGCTGGCGTCGCTGGACGACTGGCTGGACTTCGCAGAGTCGCTGCTGGGCACGCACGACGTGGCCGCGGACTCGCTGGTGGCCCAGTTCGACACACTGGACGCGCTGGAGCGGTACGAGGACGAACTGCCCGAGTGGATGGGCATGGAGCGGTTCTACTCGCTGGAGTCGCGGTATCCGTGGGCGGGGGTTGCTCGGGACGTGGCTGAGCGGCAGGGGTTCTTTCACTGGGAGTTGGAGTTCGGGCAGGTGTTTGCCCGGGGCGGGTATGACTTGCAGGTGGGGAATCCGCCTTGGGTTCGGCCGCGGTGGCAGGAGGCCGGGATCCTGGCAGAAGTTGAACCTTGGTTCATGCTGGTGGAGAAGCCACGCGTAGAGGAATGGCGCCTCCGTAAAAATGAGGCCCTCAGGACGGCCTCACATCACGTTTCGTACTTCCTAGAGGAGCTCTCCTCCACCGTTTCTTCCCTCGCCTACCTCGGCAATGTCACAACCTATCCCGCACTCGTCGCAACACAACCCGATCTTTATCGGGCATTCATGTGCCGCTCTTGGCTCAACCTCCACGAATACGGCATCGCCGGCCTAATCCACCCGGACACTCATTTCGTTGGAATCAACGAGGCTGCACTGCGCTCCTCCACCTATTCCCACCTTCGCTTTCACGCACACTTCTTGAATAAAGCGCAAATTTTCAGCGAAGTCGACGGCAGCGCACAGTTCGGCGTACACATTTACGGATCACAGCAGTCGAACATCGAATTCCTGCACATGAGCTGGATACTCGCCCCGGAAGTGGTCACTCGCTCGATCTCCCACGATGGTGCGGGCGAGATTCCAGGGATCAAGAAGGACCGTCGATGGGATCTTCGACCCCACCGTGCTCGCCTCATCTCCGTCAATCACAGCCTTCTGTCCGACTGGGGAAATCTATCCCGGGAGGAAGGCAATCAAAACACTACAGCCCCGCTCCTCTACCCAGTATCGACGGACGAGAACGGTGCCATTTCTGCCCTCTCCAAGGTTGAGACACACCTGGCCTCCCTGTCTCCATTCCTAGCCCGCGGATTCGATGAAAGTCGCGCCAAAGCAGCCGGCCTCATCAGATGGAACACCAGCAAGACCGAGAATTTCTCTCAAGTGGTCCTCCAGGGCCCTCACATTGGAATTGCAACACCATTCCAAAAACAGCCAAATATTCCCTGCCGAAATAAGAACGACTGGACTCCCTGGAATCTCATCACACTGCCCGAAAAAATCTCGCCCGCGAGTAATTTTCAGCGAACTGAAGCTGGCTCACGATATTCATCGCTAGAAGAGTGGAACGGAGCATCCTCAACTAGCTTCTTTCGCCTGGCCTGGCGCAGAATGATCCCCCCGAGCAACGAGCGATCTTTGTTTGCCGCAATCATTCCCCCGGGTCCAGCCCACGTTTACGGCGTGCAATCGATGGCCTTGGCCAATGATCGCATGACCGCCCTTATCGCAGGCTTCTGGGCGTCATTGCCACTCGATTATCTGTTGCGCATCACTGGGCGTTCCGACCTTACGCCTGCTACTGCAAAGCAGATGCCTGCGCCTGACCCCATGCATCCTCTCGCACCCGCCCTACTCCTACGCACTCTGCGCCTAAATGCTCTGACCGCACATTACGCCCCACTCTGGCAGGAGCTGTTTCACCCCACCTGGCCGGGCTACGAAAATTGGGCCAATCCTAACTGGCCAAACCTGAATCCGCTGGCCGCGCATCTCCAGTCGGCGTGGAACTATGACACACCTCTGCGCACGGAGTATGAACGCCGAGCCGCACTTGTCGAACTGGACGCCCTCACCTCGGTCTGGCTCGGCATCACTTCAGACCAACTTGTCGCAATCTACAAATCCCGCTACCCAGTCCTGTCTGACTACGAGTCGGAGATGTATTTCGACGCGAAGGGCCGGAAGATTGCCGCGAATCACAACGCTTACGGTTACGGCCAGACCAAGCAGGACTACATTGACCTCTTGGCCTACTTGGAGAGCCCGAGGAGCACTCCGCCCCCGGCCGGTTACACCGCCCCCTTCTACAAGGCGGACCGCGAGGCCGAGATGCGGGCCGCGCACTCACACTTCCAAGCTCGTTTGGACAAGGAGATTACCGTCGGCCGCTGGACACGACCTGGGGACCGCGAGGCCTGAGCGCCATTTCTTATAGTGAAGGTGGGCGCTTCCTTGAGAAACGCCCACCTCGCAACCCTCTGTATGCCTCCGCACGGCTGACCGTACAAACTCAAAATGTCCCAAGCAGCTTCGACCACGCGACCGAGCCGACTGTCAGTACCGGCCCGGCCTCCGCCGTCTGCTTTGAGTCCCGCACGTGAACGGCACTGCCAGCGACAGCGACCTCCACACACTCACCACCCTCGCCGCTGCTGTAGGTGCTCTTGTGCCAGACCAGTCCACCGTTCGCCTGCGCTTCGTCCACGGCATTCATCGCTCTCCCTGTAGCTTTTCGATCAGCTGCAACGACTCGCGGGGGGTCAGTGCCTGCGCGCGCAGGATGCCGTACTGCTCCTCGTACTCACGCACCGAACTCCGCTCGTGGAACAGACGGCTTTCCTTCTGGACCTCCACATAGGCGATCCTCTGACCTTTCAGCGTTTCGATCAAGGTGAACGGACCTGCCAGTGCAGCATGTTCGACGACTTCAGTCGGCATGACCTGCATCTCGACGTTCCGGCTCTGCCCACGCAGGTAGATCTGCTCCAACTGCCCACGCCAGATGCTCCACCCGCCGATAGGTCGTCGCAACACCGTCTCTTCGATCACGAAACTGATCGTCGGCAACGGCCTGCGGTCGAAGATCTCCTGCCGGGCGAGGCGAGCCGCCACCCTCTCGGAGATAACCCTTTCGTCCAGGAGAGGGCGCCGCGCGTCGAACACCGCCCGCGCGTACTCCTCCGTCTGCAACAACCCCGGCACAGCCTGGTTGGCATAAACATGCAGCTCAACCGCCTCCGCCTCCAACCTCGCCGCGTCCCGGAAGAACGCCGGATACCGCGCCCGCCCCACCTCCTCCTTCATCACCGTCAGCAGACCGCCGGCCTCCAGCACAACGTCCGCCCGGTCGATGAAATCCGGTTTCGGGATGCGCCGCCCCAGCTCCACCGACGTGACCATGTCCTCGCTGTAACCGAGCTGCGCGCCCAGCTCCGCCCTCGTCAGCCCCCGGCTCGTCCGCAGCAACCGCAACTGCTGCCCGAAGCACCGGATGACGCCCGTCTCGCTCTCACCGTGAGCCGTCATGGTGACCTCATCTCGCCCACCCGCCCAGCAGTGCCCGCCCCTCGACCCGACGCAGACACCACACCCGTCCGTCACTCAGAGCTCACTCTAAGG
>NZ_LIRK01000860.1 GCF_001419765.1 Streptomyces torulosus
GAGTTGAGGGGGTGGCCGCGGCGGAGGGAGTTGAGGGGGTGGCCGCGGTGGATAACCCGCTCTGGGTGGTCACGAGCAGAACGGCGGCCAGGGCGCCGCCCGTCCATGCCGGGACACGTGGTCTGGTCACACGAACTCCGTTCGAAGTGGGGGGTGTTGGAGGAGATGCGGATGTGAACGAAGGAACGCGTGTCACGGTACCGAAAAGGTGATCGTTTTCTAAGAGGGTCAACTTCCTTTGATCACAAGGGAATTGGACCGCTCGACGCACACATCTTGACGCGTAAATGACAACAGTGGCATGTTCCCATGGGAGCGCTCCCATCTCACCAGGGAAGGGAACACCATGCGCAGCACCCACCACTCCCCCATCCGGATCCTTCCGCTTCTCGGCCTGCTGGCCGCCCTGTCCCTCCCCTTCACCCTCACCCTCGCGCCGCCGGCCTCGGCCGCCACAGCGGTCACGGCGAAGGGAACGGTCGCCGATCCGGTGCGCATCATGCCGCTCGGCGACTCCATCACCGGCTCGCCCGGCTGTTGGAGAGCCGTGCTGTGGAACCGGCTGCAGAGCGCCGGCTACACGGACATCGACTTCGTCGGCACCCTCGGCCCCCAGGGCTGCGGGCAGGCCCACGACGGCGACAACGAGGGCCACGGCGGCGAACTCGTCACCAACGTGGCCGACCAGAACCTGCTGCCCGCACGGCTCGCCGCGACCCTTCCGGACATCGTTGTCATGCACTTCGGCACGAACGATGTGTGGAGCAGCGTCTCCCCCGACCGCATCCTCGCCGCCTACACCAAGCTCGTCGGGCAGATGCGGGCGTCCAACCCCGACATGAAGATCCTCGTCGCGCAGATCATCCCCATGAACCCCAGCACCTGCTCGGGCTGCGCACAGCGCGTCGTCGACTTCAACGCGCGGATCCCGGCCTGGGCGCAGGCGACGACCACCAGCCGTTCGCCGGTGACCGTCGTCGACCAGTGGACCGGCTTCGACACGGCCGCCGACACCTACGACGGGGTGCACCCGAACTCGGCCGGCGACGACAAGATCGCCGCCCGCTGGTACCCGGCGGTGAGCGCGCTGCTCGAGCCGGGTTCCGGCGATCCCGGTGACCCGGGTGACCCGGGTGACGGGCCGTGCACCGCGGCCGTCCGTGCCGTCAACGTCTGGCAGGGCGGCTACCAGGGTGAAGTGACGGTGACCAATACGTCCGCCTCCGCCGTCTCGGGCTGGACCGCGACCGTCGTACCGGCCGGAGGGGCCCGGCTCACCCAGGTCTGGAACGGCACGTTGAGCACGGCGGCCGACGGGACGGCCACCGTCACCAACGCCAACTGGAACGGCACGCTCGCCCCCGGCGCCCGCGCCACGTTCGGTTTCATCGCCGACACCTCGACGACGTCCGGGACACCGTCGGCGACCGTCACCTGCACGGCGAGGGGCGTCGCCGGCTGATGACGGTGGGCCCCGCCGATCGATACGGGCCGGGGCCCGTGGCGGCCGTCGCCCGGACGGCGGCGCCGTCCGCCGCCGGGTGACGGCCTCCCGCACCGCCCCCACACACGAACGGACACCCCTGACCACGCACCGCTCACCCCGTCTCTT
>NZ_LIRK01000861.1 GCF_001419765.1 Streptomyces torulosus
CCCCGGCCCCCCTCCGTTGTCAGTGCCCTCCGCTACGGTTCGTGCATGGCTGCCCGTACCAAGTCCACGAAGGATCGCCCCTCCTACCGCTGCACGGAATGCGGCTGGCAGACGGCGAAGTGGCTGGGCCGCTGCCCCGAGTGCCAGGCGTGGGGCACGGTCGAGGAGTACGGCACCCCCGCGGTCCGCACCACCGCCCCCGGCCGGGTCACGACCTCCGCCCTCCCCATCGGCCAGGTGGACGGCCGCCAGGCCACCGCCCGCCCCACCGGCGTCCCCGAGCTGGACCGCGTCCTCGGCGGCGGCCTCGTCCCCGGCGCGGTCGTCCTCGTCGCCGGTGAACCCGGCGTCGGCAAGTCCACCCTCCTCCTCGACGTGGCGGCGAAGGCGGCCAGCGCCGAGCACCCCACGCTCTACGTCACCGGTGAGGAGTCCGCGAGCCAGGTCCGCCTCCGGGCCGACCGTATCGACGCTCTCCACGACCATCTGTACCTCGCCGCCGAGACCGACCTGGCCGCCGTCCTCGGCCACTTGGACGCCGTCAAGCCCGGTCTGCTCATCCTCGACTCGGTGCAGACGGTCGCCTCCCCGGAGATCGACGGCGCCCCCGGCGGCATGGCCCAGGTCCGCGAGGTCGCGGGTGCGCTGATCCGTGCCTCGAAGGAACGCGGCATGGCGACCCTGCTCGTGGGCCACGTCACCAAGGACGGCGCGATCGCGGGCCCCCGCCTCCTGGAGCACCTGGTCGACGTCGTGCTGCATTTCGAGGGCGACCGCCATGCCCGCCTCCGCCTCGTACGCGGCGTCAAGAACCGCTACGGCGCCACGGACGAGGTCGGCTGCTTCGAGCTGCACGACGAGGGCATCACCGGCCTCGCCGACCCCAGTGGTCTCTTCCTCACCCGCCGCGACGAGCCGGTGCCCGGCACCTGCCTCACCGTCACCCTGGAGGGCCGCCGGCCCCTCGTCGCCGAAGTGCAGTCGCTCACGGTCGACTCCCAGCTCCCCTCCCCCCGCCGCACCACGTCCGGCCTGGAGACCTCGCGTGTCTCGATGGTCCTGGCGGTCCTGGAGCAGCGCGGTCGGATCGCAGCTCTGGGCAAAAGGGACATCTACTCCGCGACGGTGGGCGGCGTGAAGCTGTCCGAGCCCGCCGCGGACCTGGCGATCGCGCTCGCCCTGGCGTCCGCGGCGAGCGACACCCCGCTGCCCAAGAACCTCGTGGCGATCGGCGAAGTGGGCCTCGCCGGCGAGGTCAGAAGGGTCACCGGTGTGCAGCGCCGCCTCGCGGAGGCGCACCGCCTCGGCTTCACGCACGCGCTCGTTCCGTCCGATCCCGGCAAGGTTCCTCCCGGTATGAAGGTGCTGGAAGTGGCGGACATGGGGGACGCGCTGCGGGTACTGCCCCGATCCCGTCGTCGAGACGCCCCACGGGACGACGAGGACCGCCGGTAGACTTTGCCCAGGTCTCGCCCGTCCGTACGAACCACGTGTGCGAAACGGGAGCGCCCCAGAACCTGCGACCGGAGGAGTGCAGTGGCAGCCAACGACCGGGCAGCAGCTCCCGGAAAGTCCGGTGGGAGCTCCGGTGCCGATGGCCTGATGCGCGCCTCACTGAGCGCCGTGGCCCCGGGCACGGCCCTGCGCGACGGGCTTGAGCGGATTCTCCGCGGCAACACCGGCGGACTCATCGTGCTCGGCTTCGACAAGACCGTCGAGCCGATGTGCACCGGTGGTTTCGTCCTGGATGTCGAGTTCACGGCCACGCGGCTGCGTGAGCTGTGCAAGCTGGACGGCGGCATCGTCCTCTCCTCGGACCTGTCGAAGATCCTGCGGGCGGGTGTCCAACTGGTCCCGGACCCGACGATCCCGACGGAGGAGACCGGCACCCGGCACCGCACCGCGGACCGCGTGAGCAAACAGGTCGGGTACCCGGTGGTCTCCGTCTCCCAGTCGATGCGCCTGATCGCGCTGTACGTCGACGGGCAGCGCCGTGTCCTGGAGGACTCGGCGGCGATCCTCTCCCGCGCCAACCAGGCCCTCGCGACCCTGGAGCGGTACAAGCTCCGCCTGGACGAGGTCGCGGGAACGTTGTCAGCGCTGGAGATCGAGGACCTGGTGACGGTCCGGGACGTCTCGGCGGTGGCGCAGCGTCTGGAGATGGTCCGGCGCATCGCCACCGAGATCGCCGAGTACGTCGTCGAGCTGGGTACGGACGGCCGCCTTCTGGCCCTCCAGCTGGACGAGCTCATCGCGGGTGTGGAGCCGGAGCGCGAGCTGGTGGTCCGGGACTATGTCCCCGAGCCCACGGCCAAACGTTCCCGTACGGTCGACGAGGCGCTGTCCGAGCTGGACGCCCTCTCCCACGCGGAGCTCCTCGAACTGCCCACGGTGGCACGGGCCCTGGGCTACACCGGCTCCCCCGAGGGCATGGACTCGGCGGTCTCCCCACGCGGCTTCCGCCTCCTGGCGAAGGTCCCCCGCCTGCCCGGCGCCATCATCGACCGCCTTGTGGAGCACTTCGGCGGCCTGCAGAAGCTGCTCGCAGCGAGCGTCGACGACCTCCAGACGGTCGACGGCGTCGGCGAGGCCCGCGCCCGCAGCGTCCGCGAGGGCCTGTCGCGCCTGGCGGAGTCCTCGATCCTGGAGCGCTACGTCTAGCCTCCGGCGGTCAGCCGAACCAACGCCTCACGCCCCCTGACCGATCGCGGCCACGCGCGCCCCGCTCCGAGGGCCGCCCGCCGGGAGGCCGGCGCGCTCGCCCCGGAGGGTCAGTCCTTCTTCAGGACGAAGGACGTCCGGTCCTTCGTCAGGCCGGGGGCCTTCGCCTCGATGAGGTACGTGCCGGGCTTGGCCGAACCGGCGGACGGGGTGGCGCAGTTGGGGGCGCTGGGGTCCCGGTTCCACTGGACGGTGTAGGTGACCTGGTCGCCGGCCGGGACCCGGAACAGCAGGCTCCCGGCGGTCTCGTGGCAGTCGTCGGAGGACCAGAACGCGTCGTCGGCCCCGGTCGCCGTGATCGTCACGATCGTGTGGTCCGGCCCGAGGTCGAGCTTGCAGTCGCTGCCCGATGAGTTGCGGGCGACCAACTCGAACGTGGGGTCCGTACCGGGCGCGTAGGCGTTGCGCACACTGCGGATGCTCAACTTCACCGCCGAGGACGTGCAGTTGGGCAGGCTGGACCCCGCCGGAACCTGCTCGCCGGAGGTGCTCCCCCCACCGCTCCCGGTGCCGCCGCTGGACGAGCCGCCCCCGGCGGCGCTCGAACCGCCGTCGCCACCGCCGGACCCGGAGCCCGAGCCCGAACCGGAGCCGGAGTCCGAGCCGGATCCGGAGCTGTCGCCCCCGGAGCCGGACTCGTCACCCGTCTCGTCACGGCCGCCCGGCGCCTGGCTGATCGCCGGGCCGGAGCCGGAGGGCCCGGGGGTGATGGAGGGCGCGGGGTTCTTGCCGTTGGAGTCGCCCGCACCGTTCTTGCCGTTGCCGCCACCACTGGTGACGACCCATACGATCAGGAGGGCGAGCACGCCGAGGACGGCCGCCATGACGGCCCTCCGTCGCCAGTAGATGGTGGAGGGAAGCGGCCCGACCGGATTGCGCAGAGATCCCACGGCGCAAACTGTACGAGAGATCAGGCACTTAACCGGCCCCACCCGCCGCCCTGAACCGCAACTTTTCCGGATCATCATCCTGGTAGGCCCGACTCACCACCTGAGCAGGGAAGTTACCGATCGCGGTCAGTAACCATCAAGACGAAACGGACACCGTCCGTGATCACGGCGATCGGGTGCGCGAAAGGTCAACTCCCCTGTCCCCCGCATATGTTCACCGGACCGGTGCACGACTCCCCCAAGCCGACCGCCGACACC
>NZ_LIRK01000862.1 GCF_001419765.1 Streptomyces torulosus
CGGCCGCGACCGGCATCGCTCAACGGCATGCCGGGGCTCGCGGCGCGGTGCGCCGGGACAGGAACAGCAGCAGGCAGGTGACGGCCAACGTGACGGCGCCGAGGGACTGCCAGTAGAGCCAGCCACGGCCCTGGTCGTGGAGCGCGACGAACAGGGCGCCGCCCGACAGCGCGCCGAGGGCCTCGCCGAAGGACCAGCACACCTGGCGCAGGTTGAACGCCTCCAGGGTCGAGCCGATGGGCAGCCCGGCGTACGCGGTGCTCACCATGGGCCCGAACGCCATCTCGGCCACCGAGAACACGAGGACCGCGAGGATCGCGCCCACCGCCGGTTCGAGTCCCGAACCGAGCGTCAGCATCGACCCGGCGAACAGAAGGTTGGCGCCGCCGAGCACCGCGAAGGGGGTCGTCCCGCCCCGCATCAGCCGGCTGATCACCGCGGTGACACCGGCCTGGAGGAGCACGATCCAGAAGGCGGGGCCGGCGAGGAGGAAGGACCGCAGCGCGGCGGAGTCGAACCGCTCGGCCACGTAGAAGGCGAACGCCGAGTAGAACTGCGCGTACACGAAGGTGCCGAGGACGCTGACCACCACGGTGCGCCGGATCGCGGGCGTGGTGACGACCTGCCGCAGCACCTTCCGGCCCACCGGCCACCGGCCGGACGTCTCCGGCGGCCTGACACCGCGTGGCAGGCCGGGCAGCATGACGACCGCGGCCGCCGCGTAGCACAGGGCGACCACGCCCATCAGCTTGTGCGGTTCCGCCGGTGAGTAGAGGGCGTTCGCGAGGAACGGGCCGAGCGCCGCGGCGCCGTTCACCGCGATCTGCAGCAGGGAGAAGACCCGGTTGCGGCCGATGTCGTCGCGGATCACCTCGGCGATGAGCACCCGTGAGTACAGGAAGTGCGCGCTCACCCCGAACCCTGCCAGGACGAGCAACCCGCACAGCGCCCAGTCCGCCCCCGCGAAGGGCAGCAGGCCGAACGCGAGGGCCGACAGCAGGACGGACCCGACCATGCCCGGCGCGTAGGCGATCCTCCGCAGCCGCCGGGCCACGAGCGTGGCGGACAGGCCCGCCGACGCGGTGTAGCAGAACAGGCCGATCCCGACGATCGCGGTGCCGGAGCCGGGTGACCTGGCCGCGAGCAGCGGTCCGAGGACCGGGATGACGCTGTACAGGCCGAGGCTGCCCACGAGCGTCTCCGCCGCGAGTGCCGTACGCAGCCGTCCCGTCGGGACGGCCCGCCCGTCCTTTGGGGCCTCCTCCCGCACCTCGTCCAGTGCGCTGCCAGTCATGGGGCTCCCTTCCGAGTGCGCTGCGGTCCCAGGGGCGTGGCACCGCGAGGCAACATGTTGCCAATGTTGGCACACTAAAGGCAACCTTGGAAGGAGGATCAGCGCACAGGAGGAACGAATGGCAACTCCGCGTACCGCCGCCCACGGGACCTGGACCTCGCCGATCGGAGCGGCCGAAGCGGCTGCCGCCGAGGCGCGCGTCGAGTGGGTCGGCTTCGTCGGCGACCAGGTGTGGTGGACCGAGACACGGCCTTGGGAGGGCGGGCGTTCCGCGCTCGTCGCCCGGACGCCCGACGGGGACGTCCACGACGTCCTCGGGCCCCCGTGGAGCGTGCGGTCCCGGGTCATCGAGTACGGCGGCCGCCCCTGGCTCGCCCTCGGCGCGGACCCCTCCGACGGGTTCGTTCTCACGCACGGGGAGGACCAGCGGGTGTACCGGGCGGAGCCGGGGACCGAGCCGGTGCCGCTCACCCCGAGGCCCGGGATCCCCGCCGGAGCGAGGTACGCGGACTTCGCCCGCGTCGGCGAGGAGGTCTGGTGTCTGCGGGAGACCCTGGCCGACGAGGCGGGCACCCGCGTGCACCGGGACATGGTGGCCTTGCCCCTGGACGGCGCCGCCGCGAAGGACCCGGAGGCGGTGCGGATCCTCGCCGCGAGCCACCACTTCATGACCGGCCCCAAGGTGTCACCGGACGGCTTGCGGGTCGCGTGGATCGGCTGGGACCACCCGGACATGCCGTGGGACACCACGGACGTGATGTGCGCTCCCGTACGACCCGACGGCACCCTGGGACCGGCCCGGCGGGTCGCGGGCGGGCCGGGCGTCTCCGTCGGCCAGGTGGAGTGGGCTCCGGACCGGCCGGACGTGCTGTACGTCCTCAGCGACTCGGAGGGCTGGTGGAACATCCACGAGATCGGCCCCGAGGGCGGCACCCGCAACCTGTGCCCCCGCGCGGAGGAGTTCGGCGAACCCCTGTGGCGGATCGGCGCGCGCTGGTTCCTGCCGGTGGACGACGGACGGCTGTTCGTGGTGCACGGCACCGGCGACCGCCGGCTCGCCGTCCTGGAACGCGACGGCACCCTGCGCGACGTGCCCGCGCCCCACACCGAGTGGGCGGCCCTCGCCACGGACGGCCGCCGCGTCGCGGGCACCGCGGCGGGACCCCGCCTGCGTTCCTCGGTGGTCCTCGTCGACCTCGACACCCCCACCGGTGAGCCCCGGCTCGACGTCCTGCGCGGCGCCGCGACCCACGGGGACGCGTACGCGGACTGGCTGCCGCACGGCCGTCACGAGGTGTTCCGCAACGCGGACGGCGAGGACGTCCACGCGTTCGTGTACCTCCCGCACAACCCCGGGTTCACCGCCCCCGAGGGCGAGTTGCCGCCGTTCCTGGTGCAGGCGCACGGCGGGCCCACCACCCGCAGCCAGCTGGTGGTCAACCATGAGATCGCGTACTTCACCAGCCGCGGCATCGGCGTCGTCGACGTGCAGTACGGCGGCTCGACCGGCTTCGGCAGGCCCTACCGGGAGCGGCTGCGCGGAAAGTGGGGCGTGGTCGACGTGGCGGACTGCGCCGCCGTGGCCAGGGGGCTGATCGCCCGGGGGCTCGCCGACCCGGCGCGCATCGGCGTCCGGGGCGGGAGCGCGGGCGGCTGGACGGCGGCGGCGTCCCTCGCGGCCGAGCCCGAGCTGTACCGCGTGGCGGGGATCTACTACCCCCTGCTCGACCCGGAGGAGTGGCGCGACCGGGGCACGCACGACTTCGAGTCCCGCTACCTCGACAGTCTCATCGGCCCGTGGCCCGAGGCCGCCGACCGCTACGCCGAGGTGTCACCGCTGCGCCGCGCCGACCGCGTACGGGCCCCGTTCGTCGTCCTCCAGGGCCTCGACGACACGGTCTGCCCACCGCGCCAGACCGAGCGTTTCCTCGCCCGGCTGCGCGACGGCGACGTCCCCCACGCCTACCTGGCCTTCGCGGACGAACGCCACGGCTTCCGCAAGGCCGAGACCGTGACGGCCTGCCTGCACGCCGAACTCTCCGCCTACGGCCAGGTGTTCGGCTTCGAACCGCCGGGGGTGCCACGACTGGAGCTGTCGGTTCGGCCCCTGGGGTGAGGGGCGCGGCACCCGCTCCGGTCCGGGTGCCGCACCACGACGAATCGGCCGGTGTCCACGAGGGACACCGGCCGACGGGCCGACTTGGGGCTCGGGTACGGCCGACTGCCGGCCGGGGGGTACGGGCCGACGGGCTGGGGTGAAACGGGCCGACTGGGGCGCGAGCACCGCCGGGGCCGGGGCTTCAGGGCGCCTCGGGTGCCACCACGTGTCGGGCGACCCGCTTCGCCTCGCGCAGCACCGCCTCCCGGTACCGCTCGCTCAGGCCCAGCACGGCGGGCAGCACCCGGCACTCCTCGACGCCTCCGCCGGGGAACGGCAGCGCGAGGCCCACCAGCGGCAGCACGCTCACCGGACTCCCGTCGTCGAACAACGCGCGCACCTCCGGGTCGGTGATCCGGCGCCGCTCGTCGACCGGGGCGCCGACGACGAGGGTGTCCTTGCCGTCGACGGTGCCGCGTGCCACGCCGAGCGTCTCGTCCGGGCCGTGCACGGCGGCCGCCACCTCGCGGCGGACCTCCTCGTATGACCGGTTGGCGCCCCACATGTCGAAGGCCCGGTACAGCTCCACGTCCAGGGCCGGCCACTTGGCGAGGAAGTGGTCCATGTTGACGTCGAACTCACGGAAGTTGGACGACACGTCCCGGGCGTGCGGCAGATGCAGCCCGTACACGTCCTCGCCGCGCACGATCGGCACGCCCGCCGCGTGCACCCGGTACCCCCACTCCTGGTCCTCGCCGCCCCAGCCCCGGAAGTCCTCGTCGAAGAACAGTCCGTGGCGCCGGATTGTCTCCGCGGGCACGACGATGAACGCGCCCCACACCAGGGTCCACGGCAGGACGAACGGATCGAACCGCCACCGCTTGTCCAGCTGGGCACCGGGCGACGCCTCCAGGTCCGCGAGCAGCGTCCGGTACTCCCGGTGCTCGCGGAGGTCGGACGTCTCGGCGGGACGGTCCGACCGGCCGTCGAGGCCCACGATCTGCCCCACGACGCAGACGTCCTGCCCGTCCGCGTAGTACCGGTCGTAGAGGGATTCGAGGCAGCGCGGGGGCAGCGCCAGATCCGCGTCGAGGAACACCACGACCTCCCCGGACACCTGGCGCAGCGCCAGGTTCCGCGAGCGGCAGAGGTTCCACTCCTCGTCGACCAGCACGGAGACGATGGTCAGCCGGTCCGCGTACTCCCGGCACGCCTCGAGGTACTCCCGCGAGTACTCCAGGGCGCCGACGACGATCTCGAACTCGGAGCCCGGCAGCGTCTGTTCGGCGAGCGCGGCGAGCGCGATCCGGAAATTGCGCAGTCGCTGCTTGTACGGGATCACGACGCTGATCTTGGGACCGCCCATCGCACGCCTCCTTGAACCCACGGCAAGTTGGCAATACATTGCCAGACTCTTGCCTGAATTGGCAATGCTTGGTTGGATCGGAGCCGACCGGCATCAGGATGAAGCGAAGGGAGAACCGTATGCACAAGGACACGATCGGGGTCGTGACGGTGACGCGAGGGCGTCCGCGACTGCTTCGGCGGGCCATGGCCTCCGTCCACGCACAGGACTTCGACGGCCTCATCGAGCATGTCGTCGTCATCGACGAACAGGACCCGGAGACGGTGGCGGCGGCCACCGCGGCCCCGACCCGTCCGGGACTGCGGGTGACCGTGCACGAGGAGCCGCGCCCGCCGGCCGAGCGGAACGAGCCGCCGGGTGACAAGCGGCGGGTCTATCCGCGCCTGTCCCGTCTGTTCAACACGGGGGCGCGGATCTCCTCGGCGGACTGGATCGCGTTCCTGGACGACGACAACGAGTACGAGCCCCACCATCTCCGCAGCCTGCTGGAGTGCGCCCGGGAGCACGGCGTGCAGGTCGCCCATTCCGGCCGGACGATGTGGTACGCCGACGGCGCCCCGTATCTGGAGGAGGCGTGGCACACCGTCGACGACCCGGTGGAGGCGGCGCGGATCCATCAGGTGATGTGCGACAAGGGTGTCCGTGTCCCCGGCACCAACATCCTGCTGGACCGCGCCGATCCGCGGCGCCCCGGGGACGCGTTCCGCACCAGCAGTGTGATCCGGGCGGAGGACCCGGTGGCGCTGGTGGACCAGAGCGTGTGGCTGGTACGCCGGGAACTGCTGCTGCGGCTGCCGATCCCGGAGACGTTCACCGAGGCCGAGCACCTGGCCAACACCGCGCCCGACGACAAGCTGCTGCGGACGCTCCAGGACAACGGCGTCCCGATCGTGTCGACCGGGCAGCCCACCGTCCGCTACTACCTCGGCGGCGTCTCCAACCGGATCACCCGCGGCCGGCGGCCCGTGGCGGCGGAGTAGACCGCCCTCGGTGCGGGCGCACGACGGAGCCGCGCGACCCCCGGACCCTCCGGGCCGCGCGGCTCAGGCGTGTACGGGGCTGTCGGGGGCGGCGTCGTCGGGGGTGCCGTCGGAGGCGGGGCCGTCGGGCCGGACGGGCTCGGGGCCCCTGCCGACCAGCAACAGCACCGTCGCGAGGCCCGCGAGGAGCGCGCAAGCCCAGAACACCCGGCCGTAGCCGACCCAGCCGATGACCGCGCCGGCGGTGGCGCCGCCCAGCATCACCCCGACCTGGAACGCGCCGGTGAACAGCGAGGAGGCCGCCCCCACGCGGTCGGGCATGGACTCCTGGAGGATGGTCACGGGGATGCTCAGCACCACCGCCATGAAGAAGGCGTTGAGCGCCTGGAGCGCGAGCAGTGCGACCCTGGACTCGGCCGTCGGCAGGACCGTGAAGAACACGGTCGCGCACCCGGCCGCGTATGTCACCAGCCGCCACTTGCCGATGCGCTCGGCCCGGGCGCCCAGATACATCATCACCGGGATCTCGATCGCGGAGGCCAGTCCGAGCAGCAGGCCCGTGAATCCGGCGTCGTACGCCAGGTGCTTCGTCACGAACAGCGCGATGTCGATCTGGTAGACGCTGTTGACCGTCAGCAGCAGCATCGTGGCGACGAGCAGGATCCACGAGGACCGCCCGACGCCGGAGAACGCCCTGCCCTTCGCCGCCCCCGGAGCGGCGGGCGCGGGCGGCGGATGGTTCGGCAGCAGCCACAGGCACAGCCCGGCCGCCAGGACGTACATGCCCGTGACCACCAGGTACAGGACGCCGAAGCCTTGGGCGTCGATCAGCAGGAACCCGATCGGGGGTCCGACGACCCAGGCCAGTGAGGTGAGGGCCCGCAGCAGGGAGTTGAAGAACGTGGCGTCCAGTGCCCGGGTCTCGGCGAACTCGCGTGTGTAGGCGAGCAGTTGCGGGAAGCAGGCGCTGCCGAGCGCGAAGAAGACCGCGCCGAAGAGGAAGAGCAGGGAGTAGTCGCGGACGACGACGTAGGCGAAGGTGCCCACGGCGGACAGCAGGGTGCAGACGGTGAGCAGCAGTCGCCGGTTGCCGATCCGGTCGGACAGGGCGCCGAACACCAGGCCGGAGAGGACTCCGAGGATCCCCCTGCCCAGGAAGAACAGCCCGATCAGCAGGGGTCCGACGCCGATCTCGTCGGAGAGGAAGAGGCTGCCCGAGGTGCTCATCATGGCGCCGGACACGCCGATCAGCGCCGTGTTCGCGACCAGACCGGTGAGGGCGCCGTCCCTGGCCAGTCCCACCGCCCCGCCGTACAGCGCGCGAGCGCGGCCTCGGACGGCCTCCGTGAAGGGCCGTGTGCCGTGTTCGTCGGGAGACATGCTCACCGGTGGCTCCTCCGTCTGGCAAAACTCGGGCACTTGATATTGCCAACCCTGTACATAGTAGGCAACAGTGGTGGCAAGCATTTGACAACGCGAGGAGGATCATGCGAGTCCTCATCACCGGCGGTGCCGGCTTCCTCGGATCCCACCTGTGCGACGCGCTGCTGAGACGGGGCGACGCCGTCGTCTGCGTCGACGACCTGTCCATGGGGCGCCTGGAGAACCTCCGGCAGGCGCGACGGAACCCGGCCTTCCGATTCATCCAGTGCGACGTCACCCGGGGGCTCGACGTCCCGGGTCCCGTCGACGCCGTGGCCCATCTCGCCAGCCCGGCCTCCCCGCCGGACTATCTGCGGCGCCCGCTGCAGACCCTGGCGGCCGGCAGCCGCGGCACCGAGAACGCGCTCGCCCTCGCCCGACGGCACGGCGCGCGCTTCCTGCTCGCCTCCACCAGCGAGGTCTACGGCAGCCCGGAGGTGCACCCGCAGACCGAGGACTACTGGGGGCACGTCAATCCGGTCGGGCCGCGCAGTGTGTACGACGAGAGCAAACGGTTCGCGGAAGCCCTCACCACCGCTCACCGCACGGCGCTCGGCGTGGACACCGGGATCGTGCGGATCTTCAACACGTACGGCCCGCGCATGCGGGAGGACGACGGCAGGGTCGTCAGCAACTTCATCACCCAGGCGCTCGGCGGCGACGCGATCACCGTCTACGGCAGCGGCGAGCAGACCCGCAGCTTCTGCTACGTCGACGACCTGGTCCGCGGCCTCGTCGCCATGCTCGACTCCGACGAGCCGGGGCCGGTCAACCTGGGCAACCCGGCGGAGTTCACCGTCACCGAACTCGTCGGTCTCGTACGGCGGATGACGGGGGTCGAGGCGCCGGTCCACTACCGGGAGCTGCCGCAGGACGACCCGCCGCGCCGCCGTCCCGCCATCGATCGGGCCGTCCGCACCCTCGGTTGGCGACCCGTCGTCGACCTGGCGGAGGGGTTGCGGCACACGATCGACTGGTTCGCCGCGCGCTCCGGCGGCCCCGCCGCCGAGCGCCTCGCGGCGGTCGGCGGCGGGGCCGCCGACCTCCCGGTCGCCGGCTAGCCGGCGCCGGGCGTGCCCGGCAGGGGCACCGCCGAGGTGCTCGGTGACGACCTGCGCGATGTCGTCGCCGAGCACCTCGGCGGGCCGG
>NZ_LIRK01000863.1 GCF_001419765.1 Streptomyces torulosus
AGATGTTGAGAAGAGACAGGTGGGGGCGGGGTTCGAGGCCGAAGGTGGTGAAGGCGGTGCGGTTCGGCAGGGGGTAGGTCTCCTTGCCGGTGAGGGTGTTGAGGATGGTGGCGCTGCGCCAGGCGGCAAGGCCGAGGTCGGGGGTGCCGACGCCGTGGGTGTGGAGTTCGGCGTTCTGGATGTGGAGGTGGCAGCCGGAGGTGGTGACCGACGGGTCGAGGACCATGCGGAAGTGTTCGTCGACCTTGGGGCGGTCGTGGCTGTCGCGGCGGATGTAGGGGTCGAGGCCGGCGAGGAGGCGGTCGAGGGGGCGTTCGCGGTAGCCGGTGGCGAGGACGACGGCGTCGGTGGTGAGGCGGGAGCGGGTGCCCTGCTCGGTGTGTTCGAGGTGGAGTTCGACCTTGGTGGTGGCGAGGCGGCCGGCGGTGCGGACGTGGACGCCGGGGGTGAGGACGGTGTCGGGCCAGCCTCCGTCGAGGGTGCGGCGGTAGAGCTCGTCGTGGATGGCGGCGATGGTGTCGGTGCCGATGCCCTTGTGGAGGCGCCATTGGGCGGCGACGAGCCGGTCGCGGGTGGTTTCGGCGAGGGCGTGGAAGTAGCGGGTGTAGTCGGGGGTGAAGTGTTCCAGGCCGAGCTTGGAGTACTCCATGGGGGCGAAGGCCTCGGTGCGGCCCAGCCAGTGGAGTCCTTCGCGGCCGGCGGGCCGGTGGCGCAGCAGGTCGAGGAAGATCTCGGCGCCCGACTGGCCGGCGCCGATGACGGTGACGTGTCCGGCGGTGAGGAGGCGGTCGCGGGCGTCCAGGTAGTCGGCGGCGTGGAGGACGGGGACGCCGGGGGCTTCGACGAGTGGCTTGAGGGGTTCGGGCACGAAGGGTTCGGTGCCGACGCCGAGGACGACGTTGCGGGTGTAGGTGCGGCCGAGTGCCGCGTCGCCCTCGGTGTCGAGGCGGGTGAAGTCGACCTCGAACAGGTCGCGTTCGGGGTTCCACCGTACGGAGTCGACGTGGTGGCCGAAGTTCAGGCCGGGGAGGTTCTCGCTGACCCAGCGGCAGTAGGCGTCGTACTCGGCGCGTTGGATGTGGAACCGCTCGGCGAAGTAGAAGGGGAAGAGCCGGTCGCGGGTCTTGAGGTAGTTGAGGAACGACCAGGGGCTGACGGGGTCGGCGAGGGTCACCAGGTCGGCGAGGAAGGGGACCTGGAGGGTGGCGCCCTCGATGAGCTGGCCGGGGTGCCAGTCGAAGCGGGGGCGTTGTTCGTAGAAGACGGCGTCGAGTTCGGGGA
>NZ_LIRK01000864.1 GCF_001419765.1 Streptomyces torulosus
CGTACGGGCACCCGCGTGGGTGACCGTCGGGGCGGCTGGGGCAGGGGCTGAGGCTGGGGCGGTGTCGGCGGTTGTGGCCGTGGCCGTGTGGCCCACGGGGGCCGCCACGGACAGGTAGTGGACGCCGCCGGTCGTCGTCGTGCGTACGTCGGTGGTGGCGCGGCCCTTGAGCGCGGCGGAGATCTCGGGGAGGGAGGCCAGGTCCCGCCTCTCCTCCGCGGACAGGTCGTGCGAGGTGGCCAGCAGGTTCCCCCGGGCGTCGACGATGACCACCTTGCCGCCGATGCGCTCGGCGCAGTGCGCGGCGCGTTCGGCGAGTTCGTCCGGACGCCGGGCGGCGAGGGACAGCGCGGCGAACGCGGCGACCGACTCGGCCTCGTCGTTGGCGGAGTTGACGATCCGCTCGCGTTCGGCCCGCGAGTAGACGAAGCCCAGCGGGACCTCCAGGCCCAGCAGGACGAGGGCGGCGAGGCTGAGGTAGCTCAGCAGCAGCCGGCGGGTCATGAGGCCGCCGCCTCGGGCGTGTGGTGCCGACCCTGCCCGGGCCCCGGCCCACGGCCCTGCCCCGGCCCGGGCCCGCGGACGGCGAGCCGGAAGCCGACACCCCGCAGGGTCTGGATCCACGCCGGGTCGCCGAGCTTGCGGCGCAGGGTGGCGACATGCACGTCCAGGGTCTTGGTGGGGCCCTGGTAGTGGTCGTCCCAGACGCGGTTGAGGATCTGCTGCCGGGAGTAGACCGCCCCCGGGTCCTCGGTGAGCAGCGCCAGCAGCTCGAACTCCTTCGGCGTCAGCGCGACCGGCACGTCCCCCACCCACACCTGCCGCGTCCGCCGGTCCACGACCAGCGGCCCGGGAGACGGCACGGAACGGTCGCCCGCGCTGCCGGTGCCGCCCACGCCGGAGGCGTCACGGGGCTCGGCCGGGGCCTGTTCGTAGGAGGGAGGTGCGTAGGCAGGGGGCTCGTAGACGGGTGGCTCGTAGACAGGAGGCTCGTAGACGGGCGGCTCGTGGACGGGGGGTTCGTAGGCGGGGGACTGGTAGGCCGGAGTTCGGTAGACGGGGGGTTCGTGGACGGTGTGGTCGCGGACAGGGGGTTCGTGGACAGGGCGTTCGTTCACACGGGTGCCGTGCGCGGGCGTCTCGTACGCCGTCGCCCAGTCGTACTCGGGCGAGGCACCGATGCCGCGCCGGGCGCCGGGCGCCTCCCGTGTCCCCGTCTCCGGCCCGGGCCGTTGGTGCCGTCGGGACACCGCTCGTATCCGGGCCACCAGCTCGCGGATGCTGAATGGTTTCGCCAGGTAGTCGTCGGCGCCCAGCTCCAGGCCCAGGACGCGGTCGGCCTCCTCGCCCCGCGCGCTGAGGATGATGATGGGGACGTCGGAGGACCGGCGGATGCCACGGCAGACATCGATGCCGTCCATGTCGGGCAGACCGAGATCCAGCAGGACGACATCGCCGTGCGGACCTCTCAACCCGTCCGCGCCGGTGGCCACGTGGTGGACCGCCAGGCCGAAGTGGCGCAGCCCGTCGGCGAGCGGTTCGGCGATCGTCTCGTCGTCCTCGATGAGCAGCACTCGTACGCCCATGGCGTCCTGTCTCTCCAAAGGGTCCGTACAACACGGTTCCCGTGCTGTGGGGTCGACCACGCTACAAGAGACCGAACAGCGATGTGCAGTGAATCCGGAGCATTGTGAAATGACCCTCAGAAACCGCTTGTATTCAGCCGGTCGGCCTGCGGAGAAGGGTGCCCTGGCTGAAATCTGTGGAAACCCTGGCGGTGTTTTAGTGTTCGCTTAACCTTCCTCTGGTCATCGCCCCCCTACGGTCGTCCTACCTGGTCGGAAGCAGCTAGGAGGGCAAGATGAAGGCGTTGCTGGATCGCGCCCGGTCGTTCAGGCGCCGGGTCGACTTCGAGAGCGACGAATACCGGAAACTCGCCGTCGGGCAATTTCCCGAGGCGTTGTTCATTACCTGCTCGGACTCCCGGGTGATTCCCGCGCTGATCACCGGAGCGCGCCCCGGAGAGATATTCGAGCTACGGAATGCGGGCAACATCGTGCCGCCGCACGACGCGTACGGAGCGGCCTCCGGCGAGGCCGCCACCATCGAGTACGCACTGGAGGTGCTCGGCGTTCAGGACATCGTCGTCTGCGGGCACTCTCACTGCGGGGCGATGGGCGCGTTGAAGTACCGCGCCGACCTGTCGGGGCTGCCCCGGGTGGACGCGTGGCTCGACTACGCCCGCCCCGCGCTCGCCCCCGTCCTGCGCGACGGAGGCGGGGCGGACGGTGAGGACGCGCCCGTCAGGGGGGTCGCCGCCGTGTCCGACGACCCCGCCCTGCGGGAGGTCGTCCAGCTGAACATCCGCAACCAGCTCGCCGTGCTCCGCGAGTACCCCGTCGCCCGGCAGCAACTGAACGCCGGACGGCTGCGGTTGCACGGCTGGTACTACGAGATCGACACCGGCACGATCCATGAACTCGACGAGGACGGCGGCTTCGAGGTGCACGGCTCATGAGCGGCGCACACGGCCGGCACGCGGGGGGCGCCCACCGGAGGCCCACCGCGACCGACTGGGGCGGCCCTGGGGGAGCGGAGTGGGGGCCGCCCGAGGCGCCGCTC
>NZ_LIRK01000865.1:0-5030 GCF_001419765.1 Streptomyces torulosus
AGGGCGACGAGGAGCCCGAGGACGAGCACCGGCGCCAGATACAGGAAGAGGCGCGGCAGGACGTCGGCCCAGCCCTCGGCGTACGCGGCGCGCAGCGGGGCCGGCAGCTCGTGGACGGGCCCGGCGGTGAGGAACCGGGGGTCGGGACCGCCGTCCGCGGGGGCGGGCAGGCGGTCGGCGAGCCGGGCCGTCAGCAGCGTGCCGAGGAGGGCGACGGCCACGCTTCCGCCGAGTTGCCGGAGGTAGTTGCTCGCGTGGGTGGCGGTGCCGACGTCCTGGGGCCGTGCGGAGTGCTGCACAGCGAGGACCAGGACCGGCATCACCATGCCGATGCCCGCGCCCAGCAGGGCCGTCCAGAGGCCGAAGTGCAGCCGGGGCGTGTCGGGCTCCAGGCGGGAGAGCAGCCACATCCCGGCGGCGGCCAGGGCACTGCCGAGGACCGGGTAGGTCCGGTAGTGCCCGGTGAGGCCGATGAGCCGGCCGGAGACGACCGACGCGGCGACGATGCCGGCCGTCATCGGCAGCATGAGGACGCCCGCCTCGGTCGCGGAGGCGCCGTCGGCCAGCTGGAGCCAGGCCGGGAGATAACTGGCCACCCCGAAGAGCGCGGCACCGATGGCCGGCCCGACGAGCCCGGTGACGACGAAGACCGGGTCCCGGAACAGCCGCAGGGGGATGAGGGGATGGGCCGCGAACCGTTCGACGACGAGGAGAAGGACGGTCGCCGCGACCGCGCCGGCGCCGAGCCCGAGGACGACCCGGGAGTCCCACGCGTGGGTCGTGCCGCCCCAGCCGGCGGCCAGCACCAGGCAGGTCGAGGTGACGGCGAGCAGCAGCGCGCCGACCACGTCGAGCCGCCGCCGGGGCCTGCGGGGCTCCCTCCGCGGTGACTTCAGCGCGAAGGTGACGACGGCGAGGGCGAGCAGGCCGAGGGGCACGTTGGCGTAGAAGCACCACCGCCAGGAGAGCTGGTCGGTGAGATAGCCGCCGAGGAGCGGACCGGTGACGGAGGCGAGGCCGAACACGGCGCCGACCGCGCCAAGGTAGCGGCCGCGGTGCCGATCCGGCACGATGTCGGCGACGATCGCCTGGACGCCGGTCATCAGACCGCCCGCGCCGACGCCCTGGAGGGCGCGGAACGCGATGAGCTGGTCCATGGTGCGGGACCAGCCGGCGAGGGCCGACCCGGCGAGGAAGACGACGAGCGCGAACTGGAAGACGCCCTTGCGGCCGTACAGCTCGCCGAGCCTGCCGTGGACCGGCAGCGTGACGGTGGCCGCGAGCAGATACGCGGTGATCACCCAGGACATCCGGTCCCGGCCGTGCAGTTCACCTGCGAGGCGCGGGAGCGCGACGGCCACGGTCATCTGCTCCAGGGCGGCGAGGAGCAGCACGAGCAGGAGGGCGCAGAACACCGAGCGGACGCGGCCGCTGGCGAGCGGTGGGGGCGCGGCGGGCGGCGATGGCGCGGGGGCGCTGGCCGGTTCGTCCTTCAGCAGTGTGGTCGCGCTCATCCGTACCGCTCCCCTCGTGGCACCTACCGCACAGTTCCCGCGTCAAGCGGCAACTGCCGGTAAGGGCCACGAGTTACGGCGTCCCGGGGAGCGCGACGGAGATCCACTCGAACCGGTGAGGGGCGCAAGGGGTGCCGGTGTGCCGCCCGTTGGGCCGGGCCGCGGGGGCGGCGGCGGGATGCTTCGGAACGCCTACTTCTCGACCTCGGTGGCGAGGTTCGCGAGGATGGCGTCGTAGATCCGGCCGAGGCCCTTGGGGGCGAAGGTCCGCTCGAAGAAGCCGCCGATGCCGCCGGCGCCCTGCCAGGTGGTGGTGACGACGACGCGGGAGCTGCCCTCGCCGGCGGGGGTGACCCGCCAGACGGTGACCATGGAGGAGTTGCGGTCCTTCTCGACGAGCTCGCCGTCGGAGGGCTCGGTGACCTCCAGGAGGCAGTCGCGGACGCGCTTGCTGGTGGCCTGGAGCCGCCAGTGGACGAGGGTGCCCTCGCCGTCGCCGCCCTCGCGCACCTCGTACTCGCTGAAGTGCTCGGGCAGGAGCTTCCCGCGCGTGCCGCTGTAGTCGGCCAGGGTGTCGAACACCGTCTCCGCGTCCGCCGCGACGACTCGTTCCGTCGTGGCCTCGACCTGCGCCATTGCACTTCCTCCAGCACTTGGTAACTCGGGGATGTGCGGAAAGCCAACCACCACCCGGCCGGACGGCCCAAATCGGGGGGCCACAAGGGCGGCGGGCGACCCGCGGGGGATCCCTCCCGGCGAGACCTTCACACGATGTTCGAAAGCCCATTCGCACGATCATGGGAACGTGTGTTCTATTCTGAGGTCAGAGCAACCGAGGAGGCGTCCATGCGCTGGGACCATCTGGCCGAGAACCCCGCCACGGCCCGGGACGCCGCGCTGTTCGGCGCGGAAGCGGTGACGACGCGCACCTTCGACACACCCGAGTTCCGGGGCATGACCTTCCACGAGATCCGGGCGAAATCGATCGTGAACCGGGTCCCGGGGGCCTCCCGGATGCCGTTCGAGTGGACGGTGAACCCCTATCGCGGCTGCACGCACGCGTGCGTCTACTGCTTCGCCCGCAGGACCCACAGCTATCTGGACCTGGACACGGGCCACGACTTCGACTCCCAGATCGTGGTGAAGGTCAACGCGCCCGAGCTGCTGCGCCGCCAGCTGGCCTCACCGCGCTGGCGCGGTGAGCACATCGCGATGGGCACCAACGTGGACTGCTACCAGCGCGCGGAGGGCCGCTACCGGCTGATGCCGGGCATCATCGCCGCCCTGCGCGACCACGCGAACCCCTTCTCGATCCTGACCAAGGGCACGCTGATCCTGCGCGACCTGGACCTCATCCGGCAGGCCGCCGAGGTCACCGAGGTGGGCATCTCCGTCTCCGTCGGCTTCACGGACCAGGAGCTGTGGCGCACGGTCGAGCCGGGCACACCGGCGCCGGAGCGCCGCCTGGACATCGTGCGGACCTTCGCCGACCACGGCATCGGCTGCGGGGTGCTGATGGCCCCCGTGCTCCCCTTCCTCAGCGACCACCCGGACCGGCTGCGCGACACCGTCCGGGCGATCGCGGCCTCCGGGGCGACCTCCGTGACACCGCTGGTGCTGCATCTGCGGCCGGGCGCGCGCGAGTGGTACATGGCCTGGCTGGAGCGCCATCACCCCCATCTCGTACGGCGTTACGAGCGGCTGTACGCGGAGGGGGCGTACGCCCCGAAGTGGTACCAGCGGCAGGTGACCCGTCAGGTCCACGAACTGGCCGAGGAGTTCGGCATGGGCCCCCGGCGCGCGGGGTTGCCGAGGAGGCTCACGCCGCCCGAGCCGGCCCCGGCGGAACAGGCGCCGGACACGGCACCCACCCAACTGACACTTCTCTGAAAGAACATCCCTGACCGGTTCGGGGTCATCCGGGCGCTCCTTCATCGCCGATCGGGTCAAGATGTGACAGACCGGGTTCTTCCGCGCCCTCATTCCGGGACGATGCGACCAAAGGCCGTGGTGTGCACGGCTCGACATCCTCCGTCCTGGGAGACCTGACAGATGAAGAAACGCGCGACCGCCCTGTGCGGTGCCGCCGCTGTGCTGGCCGGGATGGTCACGGCGGTCCCCGCCGACGCGAGCGGCGGCTCCGCGGCCGCCCCGGTGGCGAAGCTCTCCTGGAAGAAGTGCGCCACCAGCGCGTATCCGACCCTCCAGTGCGCCTCCCTGAAGGTGCCGCTGAACCACGCCGACCCGCGGGGCAGGAAGATCACGCTCGCCCTGTCGCGCGTGCCGCACACCGCGAAGAAGTACCAGGGACCGCTGCTGGTCAACCCCGGTGGCCCCGGCGGCAGCGGACTCACCCTGGCCGGCTACCTCGCCTCCTCCCTGCCGAAGAAGGTGGCCGCGCAGTACGACGTCATCGGCTTCGACCCGCGCGGCGTCGGCGCCAGCAGGCCCGCCCTGAACTGCCGGCCGGCCCAGTTCGCGCCGGTGCGCCCCAACTCCCTGCCGGACACCGGCAAGACGGAGAAGGCGAATCTGAAGCGCGCCGAGGACTTCGCCCGGGCGTGCGCCGCGAAGTACGGGGACGTGCTGCCGTACATCGACACGGTGAGCGCGGCCGAGGACATCGACGCCATCCGCGCGGCGCTCGGCGCGAAGAAGATCAACTACTTCGGGTACTCGTACGGCACCTATCTGGGCGCCGTGTACGCCAAGCTCCACCCGAACCGGGTACGGCGCGCGGTGCTGGACTCGGTCGTCGACCCCACCGGCGTCTGGTACGAGAACAATCTCCAGCAGGACCACGCGTTCGACGACCGCCACCGGGCGCTGATGGCCTGGATCGCCAAGCACAACGGGACCTACCGGCTCGGCACCGATCCGCGGAAGGTCGAGGGCAAGTGGTACGCGATGCGGTCGGCGCTGGCCAGGAAGCCCGCGGACGGCAAGGTGGGCGCCTCCGAACTGGAGGACACCTTCCTGCCCGGCGGGTACTACAACGGCTACTGGCCCGACCTCGCCGCCGCGTTCGCGGCGTTCGTGAACAAGAAGGACGACGACCCGCTGGTCGAGGCGTACGAGAACTTCGCCGCCGTCGACACCGCGGGCGCCAACGGCTACAGCGTCTACGCCGCGGTGCAGTGCCGTGACGCGCACTGGCCGCGCGACTGGGACCGGTGGCGTGACGACAACTGGGGGGTGTACGAGAAGGCACCCTTCATGACCTGGAACAACGCCTGGTACAACGCACCGTGCGCGTTCTGGCCCACGGCGTCCCTCAACCCCGTGGACGTCTCCAACGACGCGCTGCCACCGGTCCTGATCTTCCAGGCCACCGACGACGCCGCCACCCCGTACGAGGGCGGTGTCATGACCCATCACCTGCTGCGCGGCTCCAGCCTGGTGGTCGAGCAGGGCGGCGGGAACCACGGCATCTCGCTGAGCGGGAACGCCTGTCTGGACCGGCATCTGGCCGCCTATCTGACCGACGGCACGGTGCCGCGCGGCACCGTGCCGTCG
>NZ_LIRK01000865.1:5096-5433 GCF_001419765.1 Streptomyces torulosus
CGTGCCGTCGCCGAGATCCGGGTCGGCGGCTGGCGCACGGCCTACGCGGGGCTCGTCCCGCAGGCGTACCTCGACGGCCTGGACGTGGCCGAGGACGCCGAGAAGCGGCGCGGGATGCTCCTCAAGGCCGGCAACCCGGTGGTGAACCTGGTCGCCGAGCGCGCCGGGGAGGTGCTCGGCTGGGCGGCGTACGGCCCGTACCGGGACGGCGACATCCGCACCGGGGACGCCGAGTTGTACGCGATCTACGTACGGCCGGGCCATCTCGGCGCCGGCGTCGGCGGTGCGCTGCTGCGGACCTCGCTCGACCGCTGCCGGGCCGCCGGGTACCCCCGGG
>NZ_LIRK01000866.1 GCF_001419765.1 Streptomyces torulosus
GATCTCGACGACGCCGACGGCACCGCGCACCAGGGCGTGCCGGAACCGGATCGGCCCACCGTCGTCCCGCACCACCCGCAGCCCGAAGGCCAGCTTCCCGAGCGAACGCCCGTGGCTCAGCGTCTCCACCGCGATCGGTACGCCCACCAGCAGGAGCAGAAAGCTCGCGACGGCTATCGCCATCTGCGCCGCCTCGTCGAGACCGGCCGTCGCCAGGGCCAGGAGCAGGGTCACCAAGAGGTAGACGACCATCGCCACGACCAGGTCGAGCAGCACGGCCAGCGCCCGGCTCGGAAGCTTCGCGGGACGCAGCTCCAGCGCCACCGCCTCGCCCGTCACTAGCTCACTCACACCCGCAGTCCTTCCGGTTCCATCCCCTGACCTGCCCCGAGACCGGCCAGTCTGCCAAGCTGAAGCCACATCGCGCCGCAGTACGACCTGTACGACAAGCTGACACGCAGTTCGAGAGGGACGAGGAGCAGCAAACCCGATGGACCTCGATGTCTTCGTGTCCGCCCATCGCGCCGAGTGGGACCGCCTCGACGCACTGCTCCGCCGCCAGCGCCGGCTGAACGGTGCCGAGGTCGACGAACTGGTCGCCCTCTACCAGCGCACGGCGACCCACCTCTCCCTGATCCAGTCCAGCGCCCCGGACCCCCAGCTCACCGGCCGTCTCAGCCAACTCGTGGCACGCGCGCGNNCCGCCGCTCCTCATGGCGCGATGTCGTCCGTTTCCTGACCCACGGTTTCCCCGCGGCGGTCTACCGCTCCCGGCACTGGTGGGTCCCCACCGCACTTCTCTCCACCCTGGTCGCCGCCCTCCTGGGCTGGTGGATCGGTACGCACCCCGAAGTCCAGGCGTCGATCGCGGCCCCCGACACACTGCGCGAGATGACGCGCCCCGGTGGCCAGTACGAGACGTACTACTCCAGCCATCCCGCGGCCTCCTTCGCGGCCCAGGTGTGGACGAACAACGCCCAGGCCGCCGCCATGTGCCTGGTCCTGGGCATCTTCCTGGGCCTGCCGGTCCTCTGGATCCTTCTCCTGAACATGCTCAACCTGGGCGTGGGCATCGGCTTGATGTCCTCGGCGGGCCGACTCGACGTCTTCCTGGGTCTCGTCCTTCCCCACGGCCTGCTGGAACTGACCGCGGTCTTCG
>NZ_LIRK01000867.1 GCF_001419765.1 Streptomyces torulosus
GGCGGCCTCGGTGTTCCCGGCGTTCGTGATCCGTGCCGGGGCCCTACGCCATCCACCTGTCCGGCAGCGCCTCCCGGCGTCCCGTTCGGGAGCGTTCGGCCTGGGCGTGCAGGAGCGCGGCCGCCTCCGTGGCGTCGCGGAGGCGGGCGGTCACCGTCTTGTTCGCGCCGGTGTCGACATGGACGTCGGCGACGTGCCTGAACCGCTCCCAGGGCCCCTGCGCCAGCCGTACGCTCTGGACCTTCGCGTGCGGCACCAGGGCCAGCTGTCTGCGGAGCAGCCCCTGCCGGGCGGCGAACACCGTGTCGGTGACGGCGAGCCCGTACCCCTTCCACCACAGCGGCACGCACCACCGCGCCCGTGCCGGCGGCTGTACGAGCGCCGCCGTGTCCGGCACGTGCGCCCCCGGCAGCACCCGGGCGATCACCGACTCGGCGACCTCGCGCGGGGCGACCGGGATGAGCACGGAGTTCGAGGACCCGGCCACGTCCAGCTCGACCCGTACCCATCCGCGCCGCCGCCACAGCAGCGGTTCCACGATGCGTACGGTCTGCACGCGGCCGGGCGGCACCGTCTCGTGCGCGCGGTCGAGGAGCCCGTGGTCGATGCGGAGGCCGTCCGGGGACTCGCCCACCGTCCAGTCGTACTCGCCGACGAACCGGCCCACACTGCTCGCTCCGGCCGCGCCGAGCAGCGGCAGCGCGGTCGCGAGGACCGTCCACAGGCTCTCCGTGGCGATCCACAGCACCGAGGGCACGACGACCGCCGCCAGCAGGGTCCCCCAGGTGGCGCCGGTGAGCACCAGGGAGACGGCCAGGACGCCCGGCGGGACCTTCAGCAGCTGCCGTTCCGGCGCCTCGCCCACGTCCTGCGCGGTGTCGGGGGCGAACCCGGCGGCGCGGGCGAGGAGTTCGGCGCGCAGCGCGCGGGCGGTGCCCTCGCCGAGGTACGCCAGCTCGTCCTTCTTGTCGGTCCCGACGACGTCGAGTCGGAGTTTCGCGACGCCCGCGATGCGGGCCAGCAGGGGGCGGGTGACGTCGACGGCCTGGATGCGTTCGAGGCGGATGTGCGCGGTCCGGCGGAACAGCAGGCCGGTACGGATGCGCAGTTCGCTGTCGGTCACCGCGAAGTGGGTGAACCACCAGGTCAGGAAGCCGTACAGGGCGGCGGCCGGCACCAGCACGGCCAGCCCGATCAGGAGGGTGGACGGGTCCAGCCGGGTGAGCTGGCGCTGCGCCCCGTCGGGATCGTGCACCGCCCAGCCGATGACCACCGCCACCGGCGCCCAGGCCCGCCGCAGCGGCGTCACGGGATGCAGCCGCTGCTCCACGACGGCCACCGGCCCGCCGGAGGTCTCCCCGTCCACGTCCGCCTGATGTTCGGCAGCAGCCCCCTGTTCCGCTGCCGTCTGCTGCTCGGCCGCCGTCTGCTGGTTGGCCGGTGTCCGGTGCTCGGCTGCCGTCCGCTGTTCCGGTGTCGTGTTCCTCGTGGTGCTCATGGCGTCGTCGGCGCCCGGGGTCGGCACGGTCACAGCCCCGCCGATCGGGCCTCGCCCAGTTGGGTCAGCCGGTCGCGGAGGCGTTCCGCCTCCTCGGGGTCGAGACCGGGGATCCGGGCGTCCGTGGCGGCCGCGGCCGTGTGGAGCTGCACGCTCGCCAGCCCGAAGTGCCGTTCCACCGGCCCGGACGTCACCTCGACCAACTGCATGCGCCCGTACGGCACGACGGTCTCCTCACGCCACAGCACCCCCCGGCTGATCAGCAGGTCGTCGGCCCGTTCGGCATACCGCCAGGAGCGCCAGTTGCGCCCCAGCATCGGCCAGCCCCACAGCAGCAGGCCCAGCGGCAGCAGCGCGAACGCCGCCCAGCCGGGCCCCGCCAGCCAGCCCAGCAGCACGCCCGTACCGATGGCGATCGGGCCCAGCCACACCACCAGCAGCAGTCGTCTCATCCGAAGCAGCCCGCGCGGCAGTCCCGTCCACACCGGCTCACCCTGCGCCCGCTCGGCGCCGTCCTCCACGGTCCCCGTCTCCATTCCGCCAGCGTACGTACGACAGACTGTGTCCATGACTCCTCCGACGGAGACCAGACAGACGACGGTCGGTATCGGCGGCGCCGCCGAGAGCACGGACATGGTGCTGAACATCGGACCGCAGCACCCGTCCACGCACGGTGTGCTGCGCCTGCGGCTCGTCCTCGACGGCGAGCGCATCACGCACGCGGAGCCGGTGATCGGCTATATGCACCGTGGCGCGGAGAAGCTGTTCGAGGCGCGCGACTACCGCCAGATCATCATGCTCGCCAACCGCCACGACTGGCTCTCCGCCTTCTCGAACGAGCTGGGCGTCGTCCTCGGTGTCGAACGCATGCTCGGCATGGAGGTTCCGGAGCGCGCGGTGTGGATGCGGACGCTCCTCGCCGAGCTGAACCGGGTCCTGAACCATCTGATGTTCCTCGGCTCGTACCCGCTGGAGCTCGGCGGCATCACCGCGGTGTTCTACGCGTTCCGGGAGCGCGAGGAGCTGCAGAACGTCATGGAGGAGATCTCCGGCGGACGCATGCACTACATGTTCAACCGCGTCGGCGGCCTCAAGGAGGACCTCCCGGCCGGCTGGACCGCACGCGCGCGTGCCGCCGTCGCCGACGTCCGCTCCCGCATGGGCGTCTTCGACGACCTCGTCCTCGGCAACGAGATCTTCCGGGGCCGCACGCGGGACGTGGGCGTCCTGTCCGCGGAGGCCGTGCACGCGTACGGGGTGAGCGGGCCGATCGCCCGCGCGTCCGGTGTCGACTTCGACCTGCGGCGCGACGAGCCGTATCTGGCGTACGGGGAGCTCCAGGACGTCCTCAAGGTCGTCACCCGCGACGAGGGCGACTGCCTCGCCCGCTTCGAGTGCCTGCTGGAGCAGACCCATGTCTCCCTCGCCCTCGCCGACGCCTGCCTGGACCGGCTCGCCGAGCTGCCGCCCGGACCGATCAACCAGCGCCTGCCCAAGGTCCTCAAGGCGCCCGAGGGCCACACCTACGCCTGGACCGAGAACCCGCTCGGCATCAACGGCTACTACCTCGTCAGCAAGGGCGAGAAGACGCCGTACCGGCTGAAGCTGCGCTCGGCGTCCTACAACAACATCCAGGCCCTCACCGAGCTGCTGCCGGGGACCCTGGTGGCCGACATGGTGGCGATCCTGGGCTCGATGTTCTTCGTGGTGGGGGACATCGACAAGTAGATCGACAAGTACATCGGCACGTGGGCCCGGCGGCTACTCCCTGCCGTGCTCCGGGTCGCCCTCCCCGAGCGGGTGGGGGATCTGGTGGGGGATTCCCACCGGCTGGACCAGCCAGCCGAAGTCGCCGAGTCCGCCCGGCGCGGTGAGTTCGGCGGCCTCCCCGGCGCCCGCGAGGGCGCGCACGTAGGCGGTGGGGTCCGTGGTCGCCAGGGACAGCGTCGGGCGGCCGGCGGTGACGCCGAGGGCCCGCAGCGCGTCCCGCTGGGTCAGCAGCCGCGCGCCCGGCAGCGCGCAGGCGTCCAGGGCGACGTGGGCGGTGATGTCGCGGGAACCGTCCGGCACGGGCGCCGTCTCCCGGCCCTGACGGAAGCCGGTGAGCGTCCCGAAGGGCGGCCGGGCGTCCGCGAGGTGCGCGTAGTCGACGGCGACCGCGAGCCCCCGCTCGACGCCCGCGACGGCCGCGGCCCAGGCACGGTCCCGGGGCAGCCCGATCTCGGCCCGCAGCCCCTCCTCCCCGGCCACCGGCCACCACCGCTCCAGCCAGGCCGCCGCATCGCCGCCGACCGGCTCCCCGAGCCGTTCCTGGCCGTCCGCGCGGACGAGGACCAGCCGGGGCGTGCCCGCCGCGTCCACCTCCACGACGTCCACCGGCACGTTGTCCAGCCACTCGTTGGCGAACAGCAGCCCGGTGACCCGCTCCGGCGGCTCGGCGCACCACTCGATGCGGTGATCGAGGCCGTCAGGCCGGTCGGCGATCTCGACGGCGTACGCGCGCGTGCGGGCCGCCACCTCCGCGGGGAGCGCCGCCAGAACCCCGGCGCTCAGCTCGCCCCGCCCCGCGCCCATGTCCACGAACCCCAGTTCGAGGGGGTGCCCCAGCGCCGCGTCGACCCGGCACAGCAGCCGCGCCACGGCGCCCGCGTAGAGCGCGGACGCGTGCACGGAGGTCCGGAAGTGCCCGGCGGGCCCCTCAGGCCGCCGGTAGAAGCCGTGGGCCCCGTACAGGGCCTCCTCGGTGGCGGCACGCCACGGCAGCCAGGGGCCCGCCCCGCCGGGGGCGGGAGGCCGTGACCCGTGCGGATCCGGCGCGGCGGAGCGGCCGGCCTCAGCCGACCCGCGGTCGTGAACCACGCAACCCTCCCGAAGTCCCGGTGATCCCTCGCCGCCAGAGGCTATGCCGCCTCCACCTTGGGGAGTACTTGGCCCTGTCATGGATCGATCCTCCGGTTGACCCCGCTGTGCCGCGCGCTTCCCTACGCTGGGTTACGTGCAGCGCCTCTATGACTTCCTCCGCAGGCACCCGACATGGGTCGACGCCTTCTGGGCCTTCGTCCTGCTCGGGATGTCCGTGCTGGGCGGCCCGATCCACTCCGACTACACGGTGGGTGTGACCGATTCCGCGTTCGTGCCGATCACCCTGGCTCTGTGCCTGTCGGTCGCCCTGCGTCGGCGTATGCCGGAGAAGATGCTGGTGCTGGCCGCCCTCGCGGGCTTCGCACAGTTGATCTTCGACGTGCCCATGATCCCGGCCGACTTCGCGATGCTGGTGGTCATCTACACGGTCGCGGCGAACGGCGCCCGCTGGGCCTCCCGGTTCGCCCTGGCCGGCGGTCTGTGCGCCGCGCCGCTGGCGCAGATGCGGTGGAACGACGAGCAGACGGGGATGCTGGGCAACGCCGTGCTCGCGGTCATCCTGACGGTGCCGTTCGCCCTCGCCTGGGTGCTCGGCGACTCGCTGCGCACCCGCCGGGCGTACTTCGCGCAACTGGAGGAGCGCGCCGCCCGCCTGGAGAAGGAGCGCGAGGCGCAGGCCAAGGTCGCGGTCGCCGCCGAACGCGCCCGGATCGCCCGGGAACTGCACGACGTCGTCGCGCACAACGTGTCGGTGATGGTCGTCCAGGCCGACGGCGCCGCCTACGTCCTGGACGCCGCCCCCGACCAGGCGAAGAAGGCCCTGGAGACCATCTCCTCCACCGGCCGCCAGGCCCTCGCCGAGATGCGCCGCCTGCTGGGCGTCCTGCGCACCGGCGAGCACCAGGAGGTCGGCGAGTACGTGCCGCAGCCGGACGTCGAGCAGATCGACGACCTCGTGGAGCAGTGCCGTACGGCGGGTCTGCCCGTCGACTTCAAGATCGAGGGCACCCCGCGCCCGCTGCCCAGCGGTGTGGAACTGACGGCGTACCGCATCGTCCAGGAAGCGCTGACCAACACCCGCAAGCACGGCGGCCCGAACGCGGGTGCGAGCGTCCGGCTGGTGTACTTCGACGACGGGCTCGGTCTGCTCGTCGAGGACGACGGCAAGGGCGCCCCGCACGAGCTGTACGAGGAGGGCGGCGTCGACGGTCAGGGGCACGGCCTGATCGGGATGCGTGAGCGCGTCGGTATGGTCGGCGGCACGCTCGACGCGGGTCCCCGGCCCGGTGGCGGCTTCCGTATCAGCGCCCTCCTGCCGCTCAAGCCCGCACACTGACATGGCCGTGCCACCGGCTGACCCCTGTCACGGACGGCACCGGACGACACCCCACGGACACGGAAGAGGACCCCGATGGCGATCCGCGTAATGCTCGTCGACGACCAGGTGCTGCTGCGCACCGGGTTCCGGATGGTGCTGGCGGCCCAGCCGGACATGGAGGTCGTGGCCGAGGCGGGCGACGGCGTCGAGGCCCTCCAGGTGGTGCGGTCGACGGCCGTGGACGTGGTCCTCATGGACGTCCGGATGCCGAAGCTGGACGGCGTCGAGGCGACCCGCCGCATCTGCGCCGAGCCGAACCCGCCGAAGGTGCTCATCCTGACCACCTTCGACCTCGACGAGTACGCGTTCTCCGGGCTGAAGGCGGGTGCCTCCGGCTTCATGCTCAAGGACGTGCCGCCCGGTGAGCTGCTGGCCGCGATCCGTTCCGTGCACAGCGGCGACGCCGTGGTGGCGCCCTCCACCACCCGGCGGCTGCTCGACCGGTTCGCGCCGATGCTGCCGGGTGCCGCCGACCCCGAGCACAAGGAGCTGGAGCGGCTCACCGAACGCGAACGCGAGGTGATGATCCTCGTCGCGCAGGGCCTGTCCAACGGTGAGATCGCCGCCCGTCTCGTCCTGTCCGAGGCCACGGTCAAGACCCACGTCGGCCGCATCCTCACCAAGCTGGGCCTGCGCGACCGCGTCCAGGTCGTCGTCCTCGCCTACGAGACGGGGCTGGTCCGGGCCGGCGGCCACGGCTGAACCGACCGACGCCCCCTGCGCACCCGCCTGCGCCAGGCCCGCGTCGGCGTACGGCAGTCGTCAGGCGCCCGGACCCCGTCCACGACCGGGCTCTGGCCCCGGACGGTTGCGCAGGTGCGGCGGTGGCACGGCGGTGCCGGGGGCCGCGGGTCGGTTCTGGCCCGGTGTCGTCCGGGGTGCCGAGCGGGATCGGGCCGCCGCGCTGGCGGCACGCTGGGCGTCGACCGGGCCGGCAGCCCCGGCCGGCCCGTTGGTCGAAGGCGGCCCCTGCCGCTGTTCGCGCTCGGCGGCGGTGTGGCGCGCCAGGTGGCTGCCCTGGAGGGCGGTCGCCATGAAACCGGCGGCGACATTGCCGCTCTCCGGCGGAGTGGTCTTGTCGTTGAGGACCGCGAGCCGTGCCGTGTCCTCCCGGCCGAAGACATGGGTGGGAAGCATGCGCGAGGCGGCGCCCGTCACATCGCACGCGTGGCGCTGCCCGTGCGCCTCGAACTCGAGGCGGTAGCCGAGGTACTGGCGGTCCTTGTCGAAGCGCAGCTCGCCGCGGACCTCCCCGCCCGCCGACCGCGCCCACGACTCGACGGAGTCCACGGCGTGCGGCAGACGGGAGACCCGCCCCAGGCACGCCACATAGGCGTCGCCCTCCACCCCGAGTGACCTGCCCGAACTGTCCAGCGCCGCGAGACGGACCCGGCCGTCCGGCGCGGTCACCGTGCCGACCGCCCCGAGATAGCGGCCGGAGAACGTCACGAGGCGGCCGTCGCCGCCGTACTCGGCGTCGTGCTTGGCGCGCAGCGTCGTGTACTGGGCGTCGTTGTGCAGCACGAACGGCGCGTCCTTGCCGACCATGAAGACCCGGCTGTCGGGGCGGGCCTGCAGGATGATCTCGGCGTTGGCGATGGCGGCGCCGCCGACTCCGGCGATGACCCAGTCCTTGGCGACGGAGGGGTCGTAGTCACCGTCTCCCACCTCGTCGCCCATCAGGACGCGTCCGGGCGCCGCGGCGCGGGCCTCCTCCCACGCGGCCGTCGCCCGCAGGGTCTCCATCGCCCCGGCCACTCGGGGGTCTCCGGACGCCGCGAGGCTGTCGGAGACCCCCGCGTCGGCGAGCACGGCGAGGGAGGCCGCGGCTCGGTCCTGGCCTTCAGGCAGGGAGAGGAGCCGTTCGCGGGCCGCGGCGGCCTCCGGGGCGCCGAGTGCGGCGAGGCCCTCGGCCAGGCGCTCGGTCGCCTCGGGCACGGTCGGCACCTGCCGGTCGGCCCCCGGGACGATCTCGGGCGGGATACCGGTCGCGATGAGCGGGGAACCCTTGACCTCCACCGTCACCGGGTCGGATCCGTCCGCCGGACTGATCTCGGCGAGGAGCCGGCCCTCGGCGCCGACACGGAGCTCCGCCCGCCCGTCGACGAGCGGGCCGCGGACGGCGGCGGTGTCCTCCCAGAGCTGCAGCGCGGGCAGCGGCACGCGCTGCTGCGGGTCGGCGAACTGGTACGGGTCGCCCATGCCGCTCTGCCGCAGATGCCGTACCTGGTCGGCGGATTGGACGATCGCCTCGATGGGGTCGACGTGCCAGCGCCCCCTCGCGTCCACGAGCAGCATGTCCGGGGAGCGGGCCGCGAGGGCCGCGCCCCCTCCGATCATGAGCTCGTACTGCGGGTGTCGGCCCTCGGGCAGTTCCGCCTGCCGGGCACGCAGCTCCTCCAGCGTGCGGCCGCTGAGCGACGTCCGCCGCTCGGCTGCCTCCGCCGCGGCCCGGTCAAGTTCCGCCCGCGGCACGGGCGAGCCGTCTGGCCGCAGCCCCGGCATGGTGAATCCCGGCGGAACCACCGGGGCAGCCCCCTCGGCGGCCCGCGCCGCCCGCGCCTCGACGACCGCGCGGGCGTCGGCGGGGTCCAGCCGCTCCACCGGCTGGGCGAGTCCCGCCATGGCCTCGCGCGCCCCCGCCCGCAGCAGGGGCCGTACGACGTCCTGGCGGATGTCGGCCGCGTACAGCTCGATCGCGTGACTCGCGTCCGTGGCCGGCGATCTGGGCCGCAGCCCCGACTCGTCGACCAGCTCCGAGAACCGGTGACGGGCGTCGAGGCGCTCCGCCGCGCCCAGGTCCGCGTCGTTCATCCGGGCCGCCAGGTAGTTGAACTCCTCGGCCCGGCCCCGGTCCGCGTCGGACAGCTCCGGATGCGCCGGCAGTGTCGCGCCGGGGGTCAGCAGGCTGTCCAGGGGCACCCGTGCGCCGACGGTGGCCCGGTCCCGTACCGCCAGCAGCTCCCCGACCTCACGGGAGAGCACCTGCCCGGCCAGCTCCGGGCGCAGGGTGTCGGCGAGCTGCACGACGTAGCGGTCGGTCGTCGTGTTGGTGAAGGTGCGCGCCAGCAGCGGTTGCGGCAGGGCCGCCGTGTCCAGGCGTAGTTCGATTCTGTCGCCGGCCGTGGTGCCGAGCTCGAAGAAGCGCCGGCCGTCCTGCTCGACCGCGGACACACCGGTCAGCAGGCCGGGACGTATGCCCCGCAGCACCGCGGGCAACGCGGCCTCGGCCTCAGCGAGCAGCCGCCTCTCCGCACCCGATTCCACTGCATCCCCCCTGATCAGCGCCATGACTCACGTAGGATGATGGCATGTTGATCGCCCGTTCGGCTCAAGAAGCGCACCTGTACATGGACCTGCGTGCCTGTGCGTGCGGGACGGCAGGGTTCGACCGGCAGCACCGGCTGGAGGAGCGGGACGGGGCACTCGTCAGCGTGTACGAGGGGGTCTGCCCCGGGTGCGGGACGACCCGCGTGTTCGAGTTCACGCTGTCCGACGACCGGCCGCCGGAGCCGCCCGCGTTCGGCGGCGCCGAGCCCTCGCGCATCCTGGACCCCGGTGAGTTCCTGTGGGTCGCCGACCAGGTGTCGACCGAGTCCGGGCTTCGGCTGCTGAGCGCGCCGCTCGCCGAGCACCGGGCGATCGGAGCGGCCACCGCGTATGCGATCGCCGCGCTGGAGGAGGTCGCCAAGTTCCTTCCGGAGCACGCCGACCGCGTCCCCGAGGACAGGTTCACCTCGCGGCTCGGACAGGAGATGTACGCGAAGGACCCCACCCGGTTCACCCGCCAGGACATCACCGCCGCGCTGGAGCTGAAGCGCCGGATCGCCGCGGGCACACGGCAGTTCGGCACCCAGCAGGGCTGAGACCGGCCCCGCAGGGCGAGGTCAGCCGCGGTCCGGCTCCGGTAGGTCCCCGGGCGGGCGATTCAGGTCGCCGTCTCGTGCAGCAGGAGCGCCATGACGCCCACGAGCGTGGCGCTGCTGACGATCTCGCGTCGGCCGATCATGCCGGGGACGTCGGCCAGCGGAATCCACGCCAGCTCGTCCGACTCGTTGCGTTCCGTGGGCTCACCGATGTGCCGGGCGTCGTCCGTACGGAACACGAAGTGCCGCGAGTCCATGATCCCGGCCGCCGGCTGCGCGTAGATCAGCTCCCGCATCGTCCCCGGACGCCACCCCGTCTCCTCCTCCAACTCCCGGGCGGCCGCGGCCTCCGGGCTCTCGCCGTCCTCGACCAGCCCCATGGGCAGCTCCCAGGCCCAGGTGTCGGTGACGAAGCGGTGGCGCCACATCATCAGCACGCGCCGGTCGTCCACGGCCGCCGTCACGGCGACATCGCGCAGTCTGACGACGTGGTAGTCGGCGCGGGTGCCGTCCGGCTGGGTCACGTCCAGCGATCTCAGCCGCACCCAGGGGGTGTCGTGCAGCGTGTGCTCGCCGTGAACGGTCCATCGCATGGTGCGCCTGCTCTCCTCGGTCGCGGTTGTCGGAGGCGGGGCCCGGCGCGGGTCGCCCACCCCCTGGATCATCCCGCCTACCGAAGGACCCCTTCCAGGAAGTCGCTGCCGAGACGGGCCACCACCACCACGTCCAGCTGGTGCAGGACGTACCGGCCGCGGCGACGGGTCGTCAGGAGGTCCGCCCTCTTCAGGACGGCGAGGTGCCGGGATATCTCCGGTGCCGTCATGCCCAGCATCTGGGCCAGCTCGCCCGTGGTGTACGCGCTGCGGGCGAGGTTGCGGCACAGGCGCATCCGGACGGGGTGCGACAGGGCGGTCATGCGCAGGGCGAGCTGCTCGACCGACGGCGGCGCCGCGGGCTCGGCGGCACCGACCGGGTACTGGAGGACCGGCTGCCAGCCGAACCGGTGCAGGACGGCGAGGTGGGGCCGGCCCAGACTGGTCGGCACCAGGAGCAGCCCCCCGTCCTCCGTGGCCGTCCGGCTCTCGACCAGCTTGTCCACGGTGATCCGGGCCGCCGCCTCGTCGTGGGCGATCGACGGGGACACGGCGCCCAGCGCCTCGGCCAGGCCCTTGTGCCGCAGCAGCTCCGTCTTGTGGCGGGCGTCCCCGGCGAGGGTGTGGCGCAGCCGGGACCACGTCTCGGCGAAGAACGCCTCGTCGCAGTCCTCCAGGAACTGCCGCAGCCAGGCCCGCACGGCCGGCGGGTCCGCCAGCAGCCGCTGTGCGAACCGCACCTGCCGCGGCCCCCGCGCGGCGGCCAGCTCCAGGGCGAGCCGACGGGTCTCCGGGTCGGACAGCACGTCCCGCGTCCGCGAGTCGTAGCCGGGGGTGCAGACGAACTCGAGTCCCGCGTCGACGAACTGGTCGTCCGTCAGCTTGTCGAGCAGGTCCAGCTCCTCGGCGAGCGTCCCGCCGGGGAGCGTGTCCCGGCCGGGGACGCCGGCGAACGGCATGAACAGGTCCGAGAACGCCGTACGCCACAGGAAGTCCGCCTCGCACATCCGGTCCGCGAGATGCGGATCGAGCCGGGGCACCATCCGGGGTCGCAGGGCTGGGTGACGGGGGTGACCGCCCGGCTCGATCCGCATCTCG
>NZ_LIRK01000868.1 GCF_001419765.1 Streptomyces torulosus
CGGAGGTGAGGCCGTATGACCACTCACCGATCGTGCTCCCTCAACCACACCAGTCTTCGATCAGCGAAAGAGCCACGCGCATGACTGACACGCTCACCGCTCCCTCATGGGAGTCGGAAGTCCTGGAATCCGTCCCCCGTGGCTTCCTCGCGCACGACTGGCAACCCGCCACCGGAGGCCGCACCTTCGAGGTGCGCAACCCCGCAACCGAGGAAGTCATCGCCACCGTCGCCGACTGCGGCCCTCAGGACGCGGTGAGCGCACTGGACGCGGCGGCCGCGGCTGCCGACCAGTGGGCCCGCACCAGCCCACGGGACCGTGCGACCGTCCTGCACCGGCTCACCGACTCCCTGCTCGAACACCGTGAGCGTCTGGCCCGGATCATCACCCTGGAGATCGGCAAGACGATCACCGAAGCCCGGGGCGAGGTCGACTACGCCGCGGCCTATTTCCGTTGGTACGCGGAGGAGGCGGTCCGTCCGCACGGGCGCAGCACCCCCTCCCCGGACGGGAGGGGTCACATCGTCACCGTCGCCGAACCGGTCGGACCCTGCCTGCTGATCACCCCATGGAACGTGCCGCTGGCCATGGCCGCCCGCAAGGCCGCCGCAGCCCTCGCCGCCGGCTGCACCGCCGTGCTCAAACCGGCCGCTCTCACCCCGCTGTCCTCCCTGGCGCTGGGCGAGCTGGCTCGTGAGGCCGGCGCGCCACCCGGTGTCCTGACCGTGATCACCAGCAGCGACGCGGCAGCGGTCACCACGGCGCTGCTGACCGACCCCCGCCTGCGCAAGCTGTCGTTCACCGGGTCCACACCGGTCGGCAGGCTACTGCTCCAGCAGAGCGGTGCGCGGGTGCTGCGCACCTCGATGGAGCTGGGCGGCAACGCGCCGTTCCTGGTCTTCGACGACGCCGACCTCGACCTCGCGGTCCGCGAAGCGATGATCGCGAAGATGCGGCTGGGCGGCCAGTCCTGTGTCGGCGCCAACCGGTTCCTCGTCCAGGAGTCAATCGCCGACGCGTTCGCCGCGGCGCTGGGCGAACGGATCGCCGCCATCCGGGTGGGTGCACCGGACCGGGAGGACACCGGGCTCGGCCCGCTGGCCGACCACCGGGCAGTGGACAAGGTCCGCCATCTCGTCGAGGACGCCGTCGCCCGTGGTGCCGTCGTCGTCGCGGAGGCGGACATTCCCGACGGGCCGGGCCATTACGCGGCGCCGACCGTGCTGGACCATGTCCCCGCCGACGCCGCGATCATGCACGAGGAGGTCTTCGGTCCCGTCGCCGCCATCCACCGCTTCTCCACCGAGGCCGAGGCCATAGCGGTGGCCAACGACACCGAGCACGGCCTCGCGTCGTATGTGATGACCTCCCACATCGACCGCGCCCGGCGGATCGCCGCCCGGCTGCAAGCCGGAATGGTCGGTATCAACCGCGGCCTGGTCTCCGAGGTCGCGGCACCCTTCGGCGGGATCAAGCAGTCCGGCCTGGGCCGCGAGGGCGGACCCGAGGGCCTCCACGAGTACCAGCAGCTCAAGTACCTGTCGATGCCTGGCTTCCATACCTGAGCAAGCCGCGTCCGGGGACGCGGTTGCCCGAGTACCTCGCGCTGCATGCGGCGCAGCGCGAGGCGCGAGGGAGCCTAGGGTTCCGTCGTCTCCGGCCTGGCGGAGGTCTGGCTCTCGCCGTCGCCGGGCCGGGGCGCGGGGTCGGGGCGCCAGGTTCTGGGGCCGCCCTTCAGGCGTTCCAGTGTGCGCGTCAGCTGCTGGAAGGGGGACGTCGACTGCGTCGCGGACGGCTGCTGCTCGGCGGGGGCGGCCGCGGCCGACTCGCGGTACACGGCGAGCGCCTCGTGCGCACGTTCGGCCGCTTCCCGGTACAGGTCCCGGGACTGCGTCATGGCCTCCAGCGCCTCGGCGTACATCGCCACCAGCTTCCGCTCGCGGACGAGTTCCTCCTCCAGCGTGAGCAGATGCCACTCCTCCCGCAGCGCGGTGAGGGCGGCGTCCGCGCCGTCCGGCAGGGGCCGCGGCAGCGCGGCGAACCGCGTCACCGCCGCGATGAGGTCGGTCGGCTCCGAACCGTCCAGGAACACCGCGCGTACGGAGAACTCCCCGGCGTCGAGGTCGGCGGGCGCGGGTCTGCCGGGCAGTACGACGGCGCCGCCGCGCGGGATCTCCAGGTCGAACTCCCGCAGCGCCCAGTTCACCACCCGCAGCTGGTGCGGGGCGGCACGGTGCTCCACCACGCGGTGCCGCAGGCTCGGCGCCAGCCACCGGGCCAGCGGCAGCCGGCCGCGCTCGTCGGTGCTCATGGCCTCGTGGACGACGACGTGGACGCACCATCCGGCGTGCCCGGCGTCCCTGAGGAGACGGCGGGCGTCCTTGTCGTCCTCGGGCAGGGCGTTGATCCGGCTCAGCGACAGGCCCGTGGCCGCGTCGTGGTCCCAGTCGCCGTACTCCGGCCAGAACCGGGTGACGGGGGAGGGCCACGCCGGGTCCCACGGCTCCTCCGCCTCCGCGACGATCGTCCACTCCCGCCCGGCGCCGAGATCCGGCGCGAGGCTCAGCCGGGCGCGCACCGTCACCTCGCCGGCGACCCGCCAGCGGGCCTGGAAGACACGCTCCGGGGAATCGCCCCCGGGGTCGGGCAGTTCCAGGAAGTCGTCGATGGTCCGGTTGTCCTTGAGCCGGCGCAGGGTGTGGCGGAGGACGTCCTCCGCGTCGGGTCCGACGTGGCGGCCGCGCGCCGGCCACACCGTGGGAGGCGTCGTGGGACGGGCTGTGGGGGAGGCAGGCATGAGTCCATCGGGCAGCAGGGGCACGTGCGCCTGCCAGTATCGTCGTCGCGGCCCGGCGGAGATCACCGGGGGTCCCGCCCGCCCCCGCGTCCGCCCCGCGACCGTCTTCGAGGTACCTACCGCTCCTCACCTCCCCGATCAGCCTGCGGTTCACGTCCCGAGACGACATCGGTCACGCCGGACTCGTCCGCCGTGTCGTCACCCGGACGAGGTGTGCCGCGACCGCCCGCCTGATCGCCGCCGGTGCTGCCGTAGCCGCCCGGTACGCCGGGGACGCTGTCCGCGTCGGCCTGTTCCCGGCTGATGTGCCGCGTGGCGCGCACCCCGGCGCGCCGCTCGGGATGCGGATAACTGAAGGGACGAGCGGCGGCGCGTGCCTCCTCGGCCGCCTCCGCCTGCTCGGCCCTCTCCTTGGGATCTGGTGCCTTGCCTGCCTTGCCGTCATTCATGCGGTCCGCGTACCCCTGCGCGGCCGGGCCATGTGACGCGGAGGGATATGCGTCAGGACGCCTTTCTCCCGGTGAGGGCACGCCGCACGTGTTCGGCGATCAGCGGGTACACCTCGCGGGCCTTGCCCTCGTCGTCGGCGTCGTAGCCGTGATCGGCGCCGGTGACGTCGTGGTGGCCGACCAGCGCCCCGGCCGTACGGAGCCGGTCGGCGTAGGCGACGCCCTCCGCCTTGAGGAGGTCGTACTCGGCGGTGACCACGAAGGCCGGGGCGATCCCCGTCAGATCGGCGGTGTCCGCGGCGTTGGCCGGTGAGGCGAGGCGATCGGCGCGCTGCTTCGGGTCGGGGGGTTGACCAGGGATGCCGCGGTGAACTTACTTGAGTCAGGCAACCATATGGTAAAGTGGGGTCCCATGTCCCCCTCACCGCTGCCCCTCGACCCCGCTTCCCCGGAGGTGGTCGAGATCGAGCGTGCCCTCACCCGCATCACCTACCTCAGCACCCGGGCCCGGGCGCACGAGCGTCTGATGAGCCTCGCCGGCGTCCCGCTGGACCGCGCCGCCGTGGCGCTCCTGCGGCAGATCGCCGACTCCGAGCCGATGCGCCCGGGGGAGCTGGCCAACCGTCTCGGTGTCGAGGCCTCCCACGTCACCCGCCAGGTGCAGCAGTTGCAGAAGTCCGGCTACGTCAGCCGCGTCCCCGACCCGGACGACCGCCGCGCGCAGCGCATCGAACTCACCCCGGCCGGGCAGCAGGCCATCGACCGTGTGCGCGAGGCCGGTGTCCGCGGCATGCAGATGGCCCTGGCGGACTGGTCGCCCGAGGAACTCCGGCAGCTCGCCGGCCTCTTCCACCGCATGGTCGACGACTTCCTCACCCACGCCAACGACGCGACGGAGCAGGAGCCCGCCGAGCCGGCGCACACCGGCTGAAGCGCGCGGAACCCCAGCCGACGCCGGCGCCCGGGGCGGGGATACGCCATCCACGGCGGGCATGGATGGACGGCGGGCAGGGCATCCCCGGCGGGCACGGCATCATGGTCCGATGGATCATCACTTCGTGGGAATCCCGGAGTTGACCGGCGTCCCCCGCGTCGCGGTCGTCATCGACGTCATGCGCGCCTTCACCGTGGCCGCCTGGGCCTTCTCGCTCGGCGTCGAGAAGATCGTCCTGGCCTCGACGGAGAGCGAGGCGCTCGCCCTGAAGGAGAGCCGCCCGGGGTGGCTCGCCCTCAAGGACGGTCCCCCGGCGGAGGGCTTCGACGCGGTGAACTCGCCCGCCCTGCTCAAAGGGCACGACCTCGCCGGTCGCACGCTGGTGCAGAAGACGACCGCCGGAACCGTGGGCGCGCTCGCCGTCGCGGACTCCCCACTGGTCCTCTGCGCGAGCTTCGTCGTGGCCGGCCCCACCGCGCGCTACCTGCGGAAACGGGCCTCCGGCCCGGTGACCTTCGTCGTCACGGGCGAGGAGGGCCGCGCCGACGAGGACCTGGCCTGCGCCGAGTACATCGGCGGACGCATGGCGGGGGACGGCGTCGAGGCGGCCCCGTACGTGCACCGCGCGAGGACGTCCCGCGCCGCGGCGGACCTCGCCGCCGGGCTGCGCAGCGGATACCACCCCGACGACATCGACCTCTGCCTGGAGGTCGACAGGTTCCCCTTCGCGATGACGGCACGCCGGGAGAACTCACTGACGGTCCTCCGCCCTGCCCCGGTGCCCGACACCCCGTCCGGCGCGGGCTGACCGGAGCCCGCGCCGGGAGTGGGGTCCAGTGCTGTGACCGGAAAGG
>NZ_LIRK01000869.1 GCF_001419765.1 Streptomyces torulosus
CCCCCCAAGGTGCCCCCGTCCCCCGGTTCCTCAGCGGAGCGTCATGGCATCTTGTCGCCGACGAGCGCGAGGTTCTGGATGGCCGCCAGCCCGTACAGGGCGGTCGCGTTGGTGGACACCCACGCGGCCTCGCTGCCGGGGACGAGCCCCGTCGGCCCCTCGACCTTCTTCGTGGACCAGTCGGTGGACTCCTTGTAGTCCCAGGTGTCGGCGCTGTTGTAGAACTGCCGCCACGCGCGGGCGGCGAGCTTGTCGTCGCCCAACTGCACGGCCGCGTAGGCGTCCTGCCGCGAGTGCCCCTGGAAGAGGAGCAGCGTCCCGAAGTTCGAGCCGTAGCGGGCGGCCTGCTCGGCCTTCGTGGCGTTGAAGTAGCGGCAGTAGTCCAGCCACGCCTCCTTGAACTTGGGCATGTCGATCTGGTCGATGAGTTCGGCGCACATCTCGACCAGGCCGAACATCGCCGACAGGTGCGAGACCCCGACGACCGGCTTCTCGGCGACCGCGAACTTCCCGGTGTCCAGGTCGTACAGCCCGGTGCCCTGGACGAAGCCGTTGGGCTGGGCGGCGATGGTCTCCATGGTCGACAGCACGCGCGCCTTGGCCTTCTCCCACTTCGGCCCGCGCCGCTCCCACTCGGTCAGCCACGCGGAGACCAGGCCCGACCAGTCCGTGCCGAAGCCGATCGACAGGGCGTTGCGGTCGGGGGTGTACGGCTCGGTGCGGATCTTGCGGATGGGGTCGAGGACGAGGAACGTCTCGTCGGAGTCGACGTTGGCGTGCATGAGGTCGCCGACGCGTTCGTCGGCGGTGAGGAAGTAGTAGTAGCGGCGGTAGGTGGTGTTGGCGATGCGCTGCTGCTTGGCACTGTCGGCGTAGTGCTGGACGCCGTGGCGGGTGCCGAGTCCGGCCCATTTGCCGAGGTGGTAGACGTCGACCTCGCCGGTGTGCCGGGTCATGGCCTCCGCGAAGCGGAAGATGTCGGCGCGACCGGAGCGCATGTACGCGAACCACAGCCACAGGTCGGGCGAGAGCTCGGAGTTGTCCCAGGCGTAGCCGCCGACGTCGTAGCACCACTGGTGGCGGCTCGGGTCGTAGCTGTGCATGATGTCGCCGTAGTCCCAGAAGCCGTACCAACGGCGCATCTCCACCTGGTCCTTGTAGTAGGTGAAGAGGAAGTCGAGGTGGTCCTCGATCTTCGCCTTGGCGGCGGTGGAGCGGTCCGGCTGGGAGAACAGCTTGCCGAAGACACCGGCCTTGACGAGCTGCTTGGGCGGCGCGGCGAGCTGCGGGGGTGTGCGGACCGCCTCGACCTGCCGGGCCATGGCGTCGGCGGCGGGCGTCGACTCATGGGCCCAGAAGAGGAGTTCGCTGGTGCGGGCGATGCCGTAGGGGGTGCCGAAGCCGGGCTCGTAGTCCTCGTAGGTGATGTTGAGGCCCTCGAGCTGCTCGGGGTAGGTGTCCTGGCCCATGCCGTCGTGGTAGAAGCGCAGGTCCATGGGCTGTGCCTCGGGAGACCACAGCCACATGGTGACCTCGGCCTCGTCGGTGTGGGCGTCCCGGATGTCGAGCTGCGCGGGGAACTTCTCCCAGAAGTCCCTGAGGCCGACGGCGAACCCGCCGCTCGCCCCGCCGACGTACCCGAAGCCGCTGGCCCGGCGGCCGCCGCCCGCCGGGATCCAGCCGTGGCCCTTCTTCGTCCGCTTGCGGACCGAGAAGCCGTCGGCGGAGAGCTGGGAGAGGGTGTAGTCGCCCCATTCGGGGATGTACTGCAGGCGGGTGGTGACCCGCTGGTCCCACGTGGCCGGGTCGGGCAGCTTCTTGCCCTCGAACTGGGCGGTGCGCACGGCCGAGCCGGGGTCCCGGCGCAGTCCTGTGACGCCCTTGACGGCCTCGCGGAGCAGACCGGTGCCCTCGCCGCCGATGCGGATGTGCCGGTCGTACGCGGCGTCACGCATCGGGACCTTGAAGCGGACGCCGATCCCGCGGATGAAGTCGCCGCTCGCCTTCCCGGGCTCCTGGGTGCCGTCGAAGGTGATGGTGTGGATCATGCGGAACGATTCGGCGCCCGCGTAGAAGTAGAGGCGGACCGAGAAGGGGAGCCAGCTGCGGCCGCCCTTGCGGTGTTTGCCGTCGATGCGGACCACGGCACGGACGGGGCCCTCCTGCTCGACCTCGACCTCGTCGATGACGCTCTCGAAGCGCTCGTACTTGACCGTGCCCTGGTCGCCGTCCTCGATCTCGGGCTGGCGCAGCAGGACGAGGCGGCCGGTGCGGGCGACCTCGGTGGAGCCGCGCAGCACCGACTTGACGAGGGTGGAGCCGCTCTTGCCGATCTTGGCGGTGATGACGCCGGTCGACACGTCGATGGTGCCGCCGCGCTTGTCGACGGTGACCTTCTTCGCCGGAGCGGCGGGGGTGCCCGCGGTCAGGGTGAGCTTGCCGGAGCCGGCGCCCGCGCCGACCGCGTGCGCGGTCCATTTCAGGGAGCCGTCGGGCCAGTAGCCGATGGGCCAGGACTGGACGGGGATCTCCTTGCCGTCCGCGTCCTTCAAGGAGAACGACTGTTCCTTCTCGTACGCGCCCTTCGGCCAGGGCACGCCCACGGTGGAGCCGGGCGCGGCTCCGAGGCCGCCGTCCTCCAGCCAGTCCAGGGTGACCGGTTCCGCCTCCGCGGTCTCGGCTCTCGGTGCCGCCTGGGCGGTCGTACTCCCTAGCGCCCAGCTGAACTGCGCGGCGGCTCCGGCGACGGCGGCCGCCTTGAGCAGGGACCTGCGGTCGATGGGGGACATGGCCTTTCCTTTCCGTACGGGAGGTCTTGCGTGCGGGGTGGTCAGGGGCATGACAGAGCGAGGTGCGGCGCCCGGGGGGCCGACCTTGTGCGAGGCACCGCCTTGGGTCAGCGGCGGCGCCGGTACCGCTCCTCCACGGCGAGGGCCGCCGCGGCGACGGCCCCGAGGACCGGGACCGCCAGCGGGGCGGTGAACCAGGCGGAGCAGGCGACCACGGCCAGTCCGCCGACGACGAGGAAGGACCCGGCGGGATCGCGCGCCGTCCGGCGCCCGGCCGCCCCGAGCAGAGCCCGCCAGGCGGCGCCGGGCTCCCAGACCGCCGCCGCGCGCAGCATCGTGACGGCGGCGCCAATCAGCGCGAGGACACCGACGGCGCCGACCAGCGGCCCGCCCGGGATCCCGGCGCGTACGGCCTGGACGTCGACCCACACCGCCGCGAGTGCGGCCCAGCCGGCGAGCCCGACGAGCCACCCGCCGCGCAGCGCCGCCCGGAAGTCGGCCACGAACTCGCGCAGTCCGCCGCCCACATGGGCGGTACGGCGGCGGAGATGCCGGGACCCGGCGGCGAACGCGGCGGGGTACGTCACGAGCGGCAGCGCGGCCACCGCGATCCACACCCCGGTGAGCAGACACTCGGCGAACAGCGCGAACCGTTCGGCGA